>JAEEMP010000121.1 GCA_016283275.1 Lachnospiraceae bacterium
TCGATAATTGCAATCACCGTAATAAGTACGGAGACAACAGGTTTGAGCAATACGGAATGTTCAGATTCCTTCAGTTCACATGCCGCAAAATGGATCACAAAGAATGAAAGGACAAAGGAATATCTCGAAGGATAACCGTTAGGCTCAGCAAAAAACATCCAGGCGATATCAAGAAATCCGACGCTGAAGGAAACGATAAAAAAGCAGATGATCACAAGTCCCGCTATTCTTTTCCTTGCATCGATCTTTTTGTTAATAAAGAAAAGGAGCAACAGAACAAGCGGAACAAAACCGCAGAAAACACAAGGCAGGGAGTATCTGCCAAGTCCCTCATAATTCGGAATAAAAAGCTGTTCGATGACGGCAAAGGGATTTCTGGTCAGGCCAAGCATGGGATGTCTGTTCTCTTCCGCTTTTCCGATGATCAGATCACACAAAACGGGAAGCCATGAAACCGCAGTAAGACAAACGGATGCGACACAGCTAATAAAATACCTTTTAAAGTGGGAAAGAAATATCCCGAATGAATTTTTCCCGATATACATCCTGTAAAGGAAATAGATAAAAGTAAAAATGATGATGATATACGCAGTCAGATAATTGAAAACGATTGACAATGAAAGAAAGAGAATGAACCTGCCCGCTTCATCTTCATCGATCAGTTTATCCAGTCCGTATGAAACAAGAGGAAGAAATACAATACCCCACAGCCACACGGGAACAATCGTATAAATAACCGCACAGCTCATAAGCGAATAACAAACGGAAAGCGATAAAGGTCCGATCACTCCGGGATGCTTCGGATAACCTTTTTTCAGATATATATATTCCGCAAGACCGCAAAGACCAATCTGAAAAATGATCATACCCCAGACTGCATACGGTATATAAAGATCAGGCACGAGAGCAAATACCAAAACAAACGGACCGGTATACATCTGAAGAGAATTGATGATGCCGCCTCCGAGTCCGCCGAGATCCTGATAGAAAAGACTGCAGATACCGTCAGAACTGTTCAGAAAACTATAAAACGGAAAATGCTCCGAACTAAGATCCAGGATCAGCGGAGTATATTCCCCACCGGGATAAATTCCAAGCAATAAATAAGCGACGGAAATAATGATGACCGGGAAAAAGAAAGAACAGCCACACCCGAGGATATATGATCTTGTATAAGTATTATTATTCTCTTCGTTCATATAATCTTAAATCACCGATAAAGCTGTCATATTCTCCGATAATGATATATGAACAGCCGTTTTTATCTCCAATCTCATCCGTAAACTGACGAGTTGTCTTCAAAAGATGAGGTTTGGTCACATTCGAGGTAACTTCATATTCGGTAATAGGGTTTCCGTTTTCATCTTCCATCAAAAACCCCCTGGAGTTAAGAAGTACAAGACAATCCTCCGGCAATTCCGGGATATCATATTCTCCCGATTCAATCTTTACTGTATGATCAATGTATATATTGTCCGCATCTCTTAAAATTGAGGATAACCATGTCATGTCACGGGCAATATTATCAACGACGATATAAACATCACGCCCTTTTAATTCTTCGGCCAGTTCATTGTCACCCGAATCAAGGAATTTAAAATCATTGGTAAAATAATTGGAACGGAAGTCCAGATAACCGATGATCAACACAAAAACCACGGTCATCACGAACCGGTGCTTGCTTGAAGGCTTAGTGAAAAAAAGCGCCTTGGATACCACGGAAGCATAAAAGATAAGGAATATAGCCATGCCGGGGAAAAAATATCTTTCAACAAATCCCATGGATACCAATGAGGCTGATTTGGGAAGAATCATGATATATGCAATGCACACGGGCAGTGCGATAAATGCGGACGAATCAATGGTTCGGAAGAATCCGGAAATACTCTTTCCCACTTTTACAAAAAACGATCTCAGGTTATTCATAAGCGACTTCATCCAATGTTCGTTTCTGAAAAGAAAAACAAGAAGTCCCATGAAAGCTATAACAAAAAACAATATTCCCGCTGCAATCAAAAGATAAAGTTTCGTGATATTAATATAAAAACCGACGGTTCCCATGAAAAAATGCATATTGGCCGTAGCAAGTTCCCATGTATATGGAAATGAATAAGTTGCGACCTTGGCATCGCCTACGGAATACGGTAGGAGCATATGAACGGCCTGAAAATATATTCCGAAATAAGCCATGACCGAATAAAGCATAACATAGCAAAGCCTTATTGAATCCATCCATCTCTTTTTTATCAGGAGCATAATCGCACAGAAGAATGTAAACAGAAAAGCCACCACAAGGTAGTAAAAATGGGTGAGGCATCCAAGAAAACATACTACAGGCAGGATATAGAAAAGCTTATTAAACTTTTCCGTCTTATATTTCAGTAATCTGACAACCAGATAAAACAGCACCACCGAAAGAAAAGTAAAAAGCGAATATACACGAAGATAAAGGAAAGCGCCTGTTCCGCAGCCCGAGAAAATATAATAAACCGTGCAGATAAAACCGCAGATCTTTGAATTCGTAATCTCATGAGAAATAAGATAAACAAAAACAAGTGTGGGAATGAACAGGCAAAGATTCAATGCAAATGCATACCACCATGAAAATGTATCCGGAAACAATGAACATATAAAATGAAGAATCAATTCATAAAGAAGAGGTCCTAGATCTTCTTCTTTATTGTATATGACCGAGCCGACCGAGAAGCGCTGTTCCTGAGATACGGAGATGTAATCGTCAAAAACTTCTGCCGAAACCCAAAGCCCCAGATTCTTGACTCCCTCAGGTCCGTATGTTATTCCAACTTTGTTATCCGTATAGACATAGGGATCATAATAACTGTTGGCAAATCCGTAGCTCCACGTTTCGTCAACGTGATGTCCGTCACGTCCGCTAAAAATAACAATAAGTCTGATAACGGCAATAACAATTATCAGAACAAGCCATATTCCCCAATGAATTTTTTTTATTTTTTCACCAAAATTCGTGCGTTTCATTTCAGCTCCTTGTGTTATCCGAACTCGCAAGCGAGATCATCATTATCGAACA
>JAEEMP010000122.1 GCA_016283275.1 Lachnospiraceae bacterium
AAGAAAGCTTAAGCTTTCAACGCTCACAAACTTGGTACGCTTGGCGCTTCTTTTGACCACAAAACTGTCTCCCGAGCTTAATTCAAATCTGTTCGCGGAATCAGCCGATGCCACTGCTTTCTGGGGCATCCCGCCCACAGGGCCCTTAAGCTCTATCCTTATAACATCCTTTGGTGAAAGAATGATGCTTCTTGTCATAAGAGTATGCGGGCTAACGGGCGTAAGTACCAGCATATCCGCACCGGGCTCCACTATCGGCCCGCCGGCTGAAAGGTTATAACCGGTCGATCCTGTCGGTGATGATATGATGATACCGTCACCGCTGAAGTCCCAGAGATATTTGTCGTTGACATAGATCTTAAGTCCGATCGCCCTGAAAGGATTATCCTTTAAGACGTTTATATCGTTAAGCGCCCTTACGTGAGCGGTCTCGACACCGTCCTTTACAAAAGTCCCTTCAAGCATCATACGCTCTTCGATCATGTAATCACCGTTTAATATTTTTTCAAGAGCCGGTATCACATGGTCCTTTTCGATTTCCGTAAGATAACCGAGCGACCCTAAATTGACTCCGATAAGCGGTATCTTTTCAAACATAAAGTCTCTTGCCGCACGCAGCATTGTACCGTCGCCGCCGAGCACTATTACAAGATCGGGCTCTTCACCGTCCTTAAACCTTACAGCCTTTTCTTCTTCGCGGATACGCTTTTCGTCGATCAGTTCAAAGGCTACGGTCTTCCCCCTGCTTATAAGAAATTCCCGTATCTTTCCTGTCAGCTCAAGTTTTTCATCCTTTGATTCATTTGTACGGATCAGAAAACGTTCCATTTTATTTGTCCAATTCTCCGTGTGCGTCTTCAACGGTTTTAGTTATGTCAACCGATACCGAATCCCCGTCGGCCGACTTCTCGATATATAAAAGATATTCTATGTTTCCTTCAGGCCCTTTGACCGGCGAATAGTCAAGTCCGAGAACCTTAAAACCTATAGTCTTGACATAGTCGACTATGCGGGTTATCACCGCTTCGTGGACCTTCTTGTCTCTTACGACGCCCTTTTTGCCAACTTCTTCCCTGCCTGCTTCAAACTGGGGTTTTATAAGGCATACCATCTGAGCTTTGTCTCGAATTATGTTAACCGCAGGCTCGAGTATCTTTGTAAGGCTTATAAAAGAAACATCCACGCTTGCAAAACCGGGTTCAACCCCGATATCTTCGGGCTTTGTGTAACGGAAATTGGTCTTTTCCATGCATACGACCCTTTCATCGTTACGAAGCGACCATGCAAGCTGGCCGTGCCCCACATCTATTGAAAATACCTTTACGGCACCGTTTTGCAGCATACAGTCCGTAAATCCGCCAGTGGATGCTCCGATGTCCATACAGATCTTTCCGTTTAAGTCTATCGGAAATACTTTAAGCGCCTTTTCAAGCTTAAGCCCGCCGCGGCTTACGTATTTTAATTTCTCGCCGCGCACTTCTATATTTGATTTTTCGGGGTCAAAAACGGATCCCGCTTTGTCTTCCCGCTGTCCGTTCACAAAGACATCACCGCTCATGATGACCGCTTTGGCCTTTTCACGCGATGCGCAAAGTCCTCTCTCGACCAAAAGAACATCCAGGCGTTCTTTCATTAAAGTTTCTCCCTGATCTTTAAAAGAACCGATTCCTCATCGATCCCGACGGCTTTTTTAAGTATGTCGACATTTCCGTGTTCCACAAACTCATCGGGAATGGCCACGGTAATGATATCGCCTTTATAGCCTATCCTTGAAAGATATTCCCTTACCTTCTCGCCGAATCCGCCCGATGATACGTTTTCTTCAAGCGTGACTATCATCCTGTGATCATCCGAAAGCTTATAGAGCGTATCTTCGTCGATCGGTTTTACAAATCTCGCATTTACAAGCGTTACATTATGGCCTTCGCACTTTAATGTATCTCTTACCGCTTCTGCTGTCTTTACCATGCTTCCGACCGCCACGAGCGCGATCTCCGACTCGGAATATATCGTTTCCGAAGCCGCATATTCAATAGGAGCCCTGAACTCTTCAAGTCCTTCGTAAGCCACGCCCTTCGGATATCTTACGGCGATCGGGCCGTCAAAGGCAACGGCGAACTTCATCATATCCGAAAGCTCCCATTTATTCTTCGGAGCCATAACGGTCATATTGGGAATGGATGAAAGGAAAGAAAGATCGAATATACCCTGATGCGTCTCTCCGTCGCTTCCCACGATACCGGCTCTGTCAATGGCAAATACGACCGGAAGATTCTGTATGCATACATCATGGACTATCTGATCGTAAGCTCTCTGTAAAAACGACGAATAAATACATACGATGGGCCTTAACCCGCCCGCAGCGAGTCCCGCCGCAAATGTGACCGCATGCTCTTCGGCTATGCCTACGTCAAAGAATCTTTCGGGATAAGCATTACGAAACCTCTTAAGACCCGTTCCGTCGGCCATTGCTGCCGTGATCGCGCATACATTCCTGTTTCTTTCACCGAGTTTTATCATTACGGTTGAAAAAACATTGGTGTAGCTTGCCTTGTTGTGAGGGTTGCTCGGTATACCCGTTTCGATCACGAACGGATCCGTGCCGTGGAATCTTGCGGGATGTCTCTCCGCAGGTCCGTAGCCTTTGCCCTTCTCTGTGATCACGTGCACAAGCACCGGACCTTTCTTTCTCTTTGCGTCGGCCAGTACTTCCCTTATAGCCTTTATATTGTGGCCGTCAACCGGACCCAGATATGTGATACCCATATCTTCAAAGAACATACCCGGTATGATCATGCTCTTTAAGGTACTTTTTGTCTTTCTGATCCTTTTTACCCATGTTTCGCCGCCCGGCATCTTCATGAGTTTTGAGAATATGCTTTCCTTAAGGTCCAGATAACTGTCCGCGGTCCTTATACCGTTAAGATATTTGTTTACCCCGCCGACATTTTCGGAGATCGACATGTTATTGTCGTTTAAGATGATTATAAAGTTTGTCTCAAGCTTGGATGCGTTGTTTAACGCTTCGTAAGCCATACCGCCCGTAAGCGAGCCGTCGCCTATGACGGATACGATCGTCTGATCCTCGCCCTTAAGATCTCTTGCCTTTACAAGGCCCAGTCCCGCAGAAATGGATGTGGAGCTGTGTCCCGTATCAAATGCGTCGCAGTCGCTCTCTCTTCTCTTCGGAAATCCCGACATCCCTCCGTACTGGCGAAGCGAATCAAACCCGTCTTTACGCCCCGTAAGAAGCTTATGCGTATAGGACTGGTGTCCGACATCCCATATTATCTTGTCCTTCGGAAGGTCCAGCGAAAGATGGAGCGCCATGGTAAGTTCGACAGCTCCGAGATTTGAAGCAAGATGTCCGCCGGTCACACTTATCTTTTCGATAAGAAACTCCCGTATTTCCGTTGCAAGATCCTTAAGCTTATCTTCGGGGATCTTCTTTATATCGTTTTCAGTCTGTATTTTCTCAAGATACATTAAGTGATACCTTATTTTCTTCTGTTTATAAGTTCTTCCACGAGTGTTTCCAGAAACTCGTTCCTGTGTTTAAAACTCTTTAAGCCGTTTAAAGCCTCTTCCGAAAATCTCTCAACATCCTCTTTGGCCTTTTCAAGCCCGTAAAGAGATACGTATGTGAGCTTTCCGTTTTCGTCGTCGGAACCGATGGGCTTTCCGAATTCCTTAAAATCACCTTCAACATCCAGGATATCGTCTCTTATCTGGAAAGCGATGCCTATCTTTGAACCGATCTCATCGAGCTTTTCAACCTCTTCTTCGGTCGCACCGCCCAATATCGCTCCGATCGTCAAAGCCGCCTCTATAAGGGCTGCGGTCTTATTTTCGTGGATAAAAAGAAGTTTTTCCTTGTTAAGTTCTTCGCCGGTCTTCTCGCATTTTACGTCCAAAGCCTGTCCGCCCACCATTCCGAATATCCCGGCTTTTTGGGTAAG
>JAEEMP010000123.1 GCA_016283275.1 Lachnospiraceae bacterium
ATCCGGGTCAGCGTACTTTTCAAGTTTCTCTTCGGTGACATTTCCGTTTTCAAGTCTGTCTATCACACGCCTTGTGATAAGATCCATCTCCGATGAAGAACGGGAGAAGTTTAAATACTTGCAACCGTATAAGAGCGGGGGACACGCGGGACGGATATGCACTTCTTTTGCACCGGATTTGTATAAGAATTCGGTCGTTTCCCTGAGTTGCGTTCCACGTACTATGGAGTCATCTATAAGAAGAAGCTTTTTATCTTTGATAAGATCTTCGACGGCAATGAGTTTCATCTTGGCGATAAGATTACGCTGACTCTGCATTGTGGGCATAAAAGAACGCGGCCACGTGGGAGTATATTTTATAAAAGGTCTTGAGAAAGGAACGCCCGATTTATTGGCATAACCGATCGCATGAGCAAGACCGGAATCCGGAACACCCGCAACAACATCGGGTTTTGCGTTATCTCTTCCCGCCATTTTCTCGCCGCAGTTATATCTCATCTTTTCAACGGATATCCCCTCGTATGAACTTGAAGGGTAGCCGTAATATATCCACAGGAAAGTACATATCTTCATGTCCTTTCCGGGTGCAACAAGCATTTGGTACTTGTCGGGCGTTATAACGCCTATCTCGCCGGGCCCGAGTTCTTTTAACGTATCATAGCCTAAATTTTTATATGCGAAATCTTCAAACGATGCGCAGAAAGCATCATCTTTGTGCCCTATAACAATGGGAGTCCTTCCGAGTATATCTCTTGCGCAGTATATACCTTTCGGAGTCATTAAAAGCAAGGAAAGAGAACCGTCTATGGATTCGAGAGCGTATCTGATGCCGTCGATGATGTTTTCTTTTTCATTGATAAGTGCCGCCACGAGTTCGGTGGAATTGATCTCGCCGCCGCTCATTTCAAGAAAGTGAGAATGACCTTTTTCGAAAACCTTGGCGGTAAGTTCCTCCACATTATTTATCTTACTTACAGTTGTAATGGCATATGTACCGTGATGGGAACGGACCGTAAGAGGCTGGGGTTCGAAATCAGATATGCAGCCTATTCCGAGAGAACCGTGCATATCCTGGAAGTCATGATCGAACTTGGTCCTGAAAGGAGAATTTTCTATGTTGTGAATAGCCCGGTCAAAGCCCTTTTCTTTGTCCCATACACACATACCGCCTCGCCTTGTGCCGAGATGGGAATGGTAATCAACACCGAAAAACAGATCAAATACACAATCTTTTCTTGAGGCAACGCCGAAAAATCCACCCATGATTAGTCTCCTCCGCGAAAAATTCAATTACATATTAAAAGTTAGCACAACGAAAAGTCAAGGTCTATGTGCGAAACGATAAAATTAAAAAAGATTGGGTGTAAATTACTGTCAGTTATGCTAAACTGAATGTGTTCGTATTATTTGCAGATGCGGTTATGAGGTACTGACGTGAGAAAAGGGATTTCTATTTTTCTGGTACTGTGTATGATGCTTTCCGTCTCGGCGTGTTCGGGAAGAGAAGATTATAAAGAGGTTTACAGACGGCAGGGTATTCAGGCTCTTGACGAAGAGAATTATCAGGGTGCGATAGAAGCATTTTTAAAAGCTCTTTCGGAAAGCCGCGGAATAGTAAAGGCTAAGGATTACGATATTAATTACTATCTCGGTTACTCATATTATTTAAACGGCGATTACAATGACGCCATTTCGGTATTTGATTCGATAGTCAGCTTAAAACCGAAGGAAACGGATGCATATTACTACAGGGCACTTTCAAAATTAAAACTCGGCGATCTTAATTCCGCGGAAGAAGACTTTCTGAAAGTTACGGAAGCAGAACCCGGCAATTACGATACTTATATAGATATATATTTCTGTCTTTGCGATGCGGGTTTTGAAGACGCGGGCAGGAATTACCTTAAGGCTACGCTTGAAGGTGCACAATCCATGTCGGATTACGATAAAGGCAGGATCTGTTACTATCTTAAGGATTACTCAAACGCAAGGGTTTATCTTGAAAAAGGCAAAGACATGTCAGATCCCGATACTATACTTATACTCGGAAAGACCTATGAAGCCATAGATGATTACAATTATGCCTCGACCCTGTACAATACTTATCTTTCCGAGAAGGGCAACAATGCCGCGGTTTACAATCAGCTCGGTGTATGCCGTCTTAAGATGGAAGATTATCCTGCGGCGCTTTCCGCGTTCACATCGGGACTTAATCTTGATGATGCGGAGTGGGAGCAGGAACTGTTATACAACGAAGCCATTGCTTACGAATATATGTTGGATTTCTCAACTGCAAAAGAAAAAATTGCCGCATATCTTGAAAAATATCCCAAGGATGATGCCGCCAGACGTGAACTTGAGTTTCTGTCCACCAGATAACGGCAACAACAATATATTGTGGTCGTATTTAAGGGAAAAACATGGTTTTTCCCTTTTTGTTTCTATTTTTTGAACAACTCGTACACTATATTTTGTGTTCACATAACAAAATTTTTCCGATATGTTGTGTTTTTCAATTGACTTTAATTTATTGGGGTGCTACACTAAATATAGTCGCGGGAAATGGGGTGTTCCGCAAAATTTTGGAGGGAGATTTTTAAAAATGTATCAGGTTGTAAAAAGAAACGGTGAAGTGTCTGACTTTACCCTCACCAGGATCAGCGATGCCATCATGAAGGCATTTGTTGCGACGGAGATTGAATACAGCAACGATATAATTGACTTGCTTGCCCTTCGCGTGACAGCCGATTTCCAAAGCAAAGTCAAAGACGGACAGATTCACGTTGAAGATATTCAGGACAGTGTCGAGAAAGTTCTTGAGCAGACCGGCTACGTGGAGGTAGCAAAGGCCTACATTCTTTATCGTAAACAGCGCGAAAAAATGCGCGTCATGAAATCCACTATTCTTGATTACAAGGATGTTGTAAACAGCTATGTTAAGGTAGAAGACTGGCGTGTTAAGGAGAATTCCACCGTTACATATTCGGTCGGAGGTCTTATCCTTTCAAACTCCGGTGCCGTTACCGCCAATTACTGGCTCAGCGAGATCTATGATGAAGAAATAGCCGAAGCACACAGAAATGCCGATATCCACATTCATGATCTGTCCATGTTAACGGGTTATTGTGCAGGTTGGTCGCTTAAACAGCTCATTACCGAAGGACTCGGCGGTATACCCGGAAAGATCACTTCCGCACCCGCAAAGCATTTGTCGGTTCTGTGTAACCAGATGGTCAATTTCCTCGGCATTATGCAGAACGAATGGGCAGGAGCTCAGGCATTCTCATCGTTTGACACCTACCTTGCTCCTTTTGTAAAGGCAGATAATTTAACATATCCCGAAGTTAAGAAATGTATCGAAGCGTTCGTTTATGGTGTTAATACCCCGAGCCGTTGGGGTACACAGGCACCGTTTTCGAATATAACTCTTGATTGGACGGTACCGAACGACCTCGCAGAGCTTCCGTGTATAGTAGGCGGAAAGCCTCAGGATTTCTGCTACAAGGATTGTAAGAAAGAGATGGACATGATCAACAAGGCCTTTATTGAGACCATGATCGAAGGCGATGCCAATGGCAGAGGCTTCCAGTATCCCATTCCTACATATTCGATAACCAGAGATTTTGACTGGGCTGAAACTGAGAATAACAAGCTTCTCTTTGAGATGACTTCCAAGTACGGAACTCCTTACTTCTCCAATTACGTTAATTCCGACATGGAGCCCAGCGATGTCCGTTCGATGTGCTGTCGTTTAAGACTTGATCTTCGTGAACTTCGTAAAAAATCAGGCGGTTTCTTCGGCTCGGGTGAGTCAACCGGTTCGGTTGGCGTAGTAACCATCAATATGCCGAGAATAGCATATCTTTCGGCCAATAAGGATGATTTTTACAAGAGACTCAATCGTCTTATGGATATCGCCGCAAGATCGTTAAAGGTTAAGAGAGGAGTTATCACAAAACTTCTCGATGAAGGGCTTTATCCTTACACAAAGAGATACCTTGGAACCTTTGATAATCACTTCTCTACGATCGGTCTTATAGGCATGAATGAAGTGGGTCTTAACGCAAACTGGCTTCGCGCGGACCTTACCGATAAGAGGACTCAGGAGTTCACAAAAGAAGTACTCAATCACATGAGAAACCGTCTTTCCGATTATCAGGAAATGTACGGAGATTTATATAATCTTGAAGCAACACCCGCTGAGAGTACAACATATCGTCTTGCAAAGCATGACAAGAAGAAATGGCCTGCCATCAAGACGGCAGGTAAGCCCGGTGATACTCCTTATTACACCAACTCTTCACATCTTCCTGTTGATTTTACGAGCGATATCTTCGATGCTCTTGATATTCAGGATGATCTGCAGACGCTTTATACTTCGGGAACCGTATTCCATGCATTTTTGGGTGAGAAACTTCCCGACTGGAAGGCAGCCGCAAACCTTGTAAAGACGATTGCCGATAATTACAAACTTCCGTATTATACGCTTTCGCCCACATATTCAATCTGCAAGAACCACGTATATCTCGCAGGTGAGAAGAAGATCTGTCCTATCTGCGGAGCGGAGACCGAGGTATACAGCCGTATAACCGGTTATTATCGTCCTGTCAAGAACTGGAATGACGGTAAGGCGCAGGAGTATGTAAACCGTACCACATACGATCTTGAAAGATCATCGCTTAAACGTCCGGTTTCAACGGTTGTCAAGATTTCATCGGAAGACGATGAGGTTACGGTTAATGCGGATCTTGCCAAGAATATGAGTTATCTGTTCACCACAAAGACATGTCCCAACTGCAAGCTTGCAAAGGAGATCCTTCAGGGAACGGATTATATTCTTATCGACGCCGAAGAAAACGCCGAACTTGTTGAAAAGTACGGTGTTATGCAGGCACCCACATTGGTTGTTATCGAAAACGGTGCGGCCAACAAATACGTCAACGTATCTAATATCAAAAAATACGTTGAAAGCCGCAAGGGAGTGTTAGTTTAATATAGATCTCATAAGGGGCGGTCCAAACCGCCTCTTATGATGTAAAGAGGAAGAACATGATAAACAAGCTTATAAATGATATCAAGGCCAAAAACGCACCGATAGTAGTGGGACTCGATCCAATGCTTAAGTACGTTCCTTCTTTTATACAAGAAGAGAAATTCAAAGAGTTCGGAGCCAATGCAAAGGGTGCTTCCGAAGCAGTTTTAGAGTATAATAAGGGTATAGTCGATGCGGTGTACGATCTTGTTCCTGCGGTAAAGCCTCAGATCGCCATGTATGAGCAGTTCGGCCCCGAAGGTGTGATCGCTTTTAAAAAGACCGTGGATTACTGCAAAGAAAAAGGGTTAACCGTAATAGGCGATATCAAGAGAGGCGATATCGGTTCCACAAGTGAAGCGTATGCTGTGGGACATCTTTCTTCAGTGGAAATTGGGGGTGAATTTCATGAAGGTTTTAACGAAGATTTTGCAACTGTCAATCCTTATCTCGGCTATGACGGCATTAAGCCGTTTATGGATGTATGTCGAAAAGAGAAGAAGGGGATATTTGTCCTTGTAAAGACATCCAATCCTTCAAGCGGAGAGTTTCAGGACAGGCTTATAGACGGTAAACCATTATATGAGCTTGTGGCAGAAAAGGTTGATGAGTGGGGAAAAGATCTTATGGGCGATTCCTACAGTTATGTCGGTGCCGTTGTGGGTGCCACATATCCGGAAATGGGCGCCGCTCTTCGTAAGGTTATGCCCAAAGCATATATTCTGGTGCCCGGTTACGGCGCACAGGGAGGAAAAGGCTCTGACCTTAAAGCGTTCTTTAACGAGGACGGTCTCGGAGCCATAGTCAATTCTTCCAGAGGAATAATCGCCGCCTATAAACAGGAAAAGTATTCATCTTTCGGTGAGCGTGGCTATGCGGATGCCGCAAGGCAGGCCGTACTTGATATGAAGGCCGATCTGAACGGTATTTTTACATAATTCAATATAACAGAGGGTTTGTTTTGAAAACAAAAGCATTCCGATATGCTCTGATACCGGTTTTTATTGTTGTATTGGCAGCAGTTGCTTTTTTATTGAAAAATAGTTTTCCGGGCATAAGCGCCGGAAGCACGGAACCGTCTCAAGACGAAATTATCTTTTCGTACGGAGACGGTTTTTATGAGTCCGCAATAAAACTTAGATTATCGTTGAATAAGGGAATAAAAGGCACGATCTATTATACGTTTGACGGAAATATCCCTTCTTATGATTCGGAAAAGTATAACAAGAAAATAGAACTGCGTCCTGAAGGCGATGATTATCCAAAGGGCTATTGTATCCGCGCTCAGGTAGTTCATACGGACGGAACCGTTTCCGAAGTGTATACACACAATTATATAATCTCGACTTCGGTGAAAAATCGTTTTTCAACTTCCGTAGTATGTGTTACGGGTGCTCCTGAACAGTTAACGGACGGACCTGATGGGATTTTCTTTGGCGATAATGTCGATAAAAGGGGAAAAGAGTCGGAAAGACCGATCCATCTGGAACTGTTCGATAAGGCAGGGAATGTGATCCTTTCTCAGAATTGCGGGGTAAGGCCTTACGGCGGGGCTTCAAGGCATGCCTTTGTAAAATCCATGAAATTCTATGCGCGTAAAGAATATGATCCCCAAAAGAAGTTTGCAACGGATATGTTCAACACTCCCAAAGAATACGAGGAAGGGAATATTTCGGAATATAAAAGGCTTGTGCTCAGAAATCTCGGAAATGATTTTAATTTTGCATATATCAGAGATGAATTTTTACAGATCGAAGCAAGGAAAGCCGGTTATATCGATGCCGAAGGAGTCGTTCCCGCTGTTTTATATATAAACGGACGATATAATGGTCTTCTCTGGCTTCACGAAAATTATTGCGATGAATATTTCAAGGAAAAATACGGTGATAAGGCAAAGGGTGAGTTCGCGGTCATAGAAGGCACTGAACTGGAAAAAATATCCGATGAGCCGGATGCGCCGACAGATGAATTCAACGCCAAGTACAATGAACTTATCAAGCTGGATCTTAAGGACGACGAAAATTATTCAAAAGTATGTGAATTCATCGACGTTGAGAATTACCTTGATTATTATGCATACAATCTTGTGGTTAATAATTTTGACTGGCCCGACAATAATGTGAAATGTTTCAGATATTATCCCGTAGAAGAGGACAGGTATTCGGAAGGCGTATTTGACGGAAGATGGCGGTTTTTGCTTCACGATATGGACTGGTCTTTGGGCTGGGATGAGTTTTCTGTTGCATCCTATGATAATTTTGCGGCTTTTTTTGATGCGGGGTCTCCGTATGCGAATTCACTGATCACGCATCTTCTCGAAAGAGAAGAACTGAAGACCTATTTAAAAGGTAAGATCGAATATCTTTTGGATAATGTTTTTGAGAGTTCATCCGCACTTAAGGATTTTGATGAAGTTAACGGACTTAGGTCAAAAGAACAGGAGTATTATCAAAAGTGGCTTGAAGAAAACGAAATATATGATGAAGGAGACTGGGGACCCGACTTTGATCATTATTTAAACAGTATGGAAGCAATAAATGTTTTTTTGACCCAAAGGCCTTCTTTCGTTAAAGAACTTGTAAAAAAATATCTGGAATAAAAGAAAACCCGGGGCCGTTTAAACGGTTTCCCGGGTTTCGTATTCTTTGTCAAGATATGCCTTTAAGTCAACAAAGCTGCCGTGAGGCCATTGGTTTATATCTTCATTGTATTTGTTGATCATGCAATCGGTAAGTAAAAATACTTTCATGCCGAGCTTTTCGGCTACCATGTCCTCGCCGACATCATTTCCGACCATGAGACAATCTTCCGGCCCAACATTTAAGCGCCGCATGACTTCTCTGTAGTAATCAAGATTGGGCTTACAGTATCCTATATTTTCATATGTGGTATACAATTCAAATTCATCGGGCTCAAGACCTGCCCAGTTGATACGCTGTCTGGTTGCCGTAGACGGGAATAGCGGGTTTGTGGCAAGGGCAACCCTGTAACCGCGTTCTTTAAGCATGTGTACGATCTCGGCAGCCATTTTATTAAAACCGCAAAACTGTTTGGCGTTCTTGAATTCCGTTGCATAGAATTCGTCGAATATTTGCATGTCTTCACGTGATTTATCACCGTATACGCCCGTAAAGTAATTCCAGAATGCGGTCTCATTCATGCAGCTTCCGTCGTTTTTGACCATGGCCGCGGTTCCGCCCCAGACGTTTTTAACGAGTTCTTTCGGCTCATAACCGTGCGGAGCGAGCATTTTTGCAAGATATTTAAAATATCCTTCCGTGAATTCGGTCATATCCATCGGAAGAAGAGTGCCGTCAAGATCGAATAATACTGTGTTCATAGAATTTCCCCATAATTGTGTGAGCCGTGAAACGGCTTGCCTTAAACATTGGTGTAATTATATGAAAACGGCGACCCAAAGTCAATCATTTGATATATGCTCTCAAAGCTACAAGGATTTTGACTGAAACGGCTATCTTTATTTTGATAAAAGTATTGCCAATAAATACTGTTATGGTACAATATATAGTGGTTTAAAAGATAATTGGAGGAACAGATTGTGGAACAGTACAAAGAAGAGTTTATTAACTTCATGGTCGAGTCGGACGTTTTGAAGTTTGGAGATTTTACGTTAAAGAGCGGAAGAAAGTCACCGTTTTTTATGAATGCGGGGGCATATGTTACGGGTTATCAGCTCATGAAGCTCGGAGAATATTATGCAAAAGCCATACATGACAGGTTCGGTGACGATTTCGATGTTCTTTTCGGACCGGCATATAAGGGGATACCGCTTTCGGTTGCGACCGTTATAGCTTTTTCAAAGCTTTACGGCAAAGAGATAAGGTACTGTTCAAACAGAAAAGAAGTCAAGGATCACGGAGATGTCGGCATACTTTTGGGATCCAAGCTTAAAGACGGTGACAGGGTAGTGATAATCGAGGATGTTACCACATCCGGCAAGTCCATCGAGGAGACGTTTCCGATCATTAAGGCGCAGGCGGATGTTGAGATCAAAGGGCTTATGGTATCTTTAAATCGTTGTGAACGCGGCAAAGGCGAAAAGTCCGCGCTTGATGAGATCAAAGACCTTTACGGATTTGATACTGCGGCCATCGTATCTATGGCGGAAGTCAAAGAATATCTTCACAATCGCGAAGTAAACGGCCGTGTCGTTATCACGGATGAAATATATGCCGCGATCGGGGCATATTATGAAGAATACGGAGCTAAGGCGTGAAAAAGCGAAGGATAATATATTCCAAGAAAAAACATTCCGAAAAAGGTATTTTTTCTTTTGTTCTTGGCATAATCGTGCTTGTAAGCCTTATAGTATCGATAATCTTAAGTTACAGATTAAAAGGCAATGCGCCGACATCATTCGGGGCGGCAGGATTTTTGTGTACGCTGTTTTCGGCGGTCGGGATCATACTCGGGGTTGTTGGCAAACAGGAAGTTGATAAATTTCACCTTTTTGCATATATAGGCCTGTGCCTTAACATTTTGGATTTATTGTTTATCAGCACCATACTTTATGCGGGAATTTAGGATCGTTTAGTGCAAAACATACATTGCACGGGACACTTTATTCAAGTACACTAAATATAGTAGAAAAACAATGAAAGGGACATATATATGGCAACTGTATCTATAGTTATGGGCAGTGATTCCGATATGCCTGTCATGGCAAAAGCGGCAGACGTGCTCGAAGAACTTGGAATTTCTTATGAAATGCGCATAATATCCGCACACAGAGAGCCCGATGACTTTTTTGAATATGCAAAGACAGCCGAAGCGCGCGGAGTTAAGGTTATAATTGCGGGTGCAGGTATGGCGGCTCATCTTCCCGGAATGTGTGCTGCGATCTTCCCTATGCCGGTCATCGGTATTCCCATGCATACGACATCACTCGGCGGCCGCGATTCACTTTATTCCATCGTGCAGATGCCAAGCGGTATCCCGGTTGCGACCGTTGCGATAAACGGAGGACAGAATGCCGGTCTTCTTGCCGCAAAGATCCTTGCCACATCGGACAGCGTTCTTTTGGATAAGCTTAAAGCATATTCGGAGAATTTAAAGAAGAGTGTGCAGAAAAAGGATGAGACCCTTCAGAATACAGGATACAAAAATTACACAAAATAAGGAGCATACAATGGATTACAAAAAAGCCGGTGTCGATATTGAAGCGGGCTACGCTTCCGTAGAGCTTATGAAAGAGCATGTAAAGAAAACATTTCGTCCGGAGGTTTTGGGCGGCATAGGAGGCTTCTCCGGAGCGTTTTCTCTTGAAAAGATCAAGAACATGGAGGATCCCGTTCTTTTGTCGGGAACCGACGGATGCGGTACGAAAGTCAAACTTGCATTTTTGCTGGATAAACATGATACGATCGGTATCGATGCGGTAGCCATGTGCGTTAACGATGTTGCCTGTGCCGGCGGTGAACCGTTGTTTTTCCTTGACTATATAGCCTGCGGAAAGAACTATCCGGAAAAGATAGCAAATATCGTTAAAGGTGTTGCGGAAGGATGTATTCAGGCGGGATGTGCGCTTGTGGGCGGTGAGACCGCCGAGCATCCGGGACTTATGCCGGAAGACGAATACGATCTTGCCGGTTTTTCCGTAGGAGTTGTCGAAAAGAAAGATCTTATCACGGGTGCGGATATAAAGCCGGGCGATACGCTTGTGGGAATAGCTTCTTCGGGTGTTCATTCAAACGGTTTCTCTCTTGTGAGAAAAGTATTTGAAATGACGACGGAAAGTCTTAATACATATTACGAAGAACTCGGGACCACGCTCGGTGAGGCACTTATCGCTCCCACAAGGATATATGTGAAGGCCTTAAAGAGTGTTAAGGATGCAGGTGTAAGGATCAAGGGCTGCAGTCATATAACCGGCGGCGGTTTTTATGAAAATATACCGAGAATGCTTCCCGAAGGCATTGTGGCAGAAGTTAAGAAATCTTCTTATGAAGTTCCTCAGATATTTAGATTGATCGCGAAAAAGGGCGATATTTCCGAAGAAATGATGTATAACACCTTCAATATGGGTGTGGGTATGGTACTCTGCGTGGATCCTTCGGATGCAGAAGCTACCATCGATGCATTAAAGGCAGCAGGTGAGAATGCTTTTGTTATCGGCACTGCAAAGGCCGGAGAGAAAGGTGTTGAAATATGTTGAGAATAGCCGTATGCGTATCGGGCGGAGGTACCAACTTAGGTGCGATCTTTAAAGCCATTGACAGCGGGATCATCAAAAACGGTGAAATAGTAAAGGTCATAAGCAACAATGCCAATGCATATGCACTTACAAGGGCAAAAGAAAGAAATGTCGAAGCCGTCTGCATATCACCCAAGTCATATCCCGACAGAGAGACTTTTAATGAGGCACTGTTAAGCGGGCTTAAAGAAGCCGATCCCGATCTTATAGTGCTTGCGGGTTTTTTGGTAAATGTACCGGAAATCGTGGTATCGGCATTCAAAAACAGGATCATAAACATCCATCCCGCGCTTATCCCTTCGTTTTGCGGTAAGGGATATTACGGACTTAAAGTTCACGAGGCCGTACTTGCACGGGGCGTCAAGGTAACCGGTGCAACGGTGCACTTCGTGGATGAAGGTATAGATACGGGCAAGATCCTTGCCCAAAAGGCTGTTTATGTGGAAGACGGCGATACACCCGAGATCTTGCAAAGACGTGTAATGGAACAGGCGGAATGGATAATCCTTCCCGATGTTATAAGCAGGATCTGCGCGGGAGAGATTTCGATAGGTTAGTACGTTAAGGAGATGTGGGTATGAAAGTACTTGTGATCGGTGGCGGCGGAAGAGAGCACGCCATTTGTACAGCAGTCAGAAAGTCAAAAAAGGTTTCCGAACTTTACTGTGCTCCGGGAAATGCGGGCATAGCAAAGATTGCTAAGATCGTTAACATAGGCGTTATGGAGTTTGAACGTCTGGCTGATTTTGCAAAAGAAAACAGGATCGATCTTACGATAGTCGGTCCCGACGATCCGCTTGTGGGCGGTATAGTGGATGTATTCGAGGAAAAAGGTTTAAGAGTATTCGGACCGAGAAAGAATGCGGCGATACTTGAAGGCAGCAAAGCTTTTTCCAAAGATCTTATGAAGAAGTACAATATTCCGACGGCGGCTTATGAAACATTTGACAATGCGGATGATGCGCTTGCTTATCTAAAGACCGCACCGATGCCGATAGTCCTTAAAGCAGACGGACTTGCGCTCGGTAAGGGTGTTTTGATCTGCAACAACCTTAAAGAAGCCGAAGACGGTGTTAAAGAGATAATGCTGGATAAAAAGTTCGGCAACGCCGGGAATAAGCTTGTTATCGAAGAATTTATGACCGGTCGGGAGGTTTCGGTACTTTCGTTTGTGGACGGAAAGACGATAAAGACCATGTCTTCGGCACAGGATCATAAGCGTGCAAAAGACAATGATGAAGGTCTTAATACGGGCGGAATGGGAAACTTTTCTCCGAGCCCTTTCTATACGGAAGAAGTGGATAAATTCTGTAAAGAAAATATATATCAGCGTACTGTTGATGCCATGGCTAAAGAGGGAAGAGAATTCAAAGGTGTTATCTTCTTTGGCCTTATGCTTACGGAAAAAGGACCCAGGGTACTTGAATTCAATGCGCGTTTCGGGGATCCGGAAGCGCAGGTCGTGCTTACAAGGATGAAGAGTGACGTGATCGACGTTATGGAAGCATGCATAGACGGTAAGTTAAGTGAGACTCCAGTGGAATTTTATGATAATGCGGCTGTTTGCGTGATCCTTGCAAGTGACGGATATCCGCTTGAATATAAAAAAGGCTTTGAGATAAAAGGGCTTGAGGCTTTTGAAGATAAAGAAGATTATTATTGCTTCCATGCCGGTTCGAAGTTTTCGGAGGACGGAAAGGTTCTTACGAACGGCGGAAGAGTGCTTGGTATAACCGCAACGGCGCCCACACTTAAGGAAGCACGCAGGAAGGCATATGAAGCAACCGAATGGGTTTCTTTTGACAATAAATACATGCGTACCGACATAGGAAAAGCTATAGACGAGGCATAGCATTTCTAAGACCGTATTTACGGCTCGGACAGGAGGATGCAATGAAAAAAATAAGAGTAATAATATTAACTGCGGTGTGTGCTTTGGCATTGGGCATCTTGTTTTTTATAAGTCCCGTAAGCGCATATGCCGACAACGCTAAGGCAACGGTAGTTGTGGACGGTGCATACGTTAGATCTTCACCGAGTTCCACCGGAGATATCATAGCCAGCGTAATGAAGAATGATGTTGTGGAGGTCATCTCATCATCGAGCGATTCAGCAGGCAATACCTGGTACAAGATAGTGGTCGATGCAAAGACATACGGATACATAAGAAGCGATCTTGTATCAACATCGGGATCGGTTCCCGCATCAACTTCTACGGAAACGTCAACGAGTACGTCGACCGGCACCACTACATCAACAAGTACATCAACTTCGACAACATCCGTTTCCGCCGATGTAACTCCCGTAGAGCCCACAACGACTACTACACAGCCGACAGAACTTGTGGAAGTGGAACCTGTGGACGGCAAGATATCATCAAGCGTTAATATCAGAAAGGGTCCTTCCACGCAGACAGAGGTAGTCGGAAGCATTGCTCCGAACATGATGATCGTTGTAACCGGATATGTTAATGACGGTCAGCATAACTGGTATTACATGACCTACAATTCGGATACCGTCGGTTATGTAAGATCTGATTTTGTAGCACTTTCGGGAGAACTTGTACAGAAAGTTGAACCGGAGCCCGAACCGGAGCCCGAACCGGAGCCCGAACCCGAGCCTGAACCCGAAAAGGTTTATTACGATTATGAAGTTACCTTCGATCAGGATGAAAACGGCGATACGGTCTGGTATTTAAACGATTATACCGAAGGTACCAGAAATGATGTAAAAGAACTTCTTTCAGCCAAGAAAGACCTTAAAGAGAAGACTGAGGCTTACGAAAAAGAAATAAAGTCGAAGAAGATCATAAATATAATACTTATCGTTGTGATCGTTCTTTTGCTTGCTGCAGGCGCTGTTGCATTTATCATGTTCCGCCGCTGGTATTACGGATATGATGAAACAGAGGAGCCGATCTCAAAGCCCAAATATGATTCAAAGCCTTCTTCCTCTTCATATTCGCGCACATCGCAGAAGACGGCTTCAACGGGAAAAAGTTCTTCATCAAGAAGCAATGATTTCAGGATGGAGACGGTCGGAGCAGAGAAAAGTGAGGCGACCAGAAGACCCGCCACATCGGCATCAGCTTCTTTGGCATCTTCTTCGCAATCCACAAAGGGTGCCGAGATACTTCCGGACGGCCATGTAAGAATGCCTGACGGCACCATAAAGAGAGCTGTAGTAGGAACAAGACAGGCTGACGGTTCGGTTAAGTTTTCCGACGGACGCATAAAGCTTCCGGACGGCACGATCATAAAGCCCGATGAGAATCCCGCACAGCCTGCAAAGGTTTCGGGAAGTTCTTCGCAGCAGGTCAAGGAAATACCTTATCCCAACAAGGCAAAGGCCAGAAATTTTGTGACCGAAGATGATGACATGGAGTTTGGTTTCTTAAATATCGATTCCGAACTTGACGAAGAATAAACATTTAATAAAATATATGTTCGCTTAATTGACATGCATATGCGGCTGTTATATATTCTATATAACAGCCGTTTTTGTGTCGTTTGCGCAAAATGTGCGGACGATCTTTTATTATAAAGCGAGTGATCATTATGTATATTGAGATTGATTTTGACAGTGAAGAAGCTTATTATATGCAGCTTCGGAACCGTATAATCGAAGGGATAGCGACCGGACGGATCATAGAGGGCGAAGCTCTTCCGAGTGTGAGAAAAATGTCCGAGGACATCGGCATTAATATGCATACCGTCAATAAAGCATATACGCTTCTTAAGGATGAAGGGTTTGTAAAAGTTGACAGACGGCGGGGCGCGGTCGTATCGGTGGACAGTGATCATATCCTGGACATAAACCGATTAAAGAAAGAGTTAAACATTACCATTGCCGGAGCCAGTTGCAAAGGCATATCCAGAGACGAACTTATTACTATAGTAGATGAAATACTTAAAGAATACGGAGGTGAAGTATAATGAGACTTCCTTTTACGTCAAAGGCTGAGGATGCCCTTGATTATGCTGCAAGGATATCCAAACAGTTGAGACATTATTATGTGGGCGGGGAGCATATCCTTGCCGGTCTTATCGGTGAAAACACGGGTGTGGCTGCAAATGTCTTAAGAAGTGCAGGTATTACCGTTGATGCTGTTATAGAACTTATAAAGGATCTTACAGTTCGCGGAGAAGGTACGATGCTTCGTGACAGATCAGGATTTACACCGAAGACCGACAGGCTTATTGAGAGAGCGGAGGAACTAGCGGTCAAGTATAAAAGCGATGCAATCGGTACGGAACATCTTTTACTTGCTATCCTTGAGGATACCACAAGCTGTGCGGTTCAGATACTCATAGGCCTCAGAAAGAATCCTCAGGCACTTTACATGGATACACTTGTATCAATGGGGCTTGATGATGCAACTATCCGCGAAGAACTTAAAAAGAGCAAGCGGGGCAAGAAAGACGGCACCATTTTAAAGCAGTATTCAAAGGATCTTACGGAACTTGCACGCGAAGGGAAACTGGATCCCGTGATCGGGCGAAACGATGAGATCACCAGAGTGATCCAGATACTTTCAAGACGCAATAAGAACAATCCGTGTCTTGTGGGTGAGCCCGGTGTAGGTAAAACGGCGGTTGTCGAAGGCTTAGCGACCAGAATAGTCAACGGGGATGTTCCGAAAACCGTTCAGAATAAAAAACTCTTAACGCTTGATCTTTCGGGCCTTGTTGCAGGCACGAAATACAGAGGTGAATTCGAAGAGAGGATGAAGAGGCTTCTTAACGAAGTTATAAATGACGGAAATATCATTCTCTTCCTTGATGAGCTTCATACGCTTATCGGTACCGGCGGTTCCGAAGGAAGCCTTGATGCGGCAAATATGTTAAAGCCGGCGCTTTCAAGAGGCGAGCTTCAGCTTATAGGTGCCACCACGATGACCGAATACCGTAAGTATATAGAGAAAGACGCAGCTTTGGAACGTCGTTTCCAGCCTGTTGAGGTCAACGAGCCTACCGAAGAAGAAGCGATCAGGATACTTAAGGGTATAGCTCACAAATACGAAGAACATCACAGCGTTAAATATACGGAAGCCGCACTTGAAGCAGCAGTGAGACTTTCTTCAAGGTACATAAACGATCGTTATCTTCCCGATAAGGCGATAGATCTTATGGATGAAGCCGGTGCGGCCGCTAGGGTTAAAAGCCTTGAAAAGCCCGATAAGACCGCGACACTTCGCGAAGATATCGCCAAGATTGAGCAGCAGATAGCACGAAGCGTCAAGATCGAAGCATTTGCGCAGGCCGTAGAACTCAGAGGCAAGCAGGAAGCACTTCTCAAAAAACTCGCGGCAATAGAGAAGCGTGAGCGTTCCTCGGTCAATGCGGCAACATGTACGGTTGATGAAAATAATATCGCCGATGTAGTAGCAATGTGGACAAAGGTTCCGGTCAAGAAACTTCAGGAAAAAGAAAGCGACAGGCTTTTGAAACTTGAGGATACGCTTCATAAGCGTGTAATAGGTCAGGAAGAAGCCGTCAAGAGTATCGCAAAGGCGATGAGAAGGCAGAGAGTAGGTCTCCAGGATCCGAATCGACCGATTGGGTCATTTTTGTTCCTCGGTCCCACAGGTGTGGGTAAGACCGAGCTTTCAAAGGCGCTGGCAGAGGCTATGTTCGGTTCTGAAAATGCGCTTATAAGAGTTGATATGTCGGAGTATATGGAGAGCCATTCGGTATCCAAACTTATCGGTTCTCCTCCCGGATATGTGGGCTTTGATGACGGCGGACAGCTTTCGGAAAAGGTAAGGCGTAATCCGTACAGTGTTGTTCTTTTCGATGAGGTTGAGAAGGCTCATCCGGATGTGTTCAATATTCTTCTGCAGGTGCTTGATGACGGTCATATAACCGATTCAAAGGGCAGAAAGATCAACTTCAAGAACACGATCATCATCATGACCAGCAATGCGGGCGCACAGAGAATAGTCGATCCCAAGAATCTCGGATTTACGTCCAAGTCGGATGCATCCAAGGATTACCTTAAGATGAAGGATTCGGTGCTCGATGAAGTCAAAAAGATGTTTAAGCCCGAATTTATAAACCGTATCGATGAGATCATCGTGTTCCATCAGCTTGATAAAAAGAACCTTACGGATATCTGTACGCTTCTTTCCAAAAATCTTATCAAGAGATGCAAGGAGCAGATGAATATAGACTTGACCTTCTCGAAAGAATTAAAGGACTATATCGTTGATAACTTTGCCGACATGAAGATGGGCGCCCGTCCGATCAAGCGCGCGATCCAGTCGTTTGTGGAAGATGCGCTGGCAGAGGATATTCTTAGAAAGAACATAAGACCGGGTGATAAGGTTATTGCCAGGGTCAAGGACAAGAAGGCCGTATTTACGGTTAAGAAGGAAACGAAAGATGCCAAAAAGTAAAACGGTATTTTATTGCACATCCTGCGGCTATGAATCATCCAAATGGATGGGTCAGTGCCCCGGCTGCAGGGAATGGAACACCTTTGTGGAAGAACCTGTAAGGAGTGATAAGGCAGGGAGCAAAAGAACAAGTACTTTAAACAATAAGCCTGTACTGTTAAAAGAGGTATCTGCCGATGAAGCGGAGCGTTTTTCGACAGGTTTACCCGAACTTGACCGTGTGCTGGGCGGCGGTATCGTAAAGGGTTCGCTTGTGCTCATCGGAGGAGATCCGGGTATCGGTAAGTCCACACTTTTATTACAGGTTACAAGAAACCTTTCGTTAAGCGATAAGAAAGTACTTTACGTATCGGGCGAAGAGTCGCTTCGACAGATCAAGATGCGTGCCGACAGGCTGGGAAGCGATTATAAGGATATGCTTCTTTTGTGTGAGACTAATCTTGACGATATAGAGACTTCGATACTAGATATAAAACCCGATGTTGTTGTAATCGACTCCATTCAGACAATGTACAGGGATGATGTAAGCGCGGCTCCGGGCAGCGTATCCCAGGTCAGGGAGGCGACATCGCTTTTGCTCCGGATCGCGAAAGCAAATGAGATATCGATATTTATAGTCGGTCATGTTACAAAAGAAGGGGCTGTGGCCGGGCCTAAAGTTCTTGAGCACATGGTGGACACCGTTCTTTATTTCGAAGGCGACAGACATGCAAGCTACAGGGTTCTTCGCGGTGTAAAGAACAGGTTTGGTTCCACGGATGAGATAGGCGTATTCGAAATGAGGGAAGAGGGCCTTAAAGAGGTGCCCAATCCCAGTGAGTTCATGTTAAGCGGTCGTGCCGAGGATGCGTCGGGTTCGGTCGTGACCTGTGCAATGGAGGGCACAAGGCCCATAATGGTCGAGATTCAGGCACTTGTTTGTAAAAGTGCGTTCGGACTGCCGAGGCGTCAGGCCACAGGAATGGATTATAACCGTGTAAATCTTTTGATGGCAGTGATCGAGAAGCGCGGTGGCATTACGATCGGCGATCAGGATGCCTATATCAATATCGCAGGCGGGATCAGGATAAACGAACCCGCAACAGACCTCGCAACCGTTGCAGCCATCATATCTTCTTTTAAGAATAAACCGATAGACGAAAAGACCGTTATTTTCGGAGAAGTAGGCTTAAGCGGAGAGATAAGGGCCGTAAGCCTTGCCGAGCAGCGTATCAAGGAAGCGAAGAAACTCGGTTTTAAAACCTGTGTGCTTCCTTATGCCAATAAGACAGATTCTCTTTTAAAGATAACCGGTATCGAACCGGTTTTTGTAAAGAACATAAATGAAGCCAAAAACTATTTCTAAGCGGTTTTTGAGTTTCCATAGTTATCTTCATAAATTCTTAAGGCAAACTAAATGATTTTTCATTGGTTTGCCTTTGTTTTTTTAAATTTTACCTAGTAAGATGGTTCTTGTGTTAAGAAAAATATTTTAAGGGAGTTTTAAAATGAAAAAGAAAGTGTTAAAACTATTATCCGCGTTAATGACAGGCGTTCTTCTGCTGACTTTGGGAGCCTGCGGAAAAAACGGAAACGGCGGTAACGGTCAGGGTGCCAACGGCCAGGGCGGTAACGATCAGAGCGCTATCATGGAAAACGACGGATTTATGTGGACGGTAAAAGAAAATACCATTCCGATGCCCAAGAATAATTATATAAGCGGCGATATCAAGATAAACGGAGATATACTCAGGTTTATCATGCATGAATATGACGAAAAAAACGACAAATCGAGTTCTTATGTAGCTGAGCAGAATATTTCCGGAGGTTCGGTAAATAAAGTTCTTTCACTTGAAAGTTGTGTCAATGAGAACGATTACATTCAGAACTGGTATGAAGATGAAAACGGATTTATTTTTTTGATATCGTCTTACGACGAAAAAAAGGATGAGTCCTCGTACATCATTCGAAAGACCGACGGATCGGGAAATGTGTTAAATGAGATCGATGTTTCCAAAGCCATAAAAAGTGACAGTGATTATGTAGGATGTTTTGTACGGGATAAAGCCGGCAATGTATTGGTTTCCGATGATTCCAAGATATATATACTGGATCAGGAAGGAAATCTTAAGAATAAGGTTTCGGTAGACGGTTTTACCAGTTCCATGGTTGAACTTGAAGACGGAAGGATCGTCGCAAGCGGTTATTTCGGACGAAAAGGGAATATTTCACAGATCATTGATGTAAATACGGGAAAACTTACGGATGAATTAAAGGATGCTCCGGAGAGTTATACTCCGTGGATACATAAAGAAGACAATGTTTATTACGTGATCAATGATTCATTTTTGTATGAATACAATTTAGATACACAGACTTCGGAAAGAATCCTTGAGTGGGCGGATGCGGATATGCGATGCCCCAATACATGCATTATCAATGATAACGGTGAAGACGGTTTAAGGATCATACAGGTTAATTACAGCGAAACGGGAGAAGAAAGTATTGCAATTGATATCCTGAAAAAAGTAGAAGACGACGGAAGCCGAAAGACCCTTATAATGGCTTCGTATTACGGCGACTATGCTATTGAAGAATTCGTAAGAAGCTATAACCGTTCGCAGACAGATGTCAGAGTTAAGGTGGTCAATTACAGTGATACTTATGACTGGGAAGCGATCGCTGATGCCATGAAAAACGATATCCTTGCAGGAAAAGTGGACATTGTGGACAGCCGTGAGTTAGCCAGTCTTGCTGTAAATGATACAAATTATATAGCCCTTGACGATTATATTGAAAAGGATCCCGAAATAAATTTAGATGATTATTATGAAAGCGTTATGAAGGCCATGCGTACAAACGGTCATCTCTATTCGCTTTCTCCAAGCTTTGATATTCAGACAATGCTCATAAACGGAAAATATGTTCAGTCTGATAAGATCACGATGGATGAGCTTATTGCAATAAAGGAAAAAGTCGGCAAAAATTTCATGGGTCCTGCGACAGCCGAATTGATATTGTCGGTGTTTTTAAATGCGTATCCCCAATTTTTGGATATGGAAAACGGAACGTGCGATTTTGACAACGAAGAGTTTGTAAAGCTTCTTAAATTTGCTTCGGAGTTTAGATCGGGAGAACCCGATTTCGATATGGACTACGATGAATTTAAAGAGATACAGGAAGAGAAACTTGTGGTCGTTCCGATGAGTCTTTCAAGGTTTGAAGATATCCAGGTATACGAAAAGCTTATGAACGGAAATGTCAAATTTACCGGATATCCGGTAGATAAAGGTTCGGGACATTTAATAGGCTTCAACAGCGGCTATTCGATCCCGAAAACATCCAAGAATCAGGAAGAGGCATGGAGTTTTTTGAAAAATCTCATGCTTGAATCCTATCAGAACGGAAGTTATCATATGGACGGCTTCCCGATAAGAAAAGCAAGTTTTGATATTGTGGCAAAGTCAATGCAGGAACAAGGAGGCGGCGGTGGTATTTCTACCGGCAGCACTATGATCGAGTACGGTCCGATAAGAGATTCGGATATAGAACTCGTCAAAGGGATCATTGATAAGGTTGAACTTCCCGGTGAATATAACGATGATATAATCAATATCATAACCGAAGAAGCCGGTTCGGTATTTAAGGGAGGCAAGGATCCCAAAGAAGTGGCAGGAATCATTCAAAACCGCGTATCTTTATACCTCGCGGAACATAATTAAAAGTTTATACAAAAGACTGCCCCGCATAAAATGCGGGGCAGTCTTTATGACCGTTTGTTTGACAGGCAATGATTCTTTATGTACACTGAATCTTGTCTATACGAATAAAAACCGGAGGTTATACTATGAATACAGATAAAAAACCCGAAATGATACCGAGCTTTCAGGTAGACCACACAAAGATCGTGCCCGGTATATATGAATCACGCCTTGATACTCTCGGAAGTGAATTTGCCACAACCTTTGACATCCGTATGAAAAAGCCCAATGCAGAGCCTGCGATCCATCCGAACGCGATGCATACCATTGAACATGTGGTCGCAACATTCTTACGTAATGATGACGAATGGAAAGACAGGATCATATACTGGGGGCCCATGGGCTGCCTTACAGGCTGCTACCTGATCGTAAAAGGTCATCCCACTCCCGAAGAGATCCATCCTTTGATGATCCGCGCTTTTGAGCATATGGCAGAGTATGATGATGTTGTTCCGGGTGCAACTCCCGAAAACTGCGGCAATTACATTCTTCACGATCTTAACATGGCACGCTATGAAGCAAGACTTTTCCTTGACTGCTTAAAGAACAGACCTTGTTTTACATACCCTACCGCTGAACGTATCACTACGGAAAAAGGCATGACATTCTTCGATTCATAAACAGAAAAAATGAATGCCGCCCCGGGCTTTAAAGCCTGTGGCGGCATTTTTGACAACTAAAGGCTTATGCCTTCCGATATCAGTTTTCCTTTAAGACGTTTGGTCACTTCTGCTTTTATGAAGGTGCCTTTTTCGGAATAGTCGGTTTCAAGGACTGTGGCCGTTTCATTTATGAGATTTAGCAATGCTCCTTTGTCAAACGGGATCGTAGCTTCTATGATCTCGTTTTCTTTGTAGAGTTCGTCCTTTATAAGATCCGTTAATGCATCGATGTTTTCACCGTTTTTGGCGGATATGTATATTTTGTCTTTGCTGTGTTTTCCGGGTGCCGGTACAACAGGAAGCTTATCGCATTTATTGTATACATATATTCTGGGAATACCGGTACAGTCAATTTCTTTTAATGTATCTTCGGTAACTTCAAGCTGTTCTCTTACATAATCGTCGGAGGAGTCGAGGACCACCAAAAGCAGATCGGCATTGCGCGCTTCGGAAAGTGTGGAGCGGAACGCTTTTACCAGTCCGTGGGGAAGATTGCTTACAAAACCGACCGTATCGGATAAAAGAAAACTTATTTTATCATCACAGTCAATCCGCCTTACCGTAGTATCCAGAGTCGCAAACAACATATCTTTTTCGAAGACCATTTTTTCCTCTTCGGTCTTATTAAGAGTCAAAAGCCTGTTCATAAGAGTTGATTTGCCGGCATTTGTGTAGCCTACAAGTGCGACCATCGGAATATCGTTTTTGGTGCGGAGAGCTCTTTGCACTCCCCTGTCATGGTCGATCGAATTGAGTTCGCGTCTTACTTCCGTAAGGCGTCTTTCTATGTGGCGGCGGTCAAGCTCAAGCTGTGTCTCGCCGCGGCCTTTGTTACTCAGGGAACCGGTTGCACCCGCCTGACGCCCCAGACTTGTACGCATGCCGACAAGCCTTGGAAGAAGGTAATTTAAATTTGCCGCTTCGACCTGAAGGCGTGCTTCACGGGTTTTGGCTCTTCTTGCAAAGATCTCAAGGATCAGACCGGTTCGGTCAAGAACGGCCGTATCGACTGTATCTGTCAGGTTTTTTAACTGTGCCGGAGACAGATTGTCGGCGATAATGCAATAATCAGCCGAAAGTATCCGGGCTTGTTCTTTTAACTCGTATACCTTGCCGCTTCCTATATATGTGGCCGGATTTGGATTTGCAAGAGTCTGTATCAAAACTCCGCAGACTTCCATTTCACATGCTTTGATAAGTCTTTTCATCTCATCGAGCATGTATTCAAAATCTAAGCTTCCGCTATCGACGGCTACCAGTATCGCTCTTAAGTCTTTTTCTTCTGTCATCGTCTGTATATACCTGCGAGTGTTCTTATAAAGCTGCGTCTTTCCTCGGATATCGCGTCATGATAAAGCCGCCATCTCCAGTTTGCGCCTATCGTGGACGGATGGTTCATTCTGGCTTCATTGCCGAGCATTAAAATATCCTGCATCTGTAATATTACCACATCGGCGACGGAAGAGTAAGCCAGCCTTATAAAAGCGTTCGGAATATCATCTTTTTTCTTTACACCCAGATATTCATACAAAAATGCCAGCTTATAATCGTCAATATTCTTAAAATGTCCGACAAGAGTGTCGCTGTCGTGAGTGGTGCCGTACACCACACAGTTGTTATCTTCGAAATTATGCGGAAGATATGGGTTTGACGGATCTTCGTTAAAGGCAAACAATAATACCTTCATACCCGGCCAGCCGAGCTTGTTCATGAGTTTTCTTACCTGAGGGATAACGACTGTTCCGAAATCTTCACATATAACAGGGGTATCTTTTGCCGCTGTTTCGATCACATCCGTTAATGCTTTTCCGGGGCCTTTATACCATTTTCCGACAGTTCCGTCCGGGGATGTTTCGGGAACGGCATAAGTTTTAACGATCCCCACAAAATGGTTGATGCGAATGACATCGTAGAGCCTTACATTCATCGCGACACGCCTGTACCACCATAAGTAATTGTCCTTTGCCATCTCATCCCAGTCATATAAGGGATTGCCCCATTTCTGCCCGCCTTTTGAGTATGCATCCGGAGGGCAGCCGGCTACTTCATCGAAAAAGCCGTCTTTATTTATCTTAAAGAGATTCCTGTGTGCCCATACATCCGCACTGTCGGGCGAAACGTAGAGCGGGATCTCACCGATGATCTTTACGCCTCTGTCATTGGCGTATTTTTTAAGCTTATCCCACTGTAAGAAAAATTCATATTGTATGAAGTTAAAGAACGCGATATTGTCTTTAAGATCTTCCGTATATCTGTTTACGCTTCCGGGTTCATGATCTCTTATATCATCATCCCAGGACTGCCATTCGTTATTGTCAAAACGGTTTTTAAGCGCCATGAAAAGAGAGTAATCGGAAAGCCAGTATTCATTTTCTTTTACAAAAGAAGCATATCCTTGACTTGATTGGTCAAATCTCGAAAAGGCTTTATAGAGGACTTCAAATCTTGATCTGAACAAAAGAGAATAGTCCACTTCGTTTTCCTCGCTGCCCCAATCATAGGCATTTATTTCCTCGGGGAAAAGGAGCTTATCGCGAACAAGACTTTCAAGATCGATAAGGTAGGGATTTCCCGCAAAAGCGGAAAAAGCCTGATAAGGGCTGTCTCCGTAACCGGATGGACCTATCGGGAGCACCTGCCAGTATTTTTGCCTCAGATCCACTAATGTGTCCACAAAATTAAAGGCTTCCGTACCCATTGTTCCTATACCGTATTTTGAGGGTAGACTGCTGATCGCCAGTAGAATTCCGGCGCCTCTTTCAAGCGATTTCAAGATGTGCCTCCAAATAATTTCGTAATTTTTCGTAACTACCTAAAATTTACCACGTAAGAGCATATAAAGTCAAGAAAATCGAAGTATTTTGGCGCTCATTAAATAATTATCGCAGCCATTTTTCTTTTACCAAAATGTTTTAGTTAATTAACTTGAAAAAGCGTTTCGCTTCATATATACTTTTTAAAAGCTTCATATTTAAGAAAAGGAACGGCTATGGCAACAACAATCAAAGATATCGCAAGCAGACTCGGGGTGGCTGTCAGTACCGTATCAAAAGGGCTTAACGGAGCTCCCGATATAAGTGAAGATTTAAGGCAGCTTGTGCTTGATACTGCGGTCGAAATGGGATATAAGACCAAAAAGATGCGTAAGGAAGAGCATAAGAAGCTTGTTATTTTCGTTGAAAACATGGAATTTGCCGACGAAGAGGATTTCGGACACGATCTTATCCTGGGTTTTCAACAGATGGCATACAGAGATAACTGGACAGTCAATGTAGTAAGGGTCAATTCAAATTTTCAATCCCGCGAAAAATACAGTACGTACATGCTCAAGCATGGGTATTCGGGTGCATTTGCAATGGGATTTGCACTTCAGGATCTGTGGATGAAGCAGATATCAAAGACGGATATTCCGACCGCTCTTCTTGATAATTATGTTCCGTTAAATCGTAATGTCGGTTATGTGGGAACGGATTCCGATGAAGGTATAAATCTTGCCATCAAGCAGCTTGTCAAACTTGGGCATAAGAGAATAGCATTTTTAAACGGTTCGCCGAACTCCTGGGTATCCGACAGGCGCCAGGAAGCATACGAAAACGGGATGAAAGAAAACGGTCTTGAACCCGATCCCGCACTTACGGCTTACGGTTACTATGTTGCAGACAGTGCGCGTTACCATGTACCGGGCATGCTTAAGGCCGGTGCGACCGCGATCCTGTGCGGAAACGATCTTATTGCTTCGGGTGTATATGAAGTTTGTGAAAAAGAAGGGCTTAAAATTCCCGAAGATATAAGTGTTATCGGTTTTGACGATATACCTCTCGCAACTGAGATCTCACCGACGCTTTCAACAATTCGGCAGGACAGACTGGAACTTGGCAAGTGCGCTTATTTCACGCTTAACTCGCTTATCCATAAGGTATCGATAAGCAAGACTATGTTAAGACCGGAGTTTATAGAAAGAGAGTCGATCGCCAAAGCATCAAAACGGTCAACTTATAAGGAGTCGAAATAAGTATTTAAGCGACTTTTTTACAACCGTTATGATGGCTTAAATTAATGCTTGCTTATAAAAAACTTCCATGCTATAATCTGTTTCGTTGGTAAAATCCAAGAAACAAATAGGGGCATAGTTCAAAGGTAGAACAGTGGTCTCCAAAACCATCGATGTGGGTTCGATTCCTACTGCCCCTGTCAAGAAGTCCGGTATCCCGGACTTCTTTTACTTTATACATATGGATATCTGCATGAACAAAGCGTATCGCTTGCGATACGCCCGCGCCGAGCGCGATTGCCGAAAGCAATAAATACCTTTCGCGCGAGTGCGCATCCTTAGCGGAGCGTTTTTTACTTTATAGGTAATTTCGAAGAAATTACCTATAAAGTAAAAGAGCTCGACCATAGGTCGAACTCTTTTAGTAAAAGGGGAATTTTATTTGGAATGCAATAAATAACTTATTGACAATGCCATAATAACATACAAGTATCTAAGATATAAAACTATTTTGAGAAAAAATAGAATTATTTTGAGCCAAGTGTTATCCGCTTTCCGTTCCCAGGATAAGACTAAACGGTTCCTTCTATATAAGCTCTGTGTTCGGTTATTTCTTTGGGCACGGGGATACCTGAAGAGTTCAACTTCTGGATCACGTTATCAAGGTGATGAAGCTTCTGGGCCGTCTTTACCTCGTAATGATCGATGATCTCCTTAAACATGGGATTTGCGCCCATCTTTGTGCGCAGCTCTTTAGGGAACGGGCAATATGTGCTCATTATCGTACGTGCGATCTTGTTAAGCCTCGGTGAACCGGTGCCTTCATACAATACCCATGTGATATAATCCCTTACAAACATTTCCTTAAAGGAATTCTTTGACTTTATAAGGCTTTGCTTAACTTTTTCTTTTGCTTCCGCGGAAAGCTCGTTGTTCTTTCGATAGAACTGTACATAATCGAAATATTCGCTTGTAAGAGATCTGTCGGAAACGTCGTTCCAACGGGCACCCTGAATACGCTTGCACATTTCCCAGCGGAACTCGCCCACAAGGCGCACAAAAGTCGTGGGAAGGTCCTCGAGATGGAATGCCGAGATCATAAATCTGGCGGGAGTGGTACGCTTGCGTCCTTCGATTTCCTGCCACATTACACCTCTTGTCCCTATATTGGGCATAAGGATCACGTCGGGAAATACTTCGACGCCGATAAATTCTTTGGGAATATTTGCTTTTTCATTTGTATAAACGGTTTCACGATAGAAAGCGCTGTAATCGATCTGCTTAACCTTTTTGATACTTTCGATAATACTGTCTACGGTAACAAGACAGGATTTTAACGGTTTTATTATGTTATGCTCGGAAAAGATTGGGCAGAAGGTCGACAGCCTTCCGAATGTGATCTTATTGACCATGGGAAACATATTTTCAAGCTCGAACTTAATCCTTTCAAACGGATCGTTGGCAAGACGGATCTCGTCTTCCGCAGAAATCTTTGCGGTTACCTTCTGCTCATGAAGGTATGCAAGAAAATCTACGTCAAATTCATTGCGGCTCGGATCTTTTGCAACGGTATATATGTTATAAAACCACTCATAAGCGGTATAGACTCCGCTTTTTTTGTCGCCTGCAAAATGCTCCGCAAGATTATACAGATAGTTGGCATTTTCGATCCCTGCAAGTTCTTCGTCCACGTAGCCGAAGTTAAAGAACATCTTAAGGATCGTGGGCACCACTTTATCCTTGACGCTCATTATAAAAGCCTCGGCATATACCTGATAGAAGAGCTTTGATATTTCCGCTCTTAAGGCGCGGGCATTGTCTTCGGTCGAGCTTTTATCGCTCAACTTCTTATATTGCATTATGCATTTTCTGAAGTTATTTGCCGTGTCTTCATTAACACCCGAATAATCGAGGATAACGTCCAAAGAGTTTGCGAGTTCTTTGACAGCCTGAGGAGATACTTCCTCGGGCTCGCTTTCCTCGGCGGTAACGGTTGAAAGCCCCTGAAGCTTTGTACGATATGCCGAAACTCTTTCATATACAAGGTCCGTGTCGATACCCGGATGGGTCTTGATATACTCGATCATCTGATCGATGCTTTCTTTTACAGCATTGCCGTCGGGCGAATCAGGGCCCAAACGATATAAAAGCCCCGAATACATATCGAACATGTCGATACCGTTTTCCTGCATAAATACGGACATTTTTTCGGTATAATAGTCATTCATGTCTTCCATTACCGAGAAAGCGGAATGGATATCGGTGCTCGAACGATTAAGGGCACCGTTTATATATGCCGGAAATCCGGGAAGGAGCTGATTGATCTCAGCGGGAAATTCGCGGTATGAGGCATAATAACCCAGAAGCCACGGTTCAATATCGTCTTCCAAAGAAAGCGGTGCAAACGACTCAAACTGAGGCAGGGATCTGGAAATGATACCGTTTGAATTGCAGATATTGATATATTTATCGTAATATTCAAGGCTTAAGCGATAGACTTCGCCGCAGCTTTCCTTAAGACGGGCATATTGAACGAGGATCGCAAGCACCTGATTGATCATGGAAGTATAGAACATCCTGGAAACATCGGTGTTTCCCGTGATTATTTCTTTGAGTGAATTGGCTGTTTTAAGGGGAAAAGAAAGAAGAGTGGCCGTATCGGCAACGGTATAGGTAAAAAAATGCGAATCATAAGCTATGTCGCACAGCCCGATGATATCGCCTTTCTTAAGTATTATCTCTCCCCCCGGAAAAGAAGCTCTTACAGAGCCCTGAGTAATCAAATGCACAGCGTTTAAAACCTGTCCCGAGGTTACGATGACCGTTCCGGGATTAAGTTCTTTTGATGCCATAGACCCTCCAAATTGCAAATAATAGTAAAACTATCCACAAGAATACCCTTTGATTATACAATATTTGTGGAAATGTTCAAGGTTAGTGCTAACTTCTTGCCTTTTTTATCAAGTATGTTAAAATAATGTTACTTTGGTTTTTTATGTTCATATTTATTAAGCAATACCGAATATAAGCAGGGAGATTGAATATATGGTAGATATTCAGCTTACGGAACACCGCGCAGAGATAGAGAGGCTTCTTGCATACATACCATGGCTCGAAGAAAAGAGCGGAGCTACGGTATCAAGGGTCTATAATGACAACGATATTTCAAAGACGTCGGTTTCTTTTCCCGTATATGATGCAACGCTTTTAAGTTTTGTAAAAGAAGCGGATGCCACAGGGCTTATGTACGATAATTATCGTTATATTTATTCGGCATACGGGCTTAAGACTTTTGAAGATGAAAGACGTGCGATAGAGGATGCCGGGGTCAAGGACGGTGATGTTCTTTGCGGCATTCTTACAAGATATGTAAAAGGCGGTATTACAAAAGGTATCGTGTGGACCGATGCGGTTCGCGAAGGGATTTTTCTTCTTGTATTAAAGAAAATGAAAAAATTGTTGGAAATATGGGACGCACCGCTTGCATAAGCGGGATCAAACGGGAGGAGTTAAAATGAGCGATAAAGCGGCACGGAAAAAACAGTATATTCTCGATACCGCCAGAAAAGTGTTTTCGGAAAAAGGCTTTAAGGATGTCACCATGAAGGACATTGTTGAGGCCTGCGAGATAAGCCGCGGAGGGCTTTATATCTATTTCGAGAGCACGGAACAGATCCTTTTGGAACTCATCAAACTTGATTCGTCGGAAAATGACGATGTTTTTTCACGTTCCCGCAAAGATGCCACCGCAGGTGATATTCTTGCACTGTTCTTAAAAGAACAGAAGAAGGAACTTCTGTCCAAAAAGGACAATCTTTCCGTAGCGATATATGAGTATCTTTTCACCAAGAAAAACGGCGGAGATACCTTAAATATATACAAAGACCGGTTTTCGTCCGCCGTTAACGTTCTTACACATCTTATTGAGAACGGTACGGAAAACGGTGAGTTATATTGTGAAGATGCCGAAGGGGCGGCCCGTAACATCATGTATGTCATAGAGGGGCTTAAGATAGCGGCCAATACCGTAGGGGTCACGGAGCAGGATATAGACAACGAACTACTTTTTATAATGAGCGGTCTTCTTGCAGACGAAGAATAAACAATCGGCGGAATCCAAAGGCAGTTTCTTTGGATTCTGTTTTTGCATTAAAAAACGAGCATAAATGAAAGGAGCACCATTTTAAAATGGGCAATGTACGACGAATTTACGTTGAGAAAAAGAAACCCTTTGCCGTAAAGGCACAGGAACTTAAGGAGGAAATTTCGGGATTTCTGGGCATAGACGGAGTTACCGATGTAAGGGTATTGATCCGCTATGACGTCGAAAATATATCGGATGAGATATTTACACTCGCATCCACGACGGTATTCAGCGAGCCGCCTGTAGATGATATTTATTTTGAAAACCTTAAATTGAACGAAGGAGACAGAGTATTCAGCGTTGAATTCTTGCCCGGACAGTTCGACCAGCGTGCCGATTCCGCGGTTCAGTGCATACAGTTTCTTAAAGAGGATGAAAATCCGTTAATAAAGACCGCTGTAACATATGTGATAAGCGGTAACATTACGGACGATGAATTTGACAGGATAAAGAAGAATTCCATTAACCCCGTCGATTCAAGGGAGACCGGACTTGAGAAGCCTTTGACTTTAAAGACAGACTTCCCCGAACCCAAGGACGTGGTGATCTTTGACGGGTTTAAGGATATGCAGGAAGACAAGCTTAAAGATCTTTACAAGTCTTTGGGGCTTGCCATGACATTTAAGGATTTTCTCCATATCCAGAATTATTTTAAGAATGAAGAAGACAGAGATCCTTCCATGACCGAGATAAGGGTTCTCGATACATACTGGTCGGATCACTGCAGACATACAACTTTCTCTACGGAGCTTACAAACGTTGAGTTTGCCGACGGTTATTACAGGACTCCGATAGAGACCACATATCAAAGCTATCTTGATACAAGAGCAGAAATCTTTAAGGACAGACCCGATAAGTTTGTGTGTCTTATGGATCTTGCGCTCATCGCAATGAGAAAGCTTAAAAAAGACGGAAAACTTGACGATCAGGAAGAATCCGATGAGATAAATGCCTGTTCGATAGTCGTACCCGTTGAAGTAAACGGAGTGACTGAAGAATGGCTTATAAGTTTTAAGAACGAAACACACAACCACCCTACCGAGATCGAACCTTTCGGTGGTGCCGCAACATGTCTGGGCGGTGCCATAAGAGACCCGCTTTCGGGCCGTTCGTATGTATATCAGGCGATGCGCGTTACCGGTGCGGCAGATCCTACCGTTCCCGTAACCGAAACACTTAAAGGAAAGTTAAGTCAGAAGAAGCTTGTTAAAGGAGCTGCGGCAGGTTATTCGTCGTACGGTAACCAGATCGGTCTTGCAACAGGCTATGTAAAAGAAATATACCATCCCGATTACGTTGCAAAGAGAATGGAGATCGGTGCAGTTATGGGTGCCGCTCCGAGACGCAACGTAATAAGAGAGACATCGGATCCGGGAGATATAATCATTCTTTTGGGCGGCCGTACGGGTCGTGACGGTTGCGGTGGTGCAACAGGTTCTTCAAAAGTACATACGGAAAGTTCGATCGAGACCTGCGGAGCGGAAGTACAAAAGGGTAATGCTCCTACGGAAAGAAAAATACAGAGACTGTTCAGACGTCCCGAGGTTACAAAACTTATCAAGAAGTGCAATGACTTCGGTGCGGGCGGTGTATCCGTTGCTATCGGTGAGCTTGCCGACGGTCTTAAGGTAAACTTAGACCTTGTACCCAAGAAATACGCAGGCCTTGACGGTACCGAGCTTGCGATCTCCGAATCGCAGGAGAGAATGGCTGTAGTGGTATCGCCTGAAGATGCGGACCGTTTCCTTGAGTATGCAAATGAGGAAAACCTTGAAGCCGTCAAGGTTGCCACGGTCACAAAAGAGCCCAGACTTGTACTTACATGGAGAGGCAAGGATATAGTCAATCTTTCAAGAGCCTTCCTCGATACGAACGGAGCTCATCAGGAAACAGGCGTATTTGTGGATATGCCCGATGAAAATGAGAATTACTTTAAGAAGACGGCTGTACCCGCTGTTGAAGCGGCAGTTAAGCAGGATTCTTTTGCAAATGCATTGAAGGCTTCGCTTTCGGATCTTAACGAGTGCTCACAGAAGGGACTTGTCGAGATGTTCGACTCCTCGATCGGTGCGGGCACGGTTACAATGCCTTACGGCGGAAAGAAACAGCTTACAGAGATCCAGACCATGGTCGCCAAGCTTCCGGTACTTGAAGGTACAAGCGATACCGTTACGATGATGAGTTACGGCTTCGATCCTTATCTTTCAAGCTGGTCGCCTTATCACGGTGCGGTTTATGCGGTTCTTTCTTCGATGTCAAAGATCGTTGCGGCAGGCGGTGATGCCAAAAAGATAAGATTTACTTTCCAGGAATATTTCAGACGTATGACCGAGGATCCCAAGCGTTGGAGCCAGCCTTTCGCGGCACTTCTCGGCGCTTACGATGCGCAGATAGGATTCGGACTTCCGTCGATAGGCGGTAAGGATTCAATGTCCGGAACATTTAACGATATCGATGTTCCGCCTACTTTGGTTTCTTTTGCGGTTGATGTGGCAAAAGAAAAAGACGTGATAACTCCCGAACTTAAGAATGCGGGCGATGTTTTGGTACATTTTGAGATCGAACGCGATGATTACGATATGCCCAACTATGAAAGTACAATGGAACTTTTTGAGGCAATACACAAGCTTTCGGGCGCAGGAAAAATCAAAGCGGCTTATACGCTTGATGCAGGCGGCGTTGCCGTAGCGGCTGCCAAGATGGCATTCGGTAACGGAAACGGTGTTAAGTTTGATGAAAGCCTTGAACTTGAAGATCTGTTTAAAAACAACATGGGCGATCTTCTCGTTGAGATGAGCAGATTGGATGCCGAGGATCTTGATATCGATCATGAAATTGTCGGCGTTGTTACTGATGACGGAGTATTCTCATTTAAGGGTGATTCCGTTTCGGCTTCCGATGCACTTGATACATGGAAGAAGCCTCTTGAGAAAATATTCCCCACAAAGGCCAA
>JAEEMP010000124.1 GCA_016283275.1 Lachnospiraceae bacterium
ATTCTTGAACAGGTCGGCCATTCACTTCTCGCGCAGGCAAATCAGTCAGCCGAAAACGTACTTTCATTGCTTAAGTAACTCTTTTTCTTCCAAGCGTCATAAGGCGGTTTTACAGCGTATGCGTGTTCTTTGAACCACATCGCAATTCCGCCTTAACAGCGCCTTTGACGCATTGCATCAACACCTCTCTAAAAAAATGCACTCCAAGGTTCTTAAACTCAGAGTGATGTCCGTTCCTTAAGTTGAATGATGCGCCAAAAATGGTGTATCATATTTGACAGCACCGAGAGCGGTGATTTCATCTACCGCATTACCTTCAGCTTCTATAGCAAGAGCTTCTAAGATCACCGGTTTTCTAGATGCCAATTCATTTAAGATCTCACCGACATGCGATTCAATAACTACTTTACTCAATAGATCACCTCTTTATCTTTACCGATCCTATAATATTCTTCCCAGGTTATACCATTATCAAGACATATTTTGTAGGCCTTTTCGGATTCATCATCGTTCCACGGAAGGCCGTGAAAATAATTGATCAATGATCCAATACCATATTTTTTAGCATATTTTCTTCGGTATTCGCCTTCTATTAATTCAGTTAACCCCAAAACGGCAAACTGCATAATTATACAAATTTTACAAAGAATATTTCTATAATGTATCTGTGCGTAATGTTACTATGTATACAAGGCAAGCCGCTGAAGCTGCTCACGAAGAAATCAGGCAAGTCGCCTCGCGACTCACAAAGCAGGAGGGATATGAAATGGGTAATTACAGAAATTTTAAGCTGACCACTTATTTTGTGGCTCAGGGAACGGCAAATGTGACCCGGGATGAGCTTCAAAAGCAAATTGACTGGTTTGGTAAACATATGCGTCTTGACAAAGTTTACCTTGAGCCTTTCAGAGACAGTGCTTTTGCAAGCGAAGAACAGGTAAAGATGTGCAAGGAAGTGTTTGAAGCAAACGGCATCGAGGTGGCCGGAGGTATCACTACCTGCATCCCAACACCCGAAGGCGATAAGCCCAAGCAGAGGCTTTTCAACACATTCTGCTACAACGATGACAAGATGCTTGAAACCTTGAAAAAGGCATCCGCACTCAACGGAAAATACTTTGATTCTTTTATCATAGACGATTTCTATTTTACAAACTGTACATGCGAAAAATGCCGTGCAGCCAAAGATGAATACAACAAAGCACACGGGATCACGGACGGAAGCTGGGAAGAATACCGTACACATCTTATGTACGAAGTTTCCGAAAAATACATGATCGCCCCGGCAAAGGCTGAAAATCCAAATGTTAAGATCACCATTAAATATCCCAACTGGATGGAATCATATCAGGAAACAGGCTATGACCCGTTGAGTCAACGTGATATATTCGAATACATTTACACAGGTACCGAGACAAGAGATCCCAGGCATCAGGACCAGCATCTTCCAAGATATCTGTCATACTCTCTCATGACTTATATGGAGAATATGGCTCCCGGTCGAAACGGCGGCGGATGGTTTGATAACTTTGACTGTCAGATCATGGAATATTATCTCGAACAGGCTTACCTTACAGCATTCTCCAAGCCTAAAGAGCTTATGATGTTCTGTTTCCAGTCACTTTACGATTCCATGTTCGCAGCATCGTTGGGCTTCCAGCTTGATAAGCTTGACGATCTCCTTGACGGACTCGGAAACACGATAGGAATCCCCTGCTATATTCCCGACAAATCACAGGGCGAAGATAATCTCCACGATTTTCTCGGCATGAACGGATTCCCGATCGTTACCACGCCTTTCTTCCCCGAAAACGCCGACACGATCCTGCTCACCGCTTCATCTGCTTACGATAAGGATATAGTTTCAAAGCTCGAAAGATTCGTTGCAAACGGCGGAAAAGCTATCGTAACAAACGGTTTCGTGCTCGAGACTCTCGATAAGGGTCTAAAGACCCTTACATCGGTAAGATTCAGAGGCAGACGCGTATCCACCAAGGATTTCGTAATGGAAAAGCACAATCGCTGGACAAGCGTTACAGGGCCCGAAGAGATATCATTCCCTCTTATGGAGTTTAGAAACAACTCAACCTGGGGCGCCCTTTGCAAAGGCCTTAAGAACGAAGAAAGCTATACTCTTCTTTCGCGTGATACATACGGCGACGGTCAGATGATGATGATGGTCGTACCGGACGAATACGCTACGATAAGAAACTTCCCGGTTGAAGTTTTAAACCGCTTAAGAAAAGAATTCGAGCTTAACGGCATCACCTGCGAAGGCCCCGCAAACATAAGCCTTTTCGCTTATGACAACGATACTTTCGTGCTCTACAATTACGTCACAAGCTGGGCCAACAACAGTGCAGTCACGGTAAGGATAAAGAACGCAAAGAAGCTTATCCCTCTTAACGCAAACAGATGGATGCCCAAAGAGTTCTTACCCCTTTATACCGAAGATGAATATTCCGTCTTCAGATTAAGTGCGGCCGTCGGACTCTATGCGGGATACAGGATAGAACGCTGATCCGCTTTTATCATGACATGCAAAAATAAGGGTACCTCCGAAAGGAGATACCCTTTTTTATATGTTCGTGATCGATCTTACAATCTGAACCTTCCGATGATCTCTGCAAGATCCTTGGAAGAATTGTTGACATTTCCTCCGATCTCCTTGATCTCATCCACACTTCCGGCAACCGTTGTAGTGGTAGCGGTAAGTTCCTCGCTTGTCGCCGCATTTTCCTCTGATGCTGCCGCAAGAGAGGTGACAAGTTCGTTGATCTCGCTTATATCTCCGCCAAGAGCGGTATTTACGGAATTAAGAGTTGCTACATCGTCATTTACTATCTTTAAGTTATTGACAATGGTAGTAAAGCTCTCTTTTGTATCTTCAACAGATGCTCTCTGTTTTTCAACAAATTCCTTAACGAGCTCACTCTGTTCCGTTGCATAGTTGGCACTTTCTTTAAGCTGATCGAGCATCTCATTGATGGTACTTGCGGAGCTTGCACTCTGCTCGGCAAGATTTCTGATCTCATCCGCAACTACCGCAAAACCTCTTCCTGCCTCTCCCGCTCTTGCAGCCTCAATAGAAGCGTTAAGTGAAAGAAGGTTAGTCTGCTGTGCGATACTCGAAATAAGGTCGCTTGCGGTACTTATGTTGTTTGTACGCTCATCAATGCCGTTGATCGCTTCAAATATCTTCTCAAATGCCTGAACGTTGCGATCCGTGATATCTGTAAGTCTGTCCACGATCTTCATGCCGTCGTTTGTGATAACTTCGATATCCTTGCATGCACTGTCAAGATTGTCGGTACTCTTTGCACTCTTTTCCATCTCACCGGTAATCTCTGTCATCTTACCCGAGATCTTTTCTATATCCTCTGCCTGAGTGGATGCTGTTGTGGCAAGTTCGCCTACCGCAATATCGACATTCTTCATCGATTCGGCTGTCTCGGTCGTATTCTGAGCCATGAAATCGCTTGAAGATTCAAGTTCTTTCGATGCATCCTGAAGGGTTCCGATAATACTCTTCAGTTCGGTCTGAAGTTTTGTGGCACTCTGGGTAAGTCGGCCGATCTCATCGGCGTTGCCGTTTGCGCTAATTTCTTCCGAAAGATTCAGCGCCGCTATACTCTCAACGCTTTTTGTTACAGCTTTAACATTGATCCTTATGTAGCGGATAATAAATACACAGAATGTTGCGATACCTGCAAATACCAGAAGAATGATAACCGCAACGGTTGCGAGTCCGCTGACGGTCGATTTATGAAGTTTAATCTTCTCGGCCTGGGCAAATTCAACAACCATATCCTGCATGGTATTGATAGTATCTCTTGCAATATCAAATGCCTCAGTCTGCTTATCGTAATCACCGGCAGCGGCTTTGGGCGCATAGGCGTTATACCAGGTGCTGTACTGAGTGTCAAAGAGTGTAAGATACTGTTCTAAAGTCTTTTCACCGTTTGAAAACTTTGCAATGTCCGGATGGGTCTTTACTATCGCAGCTACCTTATGGATACCGTCGATCGTCTGCTGAGCGTTAGATTCGTAACTGTCCAAAAGGCCATCCATCATCGCCTGATCGGGATTTACCTCAGTGTGTGTTTTTGCTATATATTGTTCCTCGGCATATATTGACTGATAAAAATCTCTGTCGGCGGAGATCAATGCGGAATTGATCTCGTAGAGCTGATTGTAATACAGATCTTCAGATCTGTTCATTGTACTCATAAGCTGTACACTCATAAGTGCGACCGTGATAAGCAAAAATAATCCCAGCGGGATTACCATTGCCATCAGCTTGGCCCTTATACCTGCTTTAGCCATAAACCCTGATGTCTTGCCAATACTGCCTGTTTCTTTTTTACTCATGTTTTCCCCTCTCTTTAAGGTGCAAAAAATATAGAAAGCAAAAATGCTTTCTATATTTTATCAATCAACTATTATTGAATTATTAAACTCGTCTGAAAATTATCCTTTGACGGAACCGCCCGTAACACCTTCAACATAGTACCGCTGGAAGCACATAAACAGGATAGTTACAGGAATCGCTACAATAACACCGCCCGCACAGAACATTGTATATCGCGAAGCTATCATATCCTTATTGAGCCATGAATAAAGACCTACGGCAACGTTCATACCGGCTGATGTGTTAAACGATATGTATTTTGCAAAAATGAAATCTCCCCAGGGACCCATAAATGCTGTAAGTATTGTATAAATGATAATGGATTTTGAAAGAGGCATTATCATCTGTATAAGTACCTGAAGCCTTGTAGCGCCGTCCACTCTCGCTGCTTCATCAAGCGACATCGGTATGGTATCAAAGAATCCCTTTGTGATGTAATATCCCATACCCGAGGAAGCTATGTACACAAGTATAAGTCCGGGAACCGCGTGTTCCATCGTAAGTCCCATATCCTTTAATACTCTGTACAGAATGATCATCGTAAGCATGCCCGGGAAAAGTCCCAGTATGAGCATGAACTTCATTAACGGCTTTCTTAACTTAAAACGGAAACGTGAAAGCGTATAACTCATGCAAAGCACTATTATGGTCTGAAGAACCGATACGCAAAGAGCCATTAAAAATGTATTGCCGTACCACCTTACAAAATCCGTATTCAAAAGGCCCGTATAATTGTCAAATCCCCATTTTTGAGGAACCACATAACCAACCTGCCAGGTTGATTCAACTCTGAAAGACTGAAGTACGATACATACAAAAGGTGTAAGCCAGATAATACTCATTATTATGAGAATGATGTAAATGGCAGTATCGCCGAGTCTTCTCTTGGCCTTCATGCCAAGACCCTTTGTTTTGGTATTATCGCTCATTGCAGATCCCCCTCATTCTTGTTGGACGGAAGCAGGTTATAAACAACCAGCGTTATTATCGATACAA
>JAEEMP010000125.1 GCA_016283275.1 Lachnospiraceae bacterium
CATTACACCACCGCATACGATCTTTATCTGATCTTTAATGAGGCCATCAATAACAGCCTTCTTATGGAAGTAATCCAGTGCAACGATTATTCAACCGTTATACATTCGAAAAACGGAAGCGAAAAGCAGGTTTCGTCGAGAAACACCAATCAGTATTTTATAGGTAATTTTTCCGCCCCCTCCGGTATTACGATCGTCGGCGGAAAGACCGGAACCACGACCGATGCGGGACACTGTCTCATCATTTTGGTAAGAAACACCGACTCAAAACCATATATTGCTTTAGTGCTCGGCGCGCCGACAACCGAAGGCTTATATAATGAAATGAGTGAAATGTTAAAATTATGTGAAGTATCATCAAATTAAGGATTAACTGTCCAAATTAAGGTTGTTTTTTGTACTTCCATAACTTATAATGTTCATAAGAAATTTTACTTTCAGGAGGGTTTCCAATGGTTCAGTTAATTGTAGGCGAAAAGGGTAAAGGAAAGACCAAGCACCTGCTCGAAAAAGTAAATAGCGAAGTTAAAACAGTATCGGGTAACATCGTTTATTTGGACAGAAGCACCAAGCACATGTATGAGTTAAATAACAAAGTGCGTCTTATCGATGTATCCGATTATTTTATTGATTCCGGTAATGAATTTTTAGGTTATATAGCCGGCATAATCGCTTCGGATCACGATCTTCAGCAAATGTATTTTGACGGATTTTTGGCTATGTCGGGTACCAAGCTTGAAGAGTTTGAAGCAGCGGTTGCTAAACTTGAGAAGTATTCAGAGAAATTTGGGGTTGACTTTATTCTTTCCGTTTCGGTAAACGAGAAGGACCTTCCGGAAACACTTAAATCGAAGATAATCATTTCTTTATAAGATATCGCCCAATACCAAAGCCTCGGCGTAACTCGCCGAGGCTTTTAAATGAGATTACATGAGATCAGACAAACAGATAGCACAATTTCATAAGGCACATCACTTAAATCTGGGAATACTTGTATTCGCATTTATTTTGGTGTACGTGATCGTCTGCATAATCTTAAGTTCCAAAGAAAGCAAGATCGTAGGATATCAGGTCAAAAACGGAACTCTTTCCGAAAACAGGATCTATACCGGCATTGCGCTTCGAGACGAATATCCCGTATTTTCCGAAGCAACGGGATATGTTTCTTTATTCGTAAGAGAAGGCGAACGTGTCGCTTATAACGATACGATATATGCCATCGACGAAACCGGAAAACTTTCCGACCTTACCGAAAAAGATCCGAACACGTCCACAACATTGTCAAACACGGAATTAAACTCCTTAAAGCAGGAGATAATGCTCTTTTCAAAAGAATTTAACGAGAAAAATTTTGAAGATGCGCTCATATTTGAAAATTCCGTTTCGGAAGGCATGAAGAGGCTGGAAAACAGAGAGCTTCTTTTGTCCATTGACGAAATAAATTCAATGCACATAAACGACATCATCAATTTCTATAAATCAAAAAATGCCGGAATTGTGAGCTATTTTCTGGACGGTTATGAAATGAAATCCCCCGAAAGTCTCACAAAAGACGACTTTGATACGGATAAATACGAAAGTAAATTTGTGTTAAACGATGACATGATCGAAGCAGGTTCTTTTGTATATAAATATACCAACAACGAAAACTGGTCTTTATGCATCCTCGTACCCACCGAAGAACTCAAACGTTTGGCCGAAGGGGAATATGTGGAGGTTTCTTTCTTGAAAACCCAGACGAAATCCTGGGGAAAGATCCATATTGTCAATCAGACGGATGAGTACGGCATTGTCCAGCTTTCTTTTACCAATTCTATGGTAACCTTTGCACCGGAAAGATTTGTGGAGATCGAGCTTTTGGTAGAAGAAGATACGGGACTTAAAGTTCCCAATTCATCGATAGCAGTCAATAATTTCTTCCTTATCGACAAGGATTTTGTATTTATAGGCGGTAACAATTCAAATTACGGTGTAAACCGTCAGGTCATATCCGAATCCGGCAACATAGCCACAAAATTTACCGAAGTGACCATATATGACGAAACGGAAGAAGAGTATTACGTTTCAATGAGCGGATTATCGGCGGGAGATGTTTTGCTGTATGTGGAACCCGAAGGCGGTTCACCTACCGCATCGGACGGAAAGACCACTTTCACCGTTGGCAAGCAGGGTACTTTGACCGGTGTTTACAACATCAATAAGGGATATGCCGATTTTAAGCAGATCGAAGTTTTATACTCAAACGACGAATACTCAATAGTTAAATCGAACTCAGCCGTCGGTTTAAGAGCCTATGACTATATAGCGCTTGACTCATCGGTTGTCACTGATAAGGACTTCGTATATTGATATGAACGAAAGAACGATAAAAGAAAACCTTGATACGGTACTCAATAACATTGACAAAGCATGTAAAGTATCAAAAAGAAACGCTTCCGACGTGACTTTGATCGCGGTCACCAAGACAAAACCTGTTGAAATGCTGCTTGAAGCATACGATCACGGCATAAGGGATTTTGGTGAAAACAAGGTTCAGGAACTTGTCGACAAATACGACAAAGTGCCTAAAGATGCCCGTTTTCACATGATCGGCCATCTTCAGAAAAATAAAGTCAAATATCTCATCGGCAAGACCGTTTTGATCCACAGTGTCGATTCTTTTGAGCTTGCCGGAGTCATCGAAAAGGAATCCGCTAAGCAAAATACGGTTACCGATATATTGATAGAAATCAACGTTGCAAATGAAGAGACGAAGTTCGGGATCCGTTCGGAAGAACTAAAAAAACTCTATGATCAGATAAAAGAACTTAAGCATATCCGTGTACGCGGTCTTATGACGATTGCACCATATGTAGACGATCCCGAAGAAAATCGTCAATATTTTGTTGAATTACACAATTTACTCATTGACATGAGAGATGAAAACATTGATAATAATTCTATGGATATTTTGTCCATGGGTATGACGAACGATTATATGGTTGCGGTTGAAGAAGGGGCAACATATGTAAGAGTAGGTACCGGAATTTTTGGGGAAAGAAACAGACCGTAAGGAGAATGCTATGAGTGTAATTGACAAGTTTATGTCGTTCATGAATGTTAATGACGATGAAGAAGGAACAGAATATACCGAATACGAAAACGACGATTACGAAGAACAGGATGCAGCGCCCGCTAAGGACGTTTTGACAGAAGATAACAGGATTCGTTCTTTTGCACCAAGATCAAATACGAAAGGAAAGAAAATGGCTTCAGGACAGGATAACGCATCCGTATGCGTATTTAAACCCACTAATGTTTCCGAATCAAGAGAGATCACACAGACGCTCCGCGAGAATAAAACAGTCGTTTTAAATCTTGAAGATGCAGATGACATGTCAGCACAGAGGATCCTGGATTTCACATCGGGTTCATGCTTCGCTCTTGACGGCACATTACAGAAAATTTCAAATTACATTTTCATTGTTACCCCCAAGAGTGTAGACATTTCAGGTGACCTTCAGGATACGATAGCCGAATCTTTCGGAGTATAAATATTTAGTTTTTAATTATCCTGTCACATTAAGTGGCAGGATTTTTTTAGGGAAAAATCATGGATAACATCAAGAACATTACTATTACCGAAGAAAATACCAAGACTTACGATATCGTTTTTGACACAGATTTTGATCCGTTACCGGATATGGTCAAAGAACTGGCTCCCAAAGCCGATAAATTATTGATCGTAAGCGACTCCAACGTTGCAAAGATATATCTCAATGAAGTTAAAGCCTTATTTGACTTAAAGGTTTATACTTTTGTATTCAACGCAGGCGAAGCCAATAAAAACGAAGAAACGTTAAAGGAGATCATCAATGCCTTATATGAGGCTAAATTTTCCCGTTCGGATGTGATCCTTTCGTTAGGCGGCGGTGTTGTCTCCGATATGACGGGTTTTGCGGCGAGTATATATATGAGGGGTATCAAGCATGTAATATGCCCCACAACGCTTTTATCGATGGCGGATGCTTCCGTGGGAGCCAAGACCGCGATCGACTATAACGGTAAAAAGAATCTGATCGGTGCATTTTATAATCCGTCTTTGATATATATGAACTTAAGTACGCTTAATTCACTTCCCGCAAGGGAATATTATGCAGGGTTTGCGGAGATCATGAAAGCGGGCCTTATCAAAGATGATAAGTTTTATATGTGGCTTATCGACAATATGTATGAAATATGCGAAAAAGATCCCGAAACGATGGCAAAAATGTTATATACCGCGATCAATATAAAGAAGGCGGTCGTAGAAAAGGATCTGTATGAGACCACCGGAGAAAGAATGCTCCTTAATCTCGGCCACACTGTCGGACATGGTATAGAAAGCGTGTTGGGCAGCGAATATATCCACGGTGAATGCGTAAGTTTGGGATGCGTTGCCGCTGCGTATATTTCATCAAAGCTTAACTACATAGATTCCGATGTATACTACGAGATCCGTGATATGTTCGTGCCCTTTTATCTGCCAATATCCATCGAAACGGATAAGATCGACGAGATCATCAATGCCGTATATTACGATAAAAAGAACGCATTGGGCAAGATAAGAATGGTCTTACTTAACAGGATCGGAGATGCCTTTGTATTTGATGATGTTTCGGAAGAGCTTGTAAGAGAAGCTCTTAATGAACTAAATTTTAAAGAGGAAGGTTAATATGGCTTCCGCTAAGGAGAAGAAAAAGAAGAATCCGAAAAAACCGGTAAATATAAATCCGATGATCTGGGCAGATATATCCATTATAGCTGTCATTATTGTTTTGGATCGCATTATCAAGATCTATGCAACAAGCAGGCTTAAAGATCATCCCGGTATTTCAGTTATAAAATCGGTACTGGAGCTTACATATCTTGAAAATACCGGTGCGGCGTTCGGGCTGCTTAAGGGCCAGCGTTCTTTCTTTATCTTTGTTTCCGCTTTGATATTCATTGCGGTGATCTTTCTGTTTTACAAAATGCCCCACAAGAAGAAATTCCGCATGGCTCATATCGCCCTTTCAATGCTCACCGGCGGGATCGCCGGGAACCTTATCGACCGAATTTTTTACAACTACGTAATCGATTATATTTATTTCAGTTCCATACATTTTCCGATCTTTAATATAGCCGATTTCTTTGTATCGGTCGCCACGGTCATAATCATTGTTCTTTTACTTTTCGTATATACGGAAGACGATCTTAATTTCCTGCGTATTACCGAAAAGAAGTTGAGGGATATCAAATAATGCCGCTTATCTCGTTGATCGTATCCGCCGAAGAAGAGGGCGAACGAATTGACAAATATCTGAATGCATCGCTTGAAGATCTTTCCAGATCATACATCCAGAAACAGATCGCGGATAACCGTCTGTTTGTCAATGATAATCCTGTAAGATCAAATTACAGGATCAAAGCTGATGACAATATTTCTTTTGAGATCCCGGAAAACATCGTTCCCGATATCAAACCCGAAAACATACCGATCGACATCGTATATGAGGATGAAGACGTATGTATAGTCAATAAACCTCAAGGCATGGTCGTACACCCCGCAAACGGACATTTTAATGGTACGCTCGTAAATGCATTAATGTATCATTTAGACGGCCGTTTAAGCGGTATAAACGGGGTTTTAAGGCCCGGTATAGTGCACAGGATTGATAAAGACACTTCGGGGCTTTTGATAATATGCAAAAACGATAACTCTCATATAAAAATATCGGAACAGCTTAAAGATCACAGCTGTATGCGCACATATCATGCGATCGTACACGGAAATATCGAAAATGACGAGTTTACAGTCGACGAACCTATAGGCCGAAGCGATAAAGACAGAAAGAAAATGGCCGTTAAACAAGGCGGAAAACAGGCTGTTACACATATTAAAGTGATCGAACGCTTTAAAGGTTATACATATGTGGAATGTAAGCTTGAAACCGGCAGAACTCACCAGATCAGAGTTCATATGGCTTATATAAATCATCCGTTGGTGGGAGATAAGGTATACAATACGATAAAAGAACCGTTTGAAACTGCCGGCCAGCAATTGCATGCGAAAACGATAGGGTTTAAAAGCCCTACAACGGGTGAATTTAAGTTATTTGACAGCGACTTGCCCGAATATTTTCAAAAAACTCTCGAAATAATAAGAAGAAAGTTTACATAAAATAGTTTTTTAATGTTGAGGTTGACATAAATATTTTATGTTAACCTCAATTTTTTATTGAAAAAATATTTAATCTATTGTATAATAAATTCAAAGAATTATCTGATAATTCCGCCGAAAGGGGGCATACTATGAAAACCATTATCACAATAGGACGTCAATACGGATCGGCCGGTCATGAGATCGGCAGAAAGGTTGCCGAATACTTCAATATTAATTTCTGTGATAAGGAAATCCTTACAAGAGCCGCAAAAGATTCGGGATTTTGCGAAGAGATGATCCAGCACCATGATGAAAGGCCCACAAATTCATTTTTGTATAATCTGGTCATGGATACATATTCATTTGGCTACAATTCATCAAGTTTTGTAGATATGCCTATAAGCCATAAAGTATTTTTGGCTCAATTTGATGCAATCAAAGCGCTTGCCGACGAAGGTCCGTGTGTATTCGTAGGCCGTTGCGCCGATTATGCGTTAAGTGACTATAAAAACGTATTAAACCTGTTTATATTCGCAAACGATGAATTTAAAGTAAAATACATCCTTGAACACAACGAAAACATCAAGACCGAAAAAGATGCAAGGGATTTCTATTTAAAGCAGGATAAACAAAGGCAAAGCTATTATAACTATTATTCATCAAAGAAATGGGGCCGCGCCGATACATACGATCTGTGTATCAATTCCGGAACCCTTGGGGTTGACGGCACGGTCAACCTGATCATTCAATACATTGAAGATTTTGAAAAGAAAAATGCGGAATAGAGGTGCCTATGGGCGTGTCACTCGAAAAATGAATAAATTCATTTTTCTCGTTCGCGGGCTTCGCCCTATATAAATAAAAATAACAATAGCCGGACTGATGTAAACATCGCCGGCTATATTTATTTTTATTTATGCACGCCTCATTGCCAACGCGCATAGTGCGAATAGGCTAAGCGATTTAGTTTTATATGAATTTGATGAATGTAACGCTTAGCCTATCCACAAAGTCCTACAGATTTAACGAAGTAGTTGGCGCCGTTGAAAAGCGGAAAATCGCTTTTCTCGGCGCCAACTATTCGTTAAATCTGTCTTTTGCGAATAGATGAATATCGGGGTAAACCGGTCTCTCCATCCGTTTTTTTACAAAATTATTGATTGTCTGAGTTTTTCTTAAATAATTTCATGAAGAACTTTTTTATCGATCCAAATATTTTTTTGAAAAACTTTGAAACTTTTGATTCCTGTTCGGAGTCCTTTTGGGGTTTAACCTTGGGCGCAGGCACATAAGGAATGATTTCACCGGTTTCGGTTATGGAACCGACTTTATAATAACTTTCGGTATCCGTAGGCAGGTTCTTTTTCTCAAGAAGCTTATCCGTTATGTTCTTTAAAAGCGTAAACAATACCGCCGTTACAGGTACCGCTATTATCATGCCCACTACTCTGAAAAGCGAACTGAAGACCGTGATCGAACATATGATCCAGAAGGTTGTAACGCCTGTTGTCTGGCTTAAGATCTTGGGTCCCAGGAAATTACCGTCAACCTGTTGCAAAATAACGATAAAAATGAGGAAATACAGCGCATATCTGGGGTTGACCATAAGCAGGATGATCAAACTCGGAACCGCACCGAACCAGGGTCCGAAGAACGGGATTATGTTCGTAACGCCTACGATAAGGCTTATGAGCAATGTATAAGGCATTTTCATGATCGATAAAATCACAAACGAGATAAGTCCGACGATTATACTGTCTACTATCTTACCGGAAAAGAATCCGATGAAAGTCTTATGGGTGAATCTTACGGATTCAATGAATTTATTGGCGTTTTTGGTCTCAAGTATCGCATAGCAAAGTCTTGAACAGCTTTTTGCAAATTGTTCTTTGCTGGTCATTACATACAATGAAATAATGATACCGATGATGATATTCCAAAGGACGCTTAAAAGTTTAAACATTGAGGATGAAAGCCCCACGATCATATCCTTGATGTTCGGAAGGAGCTTCTGAATGGTGGGAAGCACATAATCGTTAAGGAAATTATCGGTTTCACTTGAATAATTATATACAACACTCTTAAGGATACTGTTAAGCTCGGGATTATTCTCAACAAGCTTATTGGTCCAGATCACAAGATTACGTGTATATACGGGATATTGTGTAACAATGCTCTGTATGCTCTTGATAAGTTCGGGAATGATGCTTGCAAAGAAGAAATAAAGCAGTGTAACCGTAAAAATAAGCGTAAGGGTAACGCTGAAAAATCTTATATGTTTGTCCCTGTTTTTGTCGCGGCCGGCTTCAAACCATTTAAGCCGGTGAAATAAAGGAATAAGTAATCTTCTCTCTATAAAATTTAAGATCGGAGTTAAAAGATAGGCAATTATAAGTCCGTAAAATACCGGCGCCAGAGCCTTATTCATCATCGCAAGGAAGGCCCTTATTGATTCATTTCGCCAGATAAAGAACACCGCCAGGATTATCGCTATCGCCGTTAAGAAAACGGTAAGTCCTATTTGAAAATATTTTTTCTCGATTTTGATCTTCATATAAAATTTCCCTTATATATTGTCCTATACTCTAATAATATAGCACCAATTGGCTTTTAGTGATATACTTTTTAAAAAATAGAAACAAGGTAAGATATGACTCTTCAAAAAGTATTAAGTCTGGTCCGTCGCGCCGTCGACGACTATAATATGATAGATGAAAACGATAAGATCGCGATCGGGATCTCGGGTGGGAAAGACAGTCTCACTCTTCTTTACGCACTCTCCCACTTAAGGCGGTTTTATCCCAAAAAATTCGATGTTGTTGCCATAACGGTCGACCTCGGTTTTGACAATTTAAATCTGGATCGCATAAAGGATCTTTGCAAAGAACTCAATGTTGAATACTATATCGAAAAGACAGAGATCGCAAAGATCATCTTTGAAGACAGAAAAGAATCAAATCCCTGTTCTTTGTGCGCCAAAATGAGAAAAGGCGCATTAAACGAAGCCATGAAAAAGATAGGCTGCAATAAGATAGCCTATGCCCATCACAAAGATGATGTTGTGGATACAATGATCATGTCCCTTATATATGAAGGTCGTTTTCACACCTTCTCTCCCGTCACGTTTTTGGACAGGACAGGTCTTACCGTGATAAGACCGCTAATGTATATGAATGAATCCGATGTTATCGGTTTTGTGAACAAATACGATGTTCCGGTCGTAAAAAGCCCGTGTCCCGCCGATAAGCATACCAAACGTGAATACGTAAAAAACCTTATACGGGATATTAATCATGAAACGCCCGGCGTAAAAGAAAGAATGTTTACAGCCATAAAAAACAGTAATATAAAAGGATGGTCCGACACAAATGGCAAATCCGAATAAACCCGCGAAAAATTATCATGATGAGGTGTTAAAAAACAACATTGTAAGATTAAGGGAAGTACTTGATGAACTTCCTCCTTTTATGCGCCAGTATTTCAGAGGCATAGAGGAATATACCGCTTCGAGGACAAGACTCTCCTACGCCTACGATATAAGGCTTTTCTTTGAATTCTTACATGAGAAAAATCCTTCACTTAAAAATACAGAGATCAAAGATTTTGATCTGTCCGTCCTTGATATGGTAAAACGCGAGGATATCGAAGAATATCTTGAATATTTAAGTCTCTATGAAAAAGACGACAGGGAGATCACGAACGACGAACGCGGAAAAGCAAGAAAACTCTCCGCTTTAAGGTCAATGTACAAATATTTCTTTACATCCGAACTAATAAAGACAAATGCTCCGAGTTTGGTCAGTCCGCCTAAGATACATCAAAAGGAAATAATAAGGCTTGAGCCGGATGAAGTCGCAAATCTTCTTGATATGGTCGAGGAAGGCGAAAAGCTGACCGCCAATCAGTTAAGATTTCATCATAAGACAAAATACAGGGATGTAGCCATATTGACGCTTATGCTCGGTACCGGTATCCGTGTGAGCGAGCTTGTGGGCCTTGATATCAATAATATAGATTTCAATACAAACGGTATACTTATAAGAAGAAAAGGCGGAAAAGAGGCAACGGTATATTTTGGTGAAGAAGTGTATACCGCTCTTACGGATTATCTTGAAATAAGAAATAAGATCATTGCCGAACCGGGCCATGAAAATGCATTGTTTTTGTCTTTACAGAATAAACGCTTATGTGTAAGAAGCGTTGAAAATCTTGTTAAAAAATATGCATCAAACTTAACATCCATAAAAAAGATCACTCCGCATAAGTTAAGAAGCACCTACGGTACAAGCTTATACAGAGAAACAGGCGACATATATCTTGTGGCAGATGTACTCGGACATAAGGATGTAAATACGACAAAAAAACACTATGCCGCCATCGAGGATGACAGACGACGCAGTGCAGCCAACATAGTAAAATTGAGAGAAAGCAATGAAACATAAAATAAGCCGCCAAAAAGGCGGCTTATTTCTATTGGATGGTTGTGTAGAAAGGAACTATCAGGAATCTTCCGTTTACGGGGAAGTCGGTCGATTCCATATTGTTCATATATATAATTTCATCAATATATGCTTTTTCATCCGTTACACGACAATCCGCATATTCCGAAGCTATATCGTATATCGAATCTTCCGATGTAACATAAATATTTTTATAATGCTTATATAATTCCGGTGTGTCACCGTTGGATGCAATACTCTTCATCGAAAATACGGAAACAGCAGAAACTAAGATCAAAACAGTCAATATTGAAAGCATGAATTTCTTTCTTCTTAACTCTCTTCTTCTGATCAATATAGATCTCTGTGCTTTGGTAAGTCTTTGTGTATTCATATTGTCCTCTTATTCGAACATCTGTTGTGAACATTTGTTTGTTATGATTCAATTATATCGAACATATTTTCTTTGTCAATAGTTTTCGAACAAATTTTCCGAACAAATTTTCTGAATATATGTTTGCTTTTTTATCTTTTTATGATATAGTATATACAGAAAGTATGTTTGCCTTTACCGAAAAGGAGGATTTATATGAGTTCACAGGGCTTAAGTTCCAAACAGCAGGAAATACTTGAATATATCAAGCAGGAAATCCTTAAAAAGGGTTACCCTCCGGCAGTTCGCGATATCTGCGAAGCCGTTGATCTTAAATCGACATCTTCCGTTCACTCTCATCTTTCGACACTTGAGAAGAAAGGATATATAAGAAGAGATCCCGCCAAACCCAGGGCGATCGAAGTATGTGACGACAGTTTCAATAATGTTCGCACCGATACGGTCAGCATTCCCGTTGTCGGACAGGTAGCTGCCGGCCAGCCGATCCTTGCCGAGCAGAATATCGAGAACTACTTCCCGATCCCTATGGAATATGTTCCTCACGGGGAGGCATTCATATTAAAGGTTAAAGGCGATTCAATGATAAATATCGGTATTTTCAGCGGCGATCAGGTTCTTGTTGAGAATACTCAGGACGTTAGAAACGGCGATATCGTTGTTGCATTGATCGAAGACTCGGCTACGGTCAAAACCTTCTATAAGGAGAACGGTCACATTCGCCTTCAGCCCGAAAACGACACAATGGATCCCATTATCGTCGATGACTGCATGATCCTCGGTAAGGTTTTCGGTGTATACCGCTTCTATCACTGACAGATCGATATAAAGATCACATGATCATTCATATAAAAAACAGGGAACGGATACGTTCCCTGTTTTTGCTTTCAAAATGTATTATCTTTTACAGCACTTTAGCGTCGCGCCAGATCCTTTCGAGATTGTAGAATTCACGACCTTCGGTACTGAAAATATGTACCATAAAATCACCGTAATCCATTAAGATCCAGTTCGCCTTGTCATAGCCTTCTATGTGCTTTGCGTGTACACCGTTTTTTGAAAGTTTATCAAGAACCTCATCGGACATTGCTTTTACCTGGTTAATGTTTGAACCGGTCGCAAGCACAAAATAATCCGAAATGGGTGAAAGACCGGTTATATCCAGAATTTTAATGTCTGTTCCTTTTTTGTCTTCCAATGCTTCTTTGGCGATCAATACATAATCTTTTATTTCCATTTGTTGTCCTCATAGAATATATATGTTTCTTCGGTTAAAGGATCCACTCCGTCAGGTTTTGTGGCTTTAAGATAACCTACCGTATCAGAAAGGATCATTAAAAGAGCCGTATCAATATCCGTAAATGCCGCTTTTCTGATCACATTAAGATTGGGTTGTCTGTCTCTACCGGGTTCTATATAATCCGCAACATAGATTATCTTTTCAAGAACCGTCATGCCGGGGCGGCCGGTCGTATGATAAGTTATCGCATTTAAGATATCTTCATCATCTATACCGTATTTTTCTTTTGCATAATATGCACCGACTTTTGCATGTAAAAGAGCCGGAAACTTTCTTTCTATCGGAGTGACTTCAAGCTCGAACTTTATAGCCTGTTTTAAAAGTTCATCCGATGAATATGCTTTGGCATTGTCATGCAAAAGGCCGGTAAGATACGCTTTATCGGGATCGACACCATACATTCCGGCAAGCAAAAATGCCGTATCGGCTACTCCTATCGTATGATCGTAACGATGTGCCGATAATATCTTTGAAAGATCCCTTTTTAAAAACCTGATGCGTTCATTATCCATTTAATCGTTTTCCTTCGAATAAATATGGTTTTTATTGATAAATTCGATCACTTTGTAATGAACCATATATCTGATGGATTTACCTTCCTTTACGCGCTCGCGTATCATACTGGAAGAAATATCCGTATTGCTGATCGGAAGTATCCTTATATCGGCTTTTTCGTATTTTGCCTTAAGTTCGTCTATCTTTTTGTTTAATTCTTCGACGGAAGTGCCTTTTCTTGATGCTACAAGAATCGTGACCTCATTAAATATGCCCTCGGGTTTCTTCCAATTATCCATATACATAAGAGAATCGGCTCCGACTATAAAGAAATACTCCACATGCGGGTTCTTTGCTTTAAGTTCGGCGATAGTCTCGTAACTGTAAGAATAACCTTCACGCTCCACTTCGATCGTGGATAACGCAAAATGCGGATTGTCTTCTATGGCCTCACCGATCATGGATATTCTTGTTTTGGCATCAAGAACATCTTCTTTTAAATAAGACTTTCCGCATGGAATGAACAGAATTTCATCAAGATCAAAAGCTTCATAGGCATTTTCCGCAATAAGCAAATGTCCGAGATGAATAGGATTAAATGTTCCACCCATGATTCCGACACGTTTTTTTGTCATTTTACGCTCCCATCAAGGCAATTCAATTTTTTTATTGTCTTTGTTTTCTTTGTACAAAACAATCTTCTTGCCTGTAACGGCCACCACAACGGAGCCTGTTCTTTCGGCAAGGGTCTGGGCCATTGACTTAGGATCGTCGGCGCAGTTTTTAAGAACGTTTAACTTTATAAGTTCGTGAGTGTTAAAGCATTCAAGAACCGCTTCCGTAACTTCGGGAGAAAGACAATTCTTTCCGATCTGAAATTCGGGATCCATATTTGATGCCAGACTTCTTAAATATGCTCTCTGTTTACTGTTCATTTTACACCTTTATTCGTAATAATCAAACTTAAAACCGTACATTCTGACCGTATCACCGTCATTGATACCCAGTTCCTTAAGTTTATCAAGAATGCCGTTTTCCTTTAAAAACTTCTGGAAGAATAAAAATCCCTTTTCGGAATCCAGATTTGTATAGCCGAGCATTTTCTCGATCCTGGGACCTTCGATGACGTATTCTTTTTCCTTGTCGTCAAAATATACTTCAAAGGGTTCGTTACTGTAAAGACCCGCAAACTCGGGTGTCATTTCAGGTTCAAATGTTATGGTCTCTCTGGGATACTCTTTAAGCATTTCGCTTAAATGATACATTAGCTCTTTTACGCCTTCTCTTGTGGCGGCCGATATAGGGAACACCTTAAAGCCCTGAGGCTCGAATTCGTCACGTATACGCTTTATAACGGCGTCTTTATCTTCGCATACATCAAGCTTGTTTGCGGCTATGACCTGAGGTTTTGCAGACACATCCGCATTGTATTTTTTGAGCTCATTATTGATAAGCTTAATGTCTTCGATGGGATCTCTTCCTTCAACGGAAGCCGCATCAACGACATGCACAAGGATCCTCGTACGCTCTATATGCCTTAAGAAATCAAGACCGAGGCCCACGCCTTCGCTGGCTCCTTCCACAAGACCCGGAATATCGGCGATCACAAATCCGCCGGCTCCGTCGATATCCACAACACCTAAATTGGGATTAAGCGTTGTAAAATGATAATCAGCGATCTTTGGCTTTGCATTTGAGACCATCGAAAGAAGTGTGGATTTTCCGACATTCGGAAATCCCACAAGACCGACATCCGCTATGCATTTAAGCTCAAGCAGCACGTTCAGTTCTTTTGCGGGCTGACCGGGCTTTGCATACTTGGGTGCCTGCATCGTACTTGTTGCATAATGCTGATTACCGAGACCGCCTCTTCCGCCTTCAAGAAAAACAACCCTTTGATTGTCTCCCGACATATCAAGCATAACCTTTCCTGTCTCTTCATCCTTGATCACGGTGCCTTCGGGAACCTTTAATACAATATCTTTTCCGTCCTTGCCGCGGCAGTTTCTTTTACCGCCCGGCTCACCGTCCTCTGCCCTGTAGTGTTTATTGAATCGAAAGTCGGTTAATGTATTCAACCCTTTATCCACTTCGAAAATAACACTGCCGCCGTGGCCGCCGTCGCCGCCGTCGGGACCGCCGTCAGGCACAAACTTTTCGCGTCTGAAAGAAACATGACCGTCTCCGCCTTTACCGCTTCTTATGTATATTTTTGCTCTGTCTGCAAACATAATAGATCACCAGCCCTTTGGGTAAAAAAACAGCTTCAAGCAAAACTTGAAGCTGTCAACATTTGTTCTTACTTCTCTTCTACAGGATAAACGGAAGCACGCTTTTTGTCTCTTCCGACTCTTTCGAAACGTAAAACACCGTCAACCGTTGCAAACAGTGTATCATCACCGCCACGTCCAACATTAACGCCGGGATGAATCTTTGTACCACGCTGTCTGTATAAAATATTGCCGGCCTTAACAAACTGTCCGTCAGCTCTCTTTGCGCCCAATCTCTTGGATTCGGAATCTCTGCCGTTCTTGGTAGAACCGACACCCTTTTTATGAGCGAAAAATTGAAGGTTCAATTTCATCATGGTTTACACCTCCTATTTGTCAGTTTAACATATCTCTTATAATTATCTGCGATTTCTTTAAGCCCGAGCTCCATTGCACAAAAAAGAAGCTGTACATCATCCCTGTCGTAATCCTTAACGGATACATTAAGGTAAGCATCCTTTTCTCTGACTTCTGCATTAACATCAACTTTAAGAAGCTCTTCAACGGAATTGACCAGATTCTCTGTCAGGATCGATACGGCAGCGCATACGATATCGCTTCCCGCATCCGCATATCCCGAATGACCTTCCGAGGTAAATCCGGTTATCTTTCCGTCTGCGTCTTTGTATAAAGAAATCTTCGTCATATCACACCTGATTATGCGTTAATCTTGTCAATCTTAACCTGTGTGTATGCTTGTCTGTGTCCGTTCTTCTTGTGGTAACCGGTTTTTCTCTTGTACTTATATACAATAACCTTCTTACCTTTACCCTGCTCCATTACGGTAGCGGATACGGATGCACCTTCTACGTCTTTAGCGACCTTAAGTTCATCGCCGGATACAGCGATAACCTTGTCAAATGTAACAGTACTTCCTGCTTCTGCATCAAGTTTTTCAACTCTGATGATATCGCCTTCGGAAACCTTGTACTGCTTACCACCGGTAGCAATAATAGCGTACATATTCTATTCCTCCTATCTAAAATCCCGGACGGATCCGAAATTTTTACTCGCTAACTTTGGTGATGATAAATTACATCATACTTAGACCACGTTATGCGGCATACTCAAACATAATACATAAGGTTTAAAGATTTGTCAACAGATTTTCCTATAAATAAGGCAAATATTCATAGATCGGAGCATTGATCTTCTGCCTTGACAATTCCATGAGCTTAAGATGGGTAAATCCGTAGACTTTGGTCTTGCATTTATCGGTCTTTAAGAGTTTTCTCATATAGGATAAAAGTTCGGCTTCATCTTCTTCGCTGTCGAAATTGATGAAATCGATAAATATCATTCCCGATATGTTTCTGAGTTTAAGCTGTCTTGAAATCTCTTCCGCGGCTTCAAAATTGACTTTTTTCACCATTTCGTTATGTTCTTTTTTATTGTCTGTCTTACCTGAATTAACATCGATCGCGGTAAGTGTTTCTGTAGGCTCTATGTATATCCAGCCGCCGCAGGGCAGATTCACCTTTTTATCCGTGGCAAGATCAAAAGATCTTTTAAGCCTGTACAGCGCAGAAAGAGAAATACGGGAAGGATCATGCAGTTTTACTATGTCTTCAAACTCACCCTTAAGTTCTTTATACAGATCTTCATCTTCGGTGATGATCTCATCAATATTTCTTATCTCATCCTTTATGAATCTTATATAACCGGGGTTTTCATGATAAACACACGAATAAAGAGTTTTAAATTCTCCGAACTTAAGGATATTGTCCATTTTATCGCTTAACTTTTCGTATTCGCACAAAGCGTCATCAACATTATCCGTATCTACACTTGTCCGGATTATGACTCCGTGTTTTTTTACAGACAACTTTTCATTAAAGATATCATACAGTTTATCCGACATGATCTTATCGGTTTTTTGTGAAACTTTGATACCGTTGTCTTTTTCAAAGACCACACAATATTTCCCGCTTAACGAAATTTCGGTACTTAAAGTATAACCTTTTGATTTAGACGGCTCTTTAATGACCTGTACCAAGATCTCATCGCCCTGCTTTACTTCTTTTTTCAACTCCGAAAAAGGTAAAAAACCCGTTACTTCGGGGAGAAAATCCACGAAAACGGCGTTAATATCCTTCTTAACATTACTGACCCTTCCCGCATATATGCTTCCGCAGGTAACTTTTCCGGGTACGGTAACATTAATGTATACAGGCTCCGAATCCTTAAATTCAACAGCAACTGTTGCCTCATTCTTTTTTAAAACAACGATCTTATTCGACATAGTTAAGCGGTGCCAGTTCACCGTCGGCTTTTCTTAAATAAAGTTCATGTCTCAATATATGAAAAGGATATGCTTCGGGATCTTTACCCCCGAGTCTGATAAGGCTGTCCACCAAAAACTTAGGTTTTAAATTGCCCGAACTTGACGAATCGCAGGTAAATCTTATCCCGTTGCTTATATATTCTATAGAATAGACAAAATCCTTTATGTTAAATGTGCTTTCGCCGGATTTTGTCTTTTTGGTAAAAGAAAGCGTATCAAGAGCATTGTATTTCTCAATGATGCCCTCGCTTATCGGATTTTCGCCTTCATAAAAATCTATCTCATACAAAGAAGCCGCAACACTTGCCATGGCATTTCCGGCTTTTTCGGGCAAAACGGTAATTTCTTTTACACTTATACCTTCAACCATCTGCTCGTTCAACTTTTGTACCATGAGCGAAACATCCTGACCGTCCTCGACCTCGACATCAAAATATTCGCCCTCACTCTCAACTCCGACACCCAGGGCCTGTGCAAAACTCATGATCATATGAGGTGAAAAGCCGCCCGAATATTTAACTTTTATATCCGTGCGCCTGAATGCCTTCTGAAAATATCTCATAAGGTCAAGGTGTCCTATATATTTAACCACGCCTCTTTTGGCGAATTTGATCCTAAGCTTCATCCGTTTTCCTATCTGTTTATACAAATACCGCAGTCGAATCTTGCGGAACCGCAAAAGCTGCATTGACGCCTGCAGTTTGGTGTCACTTCACCGTTTCTTGCCCTGTGCCATTCTCTCAAAAGATATGCACGGGTCACACCGCAATCGATAAAATCCCAGGGAAATACTTCATCGTCGGGTCTTTCACGCGTTGTGTAGAACTCCATTGAAACGTTTTCTTCTTCAAATGCCTTAAGCCACAGGTCGTTCTTGTAAAATTCAGACCAGGCATCGAAGATACAGCCTTTTTTGTAGGCATTAAGTAAAACCTTCGAAAGCTTCCTGTCACCTCTTGCAAAAACTCCCTCAAGCATACTGACATCCGCTTCATGCCAGTTGTATTTGATATGCTTTTGATTAAGCTCACCCATTATATACCGCTTTGTATGCTCGGCCTTATCTATAAATTCATCGGCCGTGTTCATCGATGCCCACTGAAAAGCCGTAAACGGTTTAGGGATAAAGAACGAGGTGCTGGTAACGATCTGTACATGACCGTTTACTCTTTCTTCCTTGGGAACCGTATCGTAAAAGGTTGCGGCGATAAGGTTTGAAAGGTCTGCGATACCCTTTATATCCTCTTCCGTCTCAAAAGGAAGACCAAGCATGAAATACAGCTTAACCTTTGTCCAGCCGCCTTTAAAAGCCATTGTGGCACCGTTTATGATGTCCTCCTCGGTAAGACCCTTGCAGATTATATCTCTCATCCTCTGGCTTCCCGCTTCGGGCGCAAAAGTAAGACTGGATTTTTTTATATCCTGGATCTTATCCATTACATCAAGCGAAAATCTGTCTATTCGAAGACTCGGAAGGGCAATATTGACCTTTTTGTCGTTACATTCCTCTATCAGCTGATTCAATAGTTCGTCAAGATGGGTATAATCCGACGAAGAAAGAGAACTTAACGTGATCTCTTCATGCCCGGTGTTCTTAAGTATCTTTGAAGCCTTATCAAGAAGATATTCAACACTTCTCTCTCTTACGGGTTTATATATCTGACCCGCCTGGCAGAAACGGCAGCCTCTTATACAGCCTCTTTGTATCTCGAGCACCATTCTGTCCTGTGTGACCTTGATAAAAGGTACAACGGGCTTTTCGGGATAATATGTATTGTCGAGATCTTTAACGATCTCTTTAAGCACTTTCTTCGGAACATCGGGGAATTTGGGCACGAACTTATCGATCGTACCGTCTTCTTTATAGACCACATCAAGCATTGAAGGCACGTACATACCCGGAATGGTTGCTGCCTTATGCAAAAATTCCTCTCTTGAGTCACCGTCCGCACGGGATCTTTTATATATATCAAGCAGTTCCCTGTATCTTGTCTCGCCTTCGCCTATATAGAACATATCAAAGAAATCGGCCAAAGGCTCCGGATTGGATGTACAGGGGCCTCCGCCTATGACTATGGGATCGTCCCATGTACGTTCCTTTGCCAAAAGAGGAATGCCGGAAAGATCGAGAACCTGAAGAATATTTGTATATACCATTTCGTACTGGATGGTAATACCCAGAAAATCAAAATTCTTTATGGGCTCCTGACTTTCAAGACCGAATAACGGGATCTTCTTTTCCCGCATGATCTTATCCATATCGGGCCACGGCGAATAAACTCTTTCGCACCAGGTATCCTCGAAAGAGTTAAACATATCGTAAAGGATCGCGATCCCAAGATGTGACATTCCTATTTCGTATACATCCGGAAAGCACATGGCAAATCTTACCGATATCTTGGATTTGTCCTTTATCACACTGTTAAATTCATGCCCGATATATCTTTCGGGCTTTTCAACCGACATAAGTACGGATTCGGGTATGGCAAGTTTCTGCATAAATTACCTGTTCGCAAGTTCTCTCATTATCTCTTCCCAAGTAACTCCGCGTTCAACCATTAATACCATGACATGATACAGGAAATCGGATATTTCATACTTGATCTCGTTGGCATTCGGATTCTTGGCCGCGATAACTATCTCCGTAGCCTCCTCGCCGACTTTCTTAAGTATCTTGTCGATCCCTTTATCAAAAAGATAATTTGTATAGGAACCCTCTTTGGGGTTAGCCTTTCTGTCTTCGATCACCTCATATACATCCGAAAGGACCGAGAAAGGATTCTTTTCTTCGTAGTCATAAGTAATAATGTCGTTAAAGAAACACGAATAAGCTCCGGTATGACATGCATTTCCGATCTGCTCGACCTTGGCTAAGAGCGTGTCCGCGTCACAGTCGTAAGAAAGAGATTTAACGTACTGATAATGACCGCTTGTCTCGCCTTTGACCCAGAGTTCGTTTCTGGATCTTGACCAGTAGGTCATTGTACGGGTACGCAATGTCATATCATAAGCCTCTTCATTCATATATGCAAGCATTAAAACCGCACCGGTCTTATAATCCTGCACGACAACGGGAATAAGCCCGTCTGAATTGGTCTTAAGCTTCGAAAAAGGCAAAACCTCGATACCGATAAGTTTTCTTATGGATTCATACTGTTCTGCATTCTGATTGATGACTTCACCCGTTACGGAAACGTTATCGGTAAAAGAAAACAGCCCTATAAGCTTATCAAGGCTTACTTCCGGAACCATCAGGATTATATTTCCGTCAAAATCCTTAATGCCGGTTTCATCTTTTATGTTTTCCTCAAGCAAAAGAACTTCTCCGATAGCGTTCTTTATAAGCTCTTTATTGTCCTCGTATTCATCCTTATGCTTAATGCAGGCAACCAGTTTTTCTTTGCCGAATTTTCCCGCAACTTCACCGGTAAGCGCGATGTTGTCTTCTCTCGAATAATTAAGCACTGCCTTTTTGCAACCGGCATAGATAAGTTTTTTTACGTCTTCCATGCGCTTTACGTTACCTGCGCCGATGATGGGAACTTTAACGGCCGATGCGATATCTTTGATGGTATCGATCGCAGCTTCATGCTCGTTATCCACATTTGAAAGATCGAATACAAGTATTTCGTCGCAAAGTGCATCGGAATAAGCCTTTGCAAGTCTTACGGGATCTGTTTCGATGATCGAATCGTCATTGAATGACTTGACCGCCATTCTGTTTTTAAGATAAATACAGGGTACTATCTTTTTACGCATTTCTTAAAGCATTCCTTTCGTTGAAGGTATTTCGTTTGTCCTCGGATCTTTGCTCGTGGCAATATCAAGCGCTTTGGCAAATGCTTTGAACATTGCTTCGCATTTGTGATGATCGTTGATACCCGAAAGAACCTTTATATGAAGGTTCATCCCCGCGCTGTAAGATATCGCATAGAAAAATTCCCTTACACACTGGGTCTCAAGATAACCGATCCTTTCACATTCAAAATTGCAGTCATATTCAAAATAAGGTCTTCCGCAAAGATCTATTGCGCAGAGCACCAAAGCATCATCCATCGGAAGTATAAAGCTTCCGTAACGGTTTATGCCGGCTTTGTCGCCGAGTGCTTCCTTGATCGCAAGACCGAGCACGATTCCGGTATCTTCGATCGTATGATGTGTATCCACTATAAGATCGCCCTTGGCGGAGACCTTTAAGTTAAAAAGACCGTGCTTTGCAAAACCTTCAAGCATATGATCAAAGAAACCGATGCCCGTATCGACAACGGCCTGTCCCGTACCGTCAAGGTCAAGGGTCAATGAAATATTTGTTTCTTTTGTTTCTCTTTCAACAAGTTTTATTCTGCTCATATTCATATTCTCCCCTGATATTTTAACACAAATTTACTTTTCAGTCTTCAAATCTTACTTTTATGGAATTGGCATGAGCCGTTAAACCTTCATTTTTGGCAAAAAGTTCGATCTCCTTGTGAACCTTTTCAAGACCTTCTCTTGAATAAGCGATAATGCTCGATTTCTTGATAAAATCATCAACGCTTAACGAAGAGAAAAATCTGCTCGTGCCGTTTGTCGGTAAAATGTGATTGGGCCCCGCAAAATAATCACCGAGAGGTTCGGATGAATATTCACCCAAAAACATCGCTCCGGCATTTTTTATCTTTGTCATGGTCTTAAACGGATCAGCGGTAAGGATCTCAAGGTGTTCGCTCGCTATACTGTTGACCGTTTCTATTGCTTCATCCATATTGTCGGCAACTATTATATATCCGTAATTTTCGATCGAAGTTCTCGCAATCTTCTCTCTTTCAAGATTCTTTAAAAAGCCTTCCACTTCGACCGATACCTCGTCGGCAAGCTGTTTGGACGTAGTGACCAGGATCGCAGATGCCATTTCATCATGTTCCGCCTGGCTTAAAAGATCAGCCGCAACATATCTCGGTGTTGCGGTATCATCGGCAAGGACCACGATTTCGGAAGGACCAGCTATCGAATCGATCCCTACATGTCCGTAAACGGCCTTTTTTGCAAGTGCCACGAATATATTGCCGGGTCCCGTTATCTTATCGACCTTCGGTACCGACTCCGTTCCGAAAGCAAGCGCTGCTATAGCCTGTGCTCCGCCGACTTTATAGATCTCATCGACTCCAGCAATATCTGCCGCAACCAAGGTTCCGGCATTGACTTTTCCATCAGGACCGGGAGGCGTTACCATTACGATCCTTTTTACACCCGCAACTTTAGCGGGGATGATGTTCATAAGAACGCTTGACGGATATGCTGCCTTTCCTCCGGGCACATAGGTCCCGGCTTTTTCGATGGCAGAGATCCTCTGTCCCAAAATGGAACCGTCGTCCTTTGTATCAATCCAGGAATTCCTGACCTGCTTTTTGTGAAAGTCCACAATATTGGCGGCTGCGTGTTTTATAACGCTTATATATTCATCATCGAGTTCTTTGTAAGCTTTATCGATCTCTTCTTTTGTAACTTTTATATTATCCGCGTTAAGATCGAACTTATCAAATTTTTTTGTAAGTTCAAACAACGCTTTGTCGCCGTTTTCTTTAACATTTTCTATTATGTCGGAAACGGTCTTTTCATATTCGGGATAACTTCCCGTGCTTCTTTTAAGAAGATTTTTAAGTATATCCTGTCTTGTCTGTTCATCCAGCTTTACGATGCGCAATTAAAGCACCTCCTTTAATCTTGTAATAAGATTGTTTATGCGTTCGGATTCCATCTGCATGGAAACCTGGTTAACTATCATTCTGGCCGATAAAGGGCAGACCTCTTCAAGTACCACAAGCCCGTTTTCCCTAAGGGTCGAACCTGTCTCAACAATATCAACGATAACATCCGAAAGCCCGACGATCGGACCGAGTTCGACCGATCCGTTAAGCTTTATGATATCAACGGTCTGATGCTTAACGTTGTAGAAATAATCCTTTGCGATCACGGGATATTTTGTGGCAACTCTTATCATCTCATGATGCTTTAACAGTTCTCCCGCCGATTCGGGGCCGCATACGCACATACGGCACTTACCGAAGCCAAGATCCAGAACCTCGTAAGCACGTCTTCCTTCTTCAAGTATGGTATCTTTTCCCACAACACCAATATCCGCCGCGCCGTACTCCACATAAGTGGGTACATCGGGGCCTTTTGCAAGGAAAAATTTAAGCTTAAGCTCATCGTTTACAAATATGAGCTTTCTTGTGTCCTTATCGCGGATCTCTTCGCATGTGATGCCGATCTTTTCCATAAGATCGAGCGTTTTGTTCGCAAGCCTTCCTTTACCGAGGGCGAAAGTCAAATATTTATCTTCACTCATCCTTTTTTACAAGCGTTACCGCTTTGCCCTCCTTGCGTAATCTTTTTGCCTCGGCTATTTTTTCGCCAAAACTGTCCTTATCGTATTCAAGCACCGTTTTTTCGCCTTTGATGTCTATATCTATCTTCTGACCGCGAAGTGCCATCAAAAGATCGTCTATAACGACCATAAATCCTATGGCGGGCTTTGACGATCCGAAGCTTTCGAGAAGCTTATCGTAGCGTCCGCCCTTTACAAGAGCATCACCGATGCCGTATGTATAAGCCTTAAAGATAATACCGGTATAATAATTGTATTTTGAAAGTATACCGAGATCGAAGCTTATATAATTTTCGTTTCCGTATATCTTAAGTATCTCATATACTTTCTTAAGCCTTTTAAGAGCTTCGAGGCTTCTTTTGATCGTAACCTCGTTTTCAAGTTTCGAGATAAGCTCCACGCCGCCTATGCAGGAAACACATTCGATGAGCTGCTTTTTGATGTCGTCATCGCAGTTTAATGCTTTGATCATCTCGTTTGCCGCAAATGAATTCTTCGAAGAGATCGCTTCACGGAGCGTAAGCTCATCGTCTTCTTTAAAACCTGCGGCTTCGCATAAGCCCTTAAAGAAATTCATTTCGCCAACGGAGATCTGAAAATCCTTAAGTCCTGTGGAAAGAAGCGCTTCGATGACAAGATTCAAAACCTCGGCATCCGCCTCGGCACTTTTATCGTTCATAAGCTCGCAGCCTATCTCCGTCACTTCTTTAAGTTTTCCCTGAAGCGATGAATTATTGATAAAAGTGTTGCCCGAATACGTAAGTCTTATCGGATCTTTTTCCTCATCAAAATATTTGGCAACACATCTTGCTATTGAAGGCGTAAAATCAGGCCTTAAAACAAGTGTATTGCCATCCTTGTCAAAGAACTTATATAATTCCTTGCTCGGTGTGGTTCCGATCTCCTTGGAAAACACATCGAAGTACTCAAAAGTCGGAGTCTGGATATCTTCATATCCGTAAGAATGAATGACATTCCTGATCTTATCTTCTATATACAGTTTTCTCTTAAACTCGTTGCCGTAGATATCTCTTACACCGTCAGGTGTATGAACAAGCTTTTTCATATTAACCTCACAATATGCTTTAGTGCGTTAACGTGCTACCTAATTATCATAGTAGCATAGTAAATTATTGTCAAGTACTTTCTGAAAATTTAAACATTTTTGGTCTCGACCAGATACTTATCGATCATATCAAGATAAGGCACCATGACCCCCGGCTTTTTATCAAGATACCTGTCATCCCGCAGTTCTTCTCTTCTGAAGCTTTTGCGGCCTCCGCCGTTTGCCCTGTCGGTAAACACCTTCATCTCCTCGATCGGACAAAAATACATAAGGTCCAGCTTTGTAAAATACAGCAAAAAGAACGCAACGCCCCCCTGCCTTTTAAAATCCATCATAAATTCAACCTGATGTTCATGGATGTTCTGAAGGCTGAAAGTCTCAACCGCGCTTTCTTTTGCATCAAAGCATATGGGTATTCCCTGACATGCTCCGATATAGTCGACGGTACTTTTCTGATCGAAGTATGCAAGTGTAATGTGTCTTGAGGCTTTATCGATCTCTATCGGAGTGATCGGCGTCGGTATCTTCTGTACGAGAGCAAGTCCTTTTTCTCTGTACAGTTCATTGGTCCTGTTGACCATTTCCTCAAAAGCCGAACCTCTTAAGCCTCGTGAATTCCATGTGGGCATATCAACCTCTCAATCTTTTAAACACTAAGGGTTCTTTTATCATAAATGTCTTACCGGAAATTTCGGGATAATTTTCCGTATCGGGGAATGTCATCTCGGTACAGAACAAAATCTGGTTTGTGATCCTGTATTCCTTCTTAAAGCGATCGTTTACCGCCCTGTCTCCGTATTTGAAATCTCCGATTACAGGATGATCAAGATATGCAAGATGAGCCCTTATCTGATGCGATTTACCTGTTATGAGCTTAACTTTCAGAAAAGTAATGTTAAGGCTTTTGATATATTCGACCGGTATATACTCGGTCTCAATAAGATCGAAGTTTTCATCTTTCTTTTCCATTAAGACCGTAACGGTATTTTTCGCTTCATTCTTTGAAAGAAAAGCTTTTACATGGGCTTTTTCTTTAACTTCTCCTTTTACGGCCGTTAAATAATATTTATCAAGCGTTCTTTCACGGAGCATTTCATTCAATATATTGCTTCCGAAAGCAGATTTCCCGAAAAGAAGCATACCGCCCGTGTTCCGGTCCAGCCTGTTACATACCGACGGCATAAAGATGCCTAAGTCTTCGGCCGTTATCTCTTTTTTATACAAAAGATATCCGATCATCCATTCATTTGCGGAAAGATCGTCCTTTTTAGCCTTTTGTGAAAGCATATCAATGGGTTTGTTAAGGATAAGGATGTGCTTATCTTCGTACACGATGTCGGGTTCTTTAAACCGTGCATAACTTTCCATATACTCATCGGTCTTTATCTTTTTATCCCTTTTTGCAAAATTATTGAAGGTGTCGTCGGACAGATACAGTTTTACGACATCACCTTCAATAAGTTTTTCGCTTCCGGTTGCCTTTTTATCGTTTAAAACAAAATTCTTCTTGCGCAGCATCTTAAAGATAAAAGAATCATTCGCCGATAAAAGGATCCTTTTTATATACTTAAGCAGGGTCTGACCCTCATCTTCTTTTCTGATCTCAAAGCTTTTCATAAATAATCCTTAAATGGATACGCTCAAAAGATTTTCAAGGATAAAAGAATAATCCGTATCCTCGCCGGAAAGAGCATTCAGTTCTCTTGCCCTTTCTATGTATTTATCCGTATCGGTATATATCTTGACCGATATCTTCTCTCCTCCGCAATTTTTAAGCACTTCCTTAAGATGCGCCTCAAAAGCCTCGACGTCGACATCCTTATCCTCTGTCAACACGATAAGGCAGCCTTTTTTAAGATGAAGACTTGCGACGGTAAAATTCTTTTTATATGTGGTGTAATAAAGATCGTAATAAGTCACATTGACACCCGCGCCCACGATCTTCTTAAAGGTTTCTTCCGAACAGCATTCCTTTGCTTTTAAGAAAAGCACCATGCTTACCGCACTTCTCGCCATCGGAAGACATCCGAGTACAGCCACAAAAGTAAGGAGGTTCTGATTGCTGCCCGTCGATATAAAGCCTATAAGATAAATTGCGATCGGCAGTGCCAAAAGCACAGCCGTTCTGATTATTTCCGTTTTTTTCTGGGCTTTTATGTATCCGTAATCGCCCTTATATATTTTGGGTTTGTTACTCTTACTCATTTATCTTGTCATTGTTCTCCATTTTCTTTAATTTATCCATTGCAAACAGTACAACCTCGTTCGGAACGGAATCCGATACGGCTTTGAATGCCTTCATCGGAAGCGAATAGACCGACATGGGACGTCTCTTATAAGAATCCTTTATCGCTTCTTTTACAACATCCTTTTCATTCGCCATAAAGTATTTCTTAAATTCAAAGCTGTTCTTTCCTTCTTCGAAAGAGTCAAAGAACTCTGTATCGACGGGTCCGGGGCACACTGATGTGACAGAAATGTTTCTTTCCTTAAGCTCTGCGTTCAAACTTTCGGAAAAGCTTAATACAAATGCCTTAGTGGCGGCATATATTCCGAAGCCGATCTGCGGCGTAAAAGCAGCCGAAGAAGCAAACTGGATGATCCTTGAATTATCGGGCATATAAGGAAGGCAAAGACCTGTTACATGCGTAAGAGCAAGACAGTTGAGTTTTATCATATCGAGCTGCTTTTCAAGGTCCGAATCGGCGAAATTACCGCTTACGCCAAAGCCCGATGCATTGACCAGCATCTTTATGTTCGGCTTAAAAAGTTCAAGTTCGAGCTTTATCTTTTCAAAAGAAGCCTCTTTTGTGAGATCAAGATCCAATATATGACAGTTATGCGTAAGTTCTTTTGATAAAGCTTCAAGCCGCTCGACACGCCTTGCGATAAGCCAGATCTCATCGATCCCGTCAGTATATATCCTGTCAAGCTGTCTGGCTGTTTCACGTCCCATACCGGATGATGCACCGGTCACTATGATAATATTCATTTTTCCCTCCGTTTTTACAGATCGAGTTCTTTTAATTCTTCTTCGGTAAGCCTTCTGTACTCGCCGGGTTTGAGCGATTCATCGAGTTTGATGTTTCCGATCGAAAGTCTTTTCAGCCCGGTAACTTCATTGCCGACCGCGAGCATCATTCTTTTTACTTGATGAAAACGCCCTTCGCAGATAGAAAGAATGTAGTTGTTCTCATCGATCGCCTTGACTTTTGCGGGCATTGTGGGAGAAGGATCGTTTATATCAACTCCGTTTTCAAGCTTTGATATGTCATCTTCGCTCAAACTGTGTGCGACCGTAACAAGATAATCCTTAAAAACATGTTTGCTCGGACTTGTAAGCCTGTGTATAAGGTCTCCGTCATCGGTAACGATCATAAGCCCCGTTGTATCCTTATCAAGCCTGCCCACACACGAAAGGTTGCGTCGTCCTTCTTCTTTGAAAAGTCCTATGACAGTCGGAATATGTGCATCCGTATTGGCAGAAACAACACCGTCGGGTTTGTTGAGCATAAAATAAACATTCTGCTCATACTTTATGACCTTACCCTTGTAAGCGATCTCATCCGTTCCCGGTGTGATCTGAAGATTGGGTCTTGGCGATCTTTCGCCGTTTACGGTGACAAACCCCTTTAATACTGCCTCTTTTGCATCTCTTCTCGACATATAAGCATTGTCATAGATATATTTATCCAATCTCATAAGTATCCCCCGGTGTTTTTGAAAGATAAAAAAAGAGTTGCATCGCAACTCTTTTAAAAATCCATATTGAACCGCAATGCCTTAAGCTTAATTTATATAATGTTAAGCCCCGAACCGTTATTGGCATCGGTTTCCTCGTCGAGTCCCAGGCTTTCAAGATCGTCGTCTTCGGCGGGATGAAGCTCTGTACGGTTACTCTTAACAATACCGTTACAACTGTTCAAATTAGCTATAAGCTCATTATAATTGCTGACCGCAAGCTGAGTTGTATGGGTGATGATATCTTCAAGACTTGCAAGAAGATCGTCCGTATACTGAACTGCGGCGGCCTTAACGTTATTGGCTTCGATGGTGGCACTGTCAAGTATGTCCTGAGCCTGTCTTGTGGCTGTTGTGACAACCTCATTGGCCTTGGCATATGCCTGAGTCATGATCTCATGCTCATTGACCAACTGGTTTGTCTGAACGGTAGCTTCATTGATAAGAGCTTCCGCTTTCTGTCTTGCATCGTTCAAAATAGCGTCTCTGTTGGAGATTATCTTCTGATAACGTTTGATCTCTTCGGGAGTAGCAGCCTTAAGTTCTCTGATCAGTTCGTCAATTTCCTCTTTGTTAACAATGATCTTTGTGGAGGAAAGGGTCATAAATTTGCAATTCGCAAGATAATCCTCGATGGCATCGATAGTTCTTTCGATATTACTGGTCATGTTTTTATCCTCGGTCTATTTATTTTGTCCGTACAGAGAGTAGAGTTTTAAAGCCACGAACTCCGGTACGAAGTCGGTAAGATCACCGCCGAACTGAGCAATCTGTTTAACCGACGAAGAGCTTAAATACGAATATTTTAAACTTGTGTTGAAGTAAACGGTGTCAAGCTTATTGTCCGAAAGCTTACGGTTCATCTGGGACATCTGAAGTTCGTATTCAAAGTCCGTAACCGCACGAAGACCTCTTACGACAACATAAATATTCTTCTCTTTACAGTAGTCTGACAAAAGCCCTCCGAAGCTCTCAATTTTTACATTAGAAAGTTCTTTTGTCGCCTCTTTCAATATATTAACACGTTCATCTACAGAAAACAACGGAGTTTTTTCCTTGTTATCAAGCACGCTGACCACGACTTCGTCAAAAATATTGGCAGCCCTTTTGATAATATCAAGATGTCCGTATGTCATGGGATCAAAAGTTCCGGGATATATCGCTGATTTCATATCGGCCTCCTTAAGCCTTTTTAGGATACAGGAAAACATGTTTGTTGGTCTTGTATTTTTTCTCTCTGAATATGGTATACCCCAAATCTTCGACATAGTCAAAAGAAGTGTTGAGCGCACTTTCAATAACTATAAGAGTATCTTCATCGATATAGCTTTTATCTTTAAGTGCCGAAAGCAGGGGTCTTACAAAATCACTTGCATAAGGCGGATCCATAAATACTATATCCGCATGGGCCTCATTTATATGATAGACGGAAGAAAGAAAATCCTCTTTTAAAAATACGGCCTTGTCTTCAAAATGAGTATGCTTGATATTCCTTACTATGCATTCGGCGGCTTTTTTGCCGTTGTCCACGAGATAAGCTTTTTTTGCTCCTCTGCTCAATGCTTCGATACCAAGCGCTCCCGAGCCCGAAAAAAAATCTATCACGACGCTTCCGGGAACATCGGATTGAAGGATATTGAACAAAGTTTCTTTGATCCTGTCCGTTGTGGGCCTTGTATCAAGGCCTTCCGGCGTTTCAAGTTTTAAATTGCGGGCGGTTCCCGCTATCACTCGCATCATATCTAACTCCTGATCTTCGTTCCCTTGGAATCGCGGTGTCCGGGCTTAACCTTTGAATGAAGATCAAACGAACGACCGTTGTATTCGATGATATTATCTCCTGCGTTCTTTGTAAAATAGGCATCCTCAACGCGATCGCCCTTTGTAAGTTTCATACCTCGAACGCCCACAGCGGTCTTCTTTTTCTCGGGTATCTCTTCAAGCCCGAACCTTAAGAAAATACCGCCTTCGGTACGGAGTACTATGTTCTTTTCCTCTTCGGGTGAAAATACACATACGACGCTGTCGCCGTCATTCAATTTGGTGGCCGCCACGGTACGCTTGCTTACGTCGAATTCACTTCCGTCCACAAACTTTAACATGGATTGTGCGGTCACGAACACAAGTCTTTTGTATTTTAGATCTTCAACATTGGCAACGAACAAAAATCTTTCGGTTTCGGAATCGAAATTTGAAACATTGTCTATCGGAATGCCCTTATCTTTTGCCTTTACAAAAGGAAGATCCTTCACTTTTATCGTATGCATAAGACCGTCATCGGTAAATACAACGGTCTTTCCGTCGGACTTTATGGGGAAGCAGTATCTGTTTTCGGCTTCAAGGGTCTCTTTGTTTCTTTCAAACGTTGCAACGTCCATTGTCTTTGCATAGCCGAATCTGTCCATGCAGAGATATACATCGATGACTTCCTGCTTTTTCTCCTCAAATACGGCCTCTTCGGCATCTGTTATCTCGGTGCGCCTTATACTTGAAAATTCTGCCTTGATCGCTTCCAGATCCGATATTATGACGGACGACATGGATTCCTTGTGTGAAAGGATATCTTCATATCTTGCGATATTGGCAAGTGTTTCCTCGTTTTCATTAAGCAAAGCTTCGATCTCAAGTCCTATCAGCTTGTACAATCTCATATCAAGGATCGCATTTGCCTGCTTTTCGGTAAAGTTAAGCTGCGAAGCCATGATCTTTGATTCTTTGGACTTAAAGTTTATTCCCGCAGTCTTACCTTCGGTCATGCAGAGCTTAGCCATGTTACGGTCCTTTGAACCCCTTAAGATCTCAATGATAAGATCGATAACGTTGACCGCCCGGATCAAGCCTTCCTGGATCTCTTTCTTTTCAAGTTCTTTTTCAAGAAGCTTTGTGTATTTTCTGGTCAAAACTTCATACTGGAACTTTACGTTTTCCTCGATCACCCGTTTAAGACTCAATGTCTCAGGTCGGCCGTTCGCTATCGCAAGACAGTTATATCCGAAAGTATCTTCAAGACGGGTCTTTTTGTAGAGCATGTTGATGAAATTATCGGGATCCGCATCTTTTCTTAACTCAAATACTATGCGGATGCCGTCTTTTGAAGACTGATTGGAAATATCCGTAAGGTCACTTGTCTTTTTGGTCTCTGAAAGCTGCGCCACATCGGATAAGAATTTCCTTATGTTGTCGCCGATCATCGGATAAGGGATCTCGGTAACGACAACGTTGATCTTGCCGCCCTTGGCCTTTTCAACGCTCACTCTGCCCCTTACCTTGATCTTTCCGACACCGTTTTCGTATATTTCGGGAAGCTCGGACTGATTGACGATAATGCCGCCGGTCGGAAAATCCGGTCCTTTTATATAATTCAACAGTTCGGCAGTAGTGATATCGGGATTTTCGATATATGCCTTTGTGGCATCGATCACTTCGTTAAGATTATGCGGAGGAATATTGGTCGCCATACCGACTGCGATACCTTCCGAACCGTTTACAAGTAAATTTGAAAATCTTGCGGGGAGTACGGTCGGCTCCTTTAATGTCTCATCAAAATTGGGGCCGAAATCCACAACATCCTTATCGAGGTCGCTTAAAAGTCCCACCTGAGCGATCTTCTCAAGCCTTGCCTCCGTATAACGCATTGCTGCGGCTCCGTCTCCTTCGATATTGCCGAAGTTTCCGTGACCGTCTATCAAAGGCTTGCCTTTTTTGAAGCCCTGTGTCATAACGACAAGCGCGTCATAAATTGATGAGTCGCCGTGGGGATGATATTTACCCATTGTATCGCCGACAATTCTTGCGCTCTTACGATAATCTTTGTCATAGCCCATACCGAGTTCGTGCATATCGTAAAGAACACGTCTTTGTACGGGTTTTAATCCGTCTCTTACATCGGGAAGCGCTCTGGCCACGATCACGCTCATCGCATAATCTATAAATGATTTTTTCATCACATCCGAGTACTCGGTCTGTAGTATCCTGTCCTCGGGAGTTGTAACAAATGTATCTTTCTTCATGTCATCCTCTGATCCTGAACATATTTATAAATCTTACCTATACATCAAGTTCCGCATATGTGGCATTATCGTATATAAATGTCCTTCTGGGCGGAACCTCAAGCCCCATCAAAAGTTCGGTAACTTCCGAAGCCCTTTTTGCATCATCGACTTCAACCCTTTTCATGAGCCGGGTCTCGGGATTCATTGTGGTCTCCCAGAGCTGTTCCGCATCCATTTCACCGAGTCCTTTGTAACGCTGAAGTTTAAAGCTGCCTGTATGCTTTTTCCTGTATGTTTCAAGAGCCTTGTCGTCGTACAGATACTCTTCTTCACCTTTTGACGGTATCGCTTTGTACAAAGGCGGCATGGCTATATACACATGTCCTTCGTATATAAGCTCGGGCATGAACCTGAAAAACAGTGTGAGCAAAAGATTTGAAATATGGGCTCCGTCGACATCGGCATCGGCCATGATGATTATCTTGTCGTAGCGAAGCTTTGTGATATCAAAATCGTTTCCGTAGCCTTCGGAAAAACCGCAATTGAAGGCATTGATCATGGTCTTGATCTCTGCGTTGGCCAAAACCTTGTCAATAGATGCCTTTTCAACATTTAAGATCTTACCGCGGATAGGCAGGATCGCCTGATACATACGGTCTCTTGCCATTTTGGCCGAACCGCCCGCGGAATCACCTTCGACAATGAAAATCTCACATTTCTCGCGTTCTTTTGACTCGCAGTTTGCAAGTTTGCCGTTTGAATCAAAAGAGAACTTGGGCTTTGTAAGCATATTGGTCTTGGCCTTTTCTTCGGTCTTCCGAAGCTTTGCGGCCTTCTCAGCGGAACCGATGATGGTCTTTAATGTCTCAAGGTTCCTGTCAAAGTATCTGACAAGCTCATCCGTCGTGATCTTCGAAACGGCTTTTGCGGCATCCTGATTGTCGAGTTTGGTCTTGGTCTGGCCTTCGAATCTGGGATCGGTATGCTTTATGGATATGACCGCAGTCATACCGTTTCTTACATCGGTACCGGTAAAGTTGACATCCTTATCCTTAAGTATGCCCAGCTCCCTTGCATAATTATTGATTATCGTCGTGAAAGCCGTCTTAAATCCCGTTATATGTGTACCGCCTTCGAGCGTATATATGTTATTGCAGAATCCCATGACGTTTTCATGGAACTCATTTATAAACTGAAGTGCGACCTCAACTTCGATATTCTCGTTATTGCCTTTAAAGTAAATGACATCGTGAAGCGTTTCGTTATTTTTGTTCATGTCATTTATATAGCCCACAAGACCTTCGGGCTCATGAAACGTTTCTTCGTTGGTCTTTCCGTCACGGTTATCGGTAAAATATATGGTAAGACCGGGATTTAAATATGCTGTTTCATGAAGACGGTTTTTAATGTCATCTTCTTTAAACCTTATACGGTCAAATATCTCATTGTCGGGCAAAAACGATATGCATGTACCCGACTCGCGCGTCTTTCCTTCGGGCTCAAGCAGTCCGTTCGTAAGCTTCTTTGTGGGATTTCCTCTCGAATAAGAATCCCTGTATATAAACCCTCCTGTTTTGATCTCAACATTCATCCATTCGGAAAGGGCATTCACAACGGAAGAACCTACACCGTGAAGACCGCCGCTTGTCTTGTAAGCGTTATTGTCAAACTTTCCGCCGGCGTGAAGTGTAGTAAAAACAAGTCTTTCGGCCGAAACACCTTTTTTATGCATGCCGACGGGAATACCACGACCGTTATCCTTAACGGTGGCGGATCCGTCTTCATTTAATGTGACCCATATTTCATTGCAAAACCCTGCAAGGTGTTCATCGACCGAATTGTCGAGAATCTCGTATACAAGATGATTAAGACCTCTTGTGGATACGGAGCCTATATACATACCGGGACGCTTTCTGACCGCCTCAAGACCTTCGAGGACCGTAATACTCTCCGCGGTATATTCGTTTTTTGCCATAAATCTTTCTCCTAACCTTATTCGGGCGCGCAAAATACACCCATTTATACAAATATGAGTTTAGCATAAAAACATTTGTTTGGAAAGAGCAAAAATACATTATATAGATATTAAAAAGATGCCTTACCACTATATGATGTTGGTTCCGGCAAAAGAAAAAGTTCCGGAGCGTTCCGGAACCTTTTATCATTTATCCTTATACATCTCTTCAAGAGTATGCCATGAAAGAACGGCACATTTAACTCTCGACGGCATATGTGAAATATCCCTTAAAGCGGAAGCTTCTTCCAAAGATTCTATCTCTTCTTCGCTTGCTTCTCCATGGATCATCTTAATAAACGTATCTTTAAGCTTAAGCGCTTCGTCGACACTTTTTCCGATTATCATATCTATCATGATATCAGCGCTGGCCTGCGATATGGCACACCCGTCTCCTACGTACGATCCTTCGGTTATCATACCGTTCTCATCGGTATTTAAAAGAAGCGTTATATCGTCGCCGCATGAAGGATTGACCCCTCTCAACATTTTTGAAGGATTTGCGATCATATGCTTGTGAAGAGGATCTGCATTATGCTCTGTTAATATCTCATTGTAAAAAGTTCTGTTGTTCATAAATCGTTCTTTCTAATCCCTAAAACCCATTAACGGACGGATGTCTTTGACACAATCGATAAATTTTAATATCTCTTCCTCGGTATTGTAAAACATGAGGCTCGCCCTTGTAGTGGACGGAATGTTTAAATATTTATGCAGCGGTTCCGCACAGTGATGTCCCGCTCTTACCGCTATATCATTGTCGGCCAAAATCTGCGATACATCGTGAGGATGCACATTGTCGATCTTAAACGTTATTATACCGTTATGATCTTTATGATCCTTTGATCCCAGGATATGCACATGCGGAATGTTCAAAAGGCCCTCGAAAGCGATCTTTGTAAGCTCTTCTTCATGCTTTATCATATTATCCATTCCTATATCTTCGATCAGATCGATCGCTCTGGCCAGGCCTGCCGCTCCGCCGGCATTTACGGTACCCGCTTCGAATTTATGCGGTATTTCGGCATATGTGATCTCTTCAAGAGAAACATTTTCGATCATTTCGCCGCCCGTAAGAAACGGAGGCATGTTTTCAAGAAGCCTGCTTTTTCCGTACAAAACGCCTATGCCCATCGGTCCGAGCATCTTATGGCCCGAAAAAGCAAGGAAGTCACAGTCAAGGGCTTTCACATCGGTATGCGAATGCGGAACGGACTGTGAGCCGTCCGCAACGATATAAGCGTTCTTTTCATGTACAAGCTTGGCCATTGACTTGATATCGTTGATCCTTCCGAAGATGTTCGACATCGCCGTTACGGCAAGGATCCTGGTCTTATCGGTCAGAAGGTTCTTTAACTCATCAAGCGAAAAACTTCCGTCTTCGTTGCAATAAAGATACTTAACGACCGCTTTCTTTCTGTCGGCCATATGCCTCCACGGAAGCATGTTACTGTGATGCTCGCATACGGATACTATGATCTCGTCACCTTCTTTTACACACATCTCACCCAGCGAAAACGCCGCAAGGTTTAAGGCTTCGGTCGCATTTCTCACAAAAACGATCTCTTTTTCGCTGTCTGCGTTTATAAACCGGGCGACTTTCCTCCTTGCAGCCTCATATCTGTCCGTAGCTTCAACGGACAGATCATAGAGACCTCGGAAAGGATTTGCATTGTATTTTTTGTAAAACTCACCGACTGCATCAATGACCGCTCGCGGTCTTTGCGAGGTGGCTCCGTTGTCAAGGTAGGCCAGATCCTTATATTCCGAAAAAAAAGGAAATTCTTTTCTTATCGCATATACATCAAAAGACATATCATATTACTCCGCATCGATCTTACTTATAAGATCGTTCCTGATCTCTTCGTTTTCTATCATTCTTGCAACCGTCAACAATCTTCCGGTCGCCATAAGCTTATATGCAAGATCTTTGTCGATACCGCGTGTATTTAGATAAAGCAGTATCTCATCGCTTAATTTGCCGATCGTTGCGCCGTGTTCGCCTTCAACATCTTCTTCGGTGCAAAGAATGAGCGGAACGGTTTTATTGACCACGTTATCGTCAAGCAATAAAACATCCTCTTTCTCGGCTCCCTTTGCTCCTTTAGAACCCGTTACAAAATCAACGGTCGCTCTTAAGCACTTTTCCGATCTTTTATGAAGAACACCGTTTACGTTAATATCCGTTGTGCATTCAACACCGTTGTGTCTTGCAACATAATTAAAATCAAGTTTGGAATCGGGAAGCCCCACATAACCTGTATTGATCGTATGTTTGCTTCTTTTGCCCATAAGCTTTGTCGCGATGCCGTTATACATTTTCCTGCCGCTTAAAACAAGCTGGATCACATCAAAAGAACCGTTGTCCTCTATGTATGAAGCGATATTGTTGTATATTTCCGCATTTTCTGCTTCTTCGATCTGTACAAGAGTGACTTTGGCGTTCTTTCCCACATATACTCTGGTATCTGTCCCTGCTTTAAATCCGGAAGAGGGATCATTGTCGCAATCTTCGTTATATCGCATTATGACCGTAAGATCGCAATTGTCCTTTGCTTCTATCCTGTATGAATTGAAATATGATCTTCCGTCTTCATAGGAAATGTTTATAACGGCTTCTTCGGACCTTTGCGGGTCATCGTTGCTTAAAGATACCGTATTGGCGGATACTTTATAGCCGTACTCGGAAAACTCCGTGCCCATGCCCGATTCAAGGGATCTGAACTCATCCTCCGTAAAAGATGTGCCTGTCCTTAACTTATCCGAGCGGATTATGCTTTCGTTGGCTGAGATCACGCCTTCATCCAAAACCTTTATATCTGCGTCATTAACCTTAAGCCAATGCCATGTCGGCACCGGAAGGGGATTGACTTTTAATTCTTTAAAGTTTTCCATGATTTCCTCCTTAACCAATGCTGCCGACCATTTCAAGTCTTATTAAATTGTTCATCTCTATTGCATATTCAAGCGGAAGTTCCTTTGATACATTGTCCGCAAATCCGCTTACTATCATTGCCCTTGCATCTTCTTCCGATATGCCTCGCGACATCAGATAGAAGATCGCATCGTCGCTTATGCGTCCGATCTTTGCTTCATGACCCACATCGGCACTCTGCGTTCTTATATCCATTACCGGGATCGTATCGGATTTTGAAAGATCGTCAAGCATAAGTGTTGCGCAGTCTACGGTGGATTTAGCGCCTTCGGCTCCGGGATTTACTACGACAGAGCTTCGCATGGTGCCTATACCGCCGCTTTTAGAGATTGATTTTGTATTTACTGCGGATGTAGTGTTCTTTCCGCTGTGCACGATCTTAAGACCTGTGTCGAGATTCTGTCCTTTTCCCGCAAAAGTGATGCCGGTAAATTCGCATTTAGAATTGTCGCCTTTTAAGATCGTCATCGGATAAAGGTAGCCCGTGTGCGAACCGAATGACCCGGATACCCATTCCATCTTTCCGCCTTCTTCCACCAAAGAGCGCTTGGAATTCAAGTTATACATATTCTTTGACCAGTTTTCGATCGTCGAATAGCGTAATCTTGCATTCTTTCCAACATAAAGTTCCACGCACCCCGCATGAAGGTTGGCTATATTGTATTTCGGTGCGGAACAGCCCTCTATGAAATGAAGATCCGCACCTTCTTCGACAATTATAAGCGTATGCTCAAACTGGCCCGCTCCCGGTGCATTAAGCCGGAAATATGACTGAAGGGGGATCTCAACCTTAACACCCTTAGGTACATACACAAACGATCCGCCCGACCATACCGCACCGTGAAGCGCCATGAATTTGTGATCTTCGGGAGGTAAAAGCTTCATAAATCTTTCTTTTATAAGATCCGCATAGTCCCCGTGCAGAGCAGATTCAAGGTCTGTATACACAACGCCTAAGTTTGATACCTCTTCTCTCATGTTGTGATATACAACTTCCGAATCGTATTGCGCGCCTACACCGGCAAGCGATTCACGTTCTGCCTGAGGGATGCCAAGTTTTTCAAAAGTTTCTTTTATCTCGTCAGGAACTTCCGACCACTTTGCTGTCAAGGCGGTCTTGGGCTTTACATACGTAACGATATTATCCATGTCAAGCCCGTCAAGCGAAGGGCCCCAATCGGGGATAGGAAGTTTATTGTATACTTCCAACGATCTAAGTCTTAGATCGAGCATCCATTCGGGATCGTTTTTTTCCTTTGATATCTGTCTTACTATCTCGGGAGTAAGACCTTTGTCCACTTTGTAAAAATCCGAATCCTTTTCTTCGTAACGAAAGTCGTACAGATTTCTGTCGACATCTTCTATATATGTTTTTTCTTTCATGTTCTTTTCCTTAATGATCGAAGTGATCAAGCAGTATAGCTTTCAAATCCGTTTTTATTGATCGTTTCCACAAGCGATGCATCGCCTGTCTCGACAAGTTTTCCGTCCACGATCACGTGCGTGTAATCAACGTTAAGCGACTCAAGTATCCTTGTACTGTGAGTGATTATGATCAAAGAACGCTCTTTATCCTTCTGAAATTCCTTTACGCCTTCCGAAACGGTCTTTACGGCATCAACATCAAGCCCCGAATCGGTCTCATCGAGGATCGCAAGCTTTGGGTTTAACATAAGGAGCTGGAGTATCTCGGACTTTTTCTTTTCACCGCCGGAAAAACCGACATTTAAGTCTCTGTCCGCATATTCCTTATCCATATTGAGTACTTTTAATTTTTCATCGAGTTTTTTCCTGAAATCCCATATTTTAACTTTTGTACCCGAAATACGTTCAAGCGAATTTCTCATAAAATTGGCAAGCGATATACCGGGAACTTCGATAGGATTCTGAAAAGAAAGATATATACCCATCTTTGCACGGTTGGTCGCGTTTTCCTCAAGAATATCCTTACCCTCGAATTCAATGGATCCGTCTGTTATCTCATAATTGGGATTACCCATGATCGCATTACCGAGAGTAGATTTGCCGGCGCCGTTGGGGCCCATTATTACATGAGTCTCACCTTTGCCTATCGAAAGATCGATGCCGTGAAGGATTTCCTTATCACCGACATTGACTTTAAGATTTTTGATTGATAATAAAGACATAAACAGAATACCGTCCTTTCAAATTACTTTTTAAACTTTATCGTGCTCAAGATTGCAGACATGACAGGGGTTTAGATCCCCGAAGTTATTGGACTCGGACCACTCACAGATGCTTCTTATAATGGGAATGACACTTTTTCCCTTTTCTGTAAGAGCATATTCTACCTTGGGAGGGATCTCACTGTATTGAAACCTCTCAATAAGTCCGTCGTTTATCAGTTTTTTAAGGGTTGATGTAAGCGCCTGATCCGTAATGTTATTGACATCTTCCCTTATTTCCTTGTAACGAAGCCTTTCTCTTTCCGATAAAAGACATATGATCTTAGAATCCCATCTTCCGCCGAAGATCTTAAGTCCGTACTCAAGCGGACACTTAGTTGCGTCATTTTTCTTATCCATGTTCCACCTGCTTGAATATATTGTCATATGAAGTAATATTCATATGAATGCTTAATCATATATATCAACTTTTTGAAGTATACTCCATTACTCAAATTTTTGCAAGTAACATTATAATATTTTAGTATTATTTTATATTTTTGAATATTGACGTAAAAAAAGAGCCGCTTAAAGCGACTCTTTAAAATACGATCTTTATTCAAATGTTCTTTTGCAGCAAGCAACCGCAAGCGCACCGGGACCGATATGACAGCTTACCGAAAGCGAAAGCGGATCGATACCATATTCTCCGGCATCGGGAAATCTTTCCTTTATCTCGTCAAGAAATACTTTAGCGGCATCTTCGTTATGCGTATAGGCCACATAAATATTGATGCCCGAACCCTTTTCATTTCCGCCGAAACGGTTCTTGATATCCTTTGCAACCTGATTGAGCATTATGTTCTTTGACTGTGCCTGTGTACGTGCCACATTAAAAGCATCAAGCTTCTCGCCCTGGATCTGTAAAACGGGCTTTATCTTGAGCAAAGTACCGAGAGTTGCAACAGCCGGTGTAAGCCTTCCGCCCTTTTTAAGATATTCAAGCGTATCAAGCATAATATAGATACTCGATTGAAACTTATCCTCTTCAAGAAGCTTGCATATCTCCTCTGCGCAGTGGCCTCTATCCGCCAAAATCTTGGCATCCACAACGGAACGTTTCTGTGTAACGGAGATCCTTTGATTATCGACCACCCAAACCTTACCGTCGTATTCTTCGCTTAACATCTTTGCTGTCTGCAAAGAGCCCGAAAGTCCGCTCGACATGGGAATATGCACGATCTCATCATATTCGGTAAGAGCCTTGTCCCAATACTCCATGACAGTCTGAGGGCTGGGCTGGGTCGTTTTGATGGTACAGTCATTTAAGAGTTTACCGTAGAACTCCTCCTGACTCAAATTGATATCTTCTTCGTATTCAACGTCATCTATCGTAAAGGGCATCGGTATAACAACAACTCCCATTTCTTTTGCTTTCTGCTGTGTTATGCCGCTGTTACTGTCAGTTATAATGGCAACCTTGCTCAAATCAATTCTCCTTTTATTATCTAAGTGACAACATTAGACATTTTACTTTTATATCGTCCTAAAGTCAATAGCGCGAACCTCTCTCCCTATTAGTCTTTCCTTAAGATTTTCATAATTATCGATTACACTCATGAGCACGTCCGAGTCATTTAAGATATCCCCCAGAGCAAAGCTTAATTCTCCGCTCTGCCTAAGCCCGTTCAGCTCACCGGGACCGCGAAGTTCGATATCCTTTTTTGCTATCAGAAAGCCGTCGTTTGTCTCGTTTAAAACCTTTAAACGCTTGATCGTCTCTTCATTCTTTGAGTCGCTCATAAGTATGCAGTACGACTGAGCATCTCCTCTTCCGACACGTCCCCTTAACTGGTGGAGCTGTGAAAGGCCGAATCGTTCCGCGTTTTCTATAAGCATGACCGTAGCATTCGGAACATCCACACCGACTTCGATAACGGTGGTTGATACAAGCACATCAAAGTTGCCTGCTTTGAAGTTTTCCATTATACGGTTCTTTTCATCGGCTTTCATCTTTCCGTGAAGACAAGCCACTCTGACTCTTTCGCCGTAATATTCCTTTAGTTCTTCGGTAAAAGAAGTTACGTTTTTAAGATTAAAGTTATCTTCTTCCGATTCATCGATCATCGGGCAGATCACATAAGCCTGATGCCCGGCCCTGACTTCCTTTTCTATAAATTCAAGGCTCTTTTTCATATATGAACCGGTAACAACGGCATTGTTTATCGGTATCCTGTTTTTGGGAAGTTCGTTCATTATACTGATATCGACGTTTCCGTACATTACCATCGCAAGAGTTCTCGGTATCGGAGTTGCGCTCATTACAAGAAGATGCGGCATCAGGCCTTTATCCCTGAATGCTTCACGCTGATTGACACCGAATCTGTGCTGTTCGTCAGTTATCGCAAGTTTAAGATCGTTAAATTCAACTCCTTCTTCAAAAAGCGCGTGAGTTCCTATAACAACATTGCATTCGCCGCTCTTGATAAGACTTAACGCTTCCCTTTTGGCTTTTGCGGGCATCTTGCCGGTCAAAAGGACCGGTTTTATGCACAGATCACAGTCTTCGCAGAACTTTTTCACATTTATAAAATGCTGAACCGCCAATACTTCAGTCGGTGCCATCAACGCTCCCTGCGCATTATTGGCCGCACAAAGAAGCAAGGCCATTATCGCAACAACAGTCTTGCCGCTTCCGACATCGCCCTGTATGAGTCTGTTCATAAGATACGGACCCGTCATATCGTTTACGATGTCTTTGATCGTTTCTTTCTGGGCATTTGTAAGTTTGTAAGGAAGTTTTTCTTCAAACAGCTTAAGATCGGCAACTTCGATAAAAGGCTTATCGTTATCTATTCTTGAGCTTAAAGCCTCATCGGATCTTATCATATGATAAAAATCAAGGAATTCCTCAAAAACCAGTCTTCGCCTTGCAAAATACAGTTCGTTGTCGTCTTTCGGAAAGTGAATGGATCTGAAGCTCTCCGCCAAAGGATATAGCTTTAGTTCATCGATCTCTCTGTCAATAAGATAATCATCGATATATCGTGTAAGATCGATAACTTCTTTTACCGTTTTTTCGATCTTGTTCCCCGAAAGGTCCATGGTTTGCGAATATATGGGTCCTATCTTGCCCTCGATCTTAAGATAATCCTCTTTTTTATACATCTTGGGCTGGGACATGGAATATTTTTCGCCGATCTTTTTCACGAAGCCTCTGAATACATAAAAGGAACCTTTTTTTAAAGTTTTTAAAAGATAGGGAGCATTAAAGAATTTGACTTCAAGAACATCACCGTTTATATCTTTTGCATAAACGGTCACGACCGATTTATTGGAATAACGGATGATCTTTGCATCGGTATAAAGACATGCAAAAACAGCATTCCGTTCATTTACGAGAATGTCTTTTACACAAACGATATTTTCGAATTTTTCATAGGTTCTGGGAAAACGGCGGATCAGATCTTCTACCGTTTTAATATTTGCTTTGTAAAAAGCTTCCGCTGTTTTGGCGCCGACACCCTTAACTGAAGAAATATCCGATTTAAGATTCATATAAACCTGCTTTTTAAAAAATCCCCGGCAAAAGCCGGGGACTTTGCTCAACAATTATTCTGCAGAAACAATATAGTAATAGATCGGCTGTCCGCCGTACTGAAGTTCAACATCGATAGTAGGGAATTTATCGTTTACAAACTTTACGACCTCTCCCGCAGTCTCTTCGCTTACATCGGATCCGTAATAGATCGTTATGAGTTCCGAGGGCTCATCCGATAAAGCAAGCTCCTCGATCATTTCACAGGTAGCTTCGTTCATGTCTGCATTGACAGCCAAAAGTCCTCTGTCGCCTATGCCCATGAAATCACCCTGCTTAATGTCTTTATCGTCAATCTTTGTATCTCTTACGGCATATGTAACCTGGCCGGTCTTAACCGTTGCAAGCGAATCCGTCATGTTCTCGGTATTTGCCTCAACATCAGCCTCGGGGTTGAAGTTAATGAGTGCCGTGATACCCTGAGGAATGGTCTTTGTGGGTATTACAACAACCTTCTTGTCCTCAACAAGATATACGGTCTGATTTGCCGCCATGATGATATTCTTGTTGTTCGGAAGGATGAAGATCGTCTTTGCATTGACCTTTGCACAGGCATTGACCATATCTTCCGTTGAAGGATTCATGGTCTGTCCGCCTTCGATTATCATATCGCAGCCGAGTTCGTTAAATATGGTTGAAAGACCGTCGCCTGCCGATACCGCAATAAATCCGAATTCTTTAGCCTCGGCATCCTTCTTTGCTTCTTCCTTTTCAACAGGTTTGTTTTCCTGTTTCTTTGTAAGCGCTTCAACCGATTCGATCTTAAGATTCTCTACTTTTATATTGGAAAGAGAACCGTATTTTAAACCTCTTTGAAGTGCAAGTCCGGGATCGTTCGTATTGACATGGACCTTGACGATATTGTCATCGGCGCCGATCACGATAGAATCACCGATCGATTCAAGAAATGCCTTGAAATCGAGCTCATGCTTAACATTGAATACCTTATCGGGTACGATCACAAATTCGGTATCGTAACTGAATTTGATCTCTTCGACCGCATCGGATGCGTTTTCATTGTCACTTCCTTCTTTAAAGAAGCAAAGATCGACTTCCTTACCTAAAAATGCATCATATGCACCCTTAAGAACACATACAAGCCCCTGTCCGCCGGAATCGATAACACCGGCCTGTTTTAATACCGGAAGCATATCCGGAGTCTTTGAAAGCACAACTTCCGCATATTCGATAACTTCCTTTATAAATGTATCAAGATCGTCGCATCCTTTATTGGCGAGTTCTCTTGCCTTTTCGGATGCTCCTTTTGCAACCGTTAATATCGTACCTTCCTTGGGCTTCATAACAGCCTTGTACGCTGTCTCAACAGCCTTTTCGGATGCTGCGGCTATATCGGGTATAGTGATCACATCCATAGTCTTTACGATCTTTGTAAAGCCTCTCAACAACTGTGAAAGAATAACACCGGAATTACCTCTCGCACCTCTTAAGGAACCTGAAGAAATGGCTTTGCAAAGGGTTTCCATATTGGTGTCGTTGGTGGATTCCATAGCGGATACTTCTTTTGCCGCAGACATAATTGTCATGGTCATATTGGTACCCGTATCTCCGTCGGGAACGGGGAAAACGTTTAACTCGTTTATCCATTCCTTATTGGATTCAAGATTTTTAGCCCCTCCCAGAAACATCTTGGAAAGAAGCTTTGCGTCAATTGTATTCATCAGTCGGCGTCCTCCTAGTCAATAACCTTAACATCTTCCACGAAGACGTTGATCTTTTCAATTTCAAGTCCGGTAAACTCTTCAAGCTTATACTTTACATTCTCTATAAGATTGTCGGTAACGGCTTTGATGCTTACTCCATATGAAACAATTACGTGGAAATCCACAGTGAGCTTGTGATTTTCACCCAAAGAAACATTGATCCCACGTCCGATATCGGCCGAATTTATCTTTAAAAGCTTTACAAGGCCGTCTTTGACATTGACATTTGCCATCCCCACTATACCGAAGCATTCTACCGCTACGCTTCCCGCATACTGGGCGATAACATTCGGGTCAATTATGATATTTCCCAGATGTGTATCAACCGTTGATCCTTTCATATGCCACCTCCATAACGTTTTACTTAAAAAACATTCCCGTACATTATACAATTAAATATTCAAAAAGAAAACATTTATTTTTTGCTTGCATTCCTATAAAGATTCTGCTATATTAACAATGTTGCGAGTTTCGTGACAAGATTCTTGTTGACTAGGAGGTGTTAAAATGGCAAAATGTGCAGTATGCGGAAAAGGTATTCATTTTGGTAATAATGTAAGCCATTCTAATAGAAAATCCAGCAGAATGTGGGGCTCCAACATACAGAGTGTTAAGTGTAACGTTAACGGCACTCCTCAGAGACTTCATGTTTGTACCAGATGCTTAAGAGCTGGTAAAGTAGAACGTGCCAATTAATCCTGAATACTTAAAAAGGAACGGATGACCGTTCCTTTTTTTATTTCTAATTTGCAGAGAAAAAAGAAAATTCCATATTGCTCTTAACTCTCTCATACTCTCTTGTAATGATCGTAACCATCTCATTGTCTCCGCACATATTGTCCGGATGGAATATCTTAAGCAGATCCCTGTAGCGCTTTTTAAGAGCAAGATAACTGTTTACACCCGCAAAAAGAGTGCCCGCAAGATCTTCGTACGCTTCGGTCGAATAATATTTTCTGTCGGCATTCTTCTCGGCATTGAACAGATCCCGCTCGCGCTGAAGCTTCTTTCTGTCCGCTTCAAGCGACGCATATCCGCTTTTTAAGATTTCCATTTTCTTGTCAAAGAAAACTTCATCGGCTTCCATACGTTCGCGTTCTTTGCTTATGCGTTTTTCCTCGTGCTTAAGCCACTCCATGCACTCAAGAAGACTTTCCGCATCACCTTTATTCAATAATTCTTCAAATTCTTCGTTGCTTTTATACACGATTATTCATTTTCCTCGGGGAATGCAGCCTTTAAAACATCTTCATCGTCAGGCATATTCTTCTTGGCGGTAAACTTATCTATAACATCGGGAACCATATCAAGGATCTTGGTGATAGTATCCTGATTCTTGACATTTACAAGTTTGGTCTGTCCGTTTTTGATGACCAGTACGGCACTCGGAGACATTTTGCCGGAAATACCGCCGCCACCGCCGCCTTTATTGCTGCCCTTTTCATTTTTGCCAAGAGAAGCACCGGCTCCGATACCGAAGCTTACATCCACAAGCGGCACTATTATAACATCTCCTATGAATGTAGCCTCTCCCACAACCGTCTTAGTGGCAAGAACCGCATCCATGCCTCCCAGAAGAGAATCGATGATGGTGCTTACATTATTCTTGCCGTTATTCTTGCCATTTTTCTCAATATTGTTGTTTTCCATAAACATCCCTCATTCAGTCCACCGATCTTAACATACCGATGAGCTTTTTTATATTTTTATTGAACCACACTCTTATAAATACGACTACAAGAGTGATGATGAAAATCCTGCCCCGGGCATCGGCCTTAACATCTATGACCGGATCGTCAAAATCAGCGGTTATATGTATGTGATCACCGATAAAATATATGAGCGAACCGTAGATCGCGGCTACCTTTCCCGTGGCCGCGGGATCGTCAAAGCCCAATGTTCCGTCTATATTCCATCTTTTCGGAAGAACAGCCTTTAAGATCTTTGCGATCTGCTTTTTACACAATTCAAAAGCGTTTTTAAAACTGTCCGATTTAATGATCTCAATATACGCTTTAAGTTTATCATAAAAACTTTTGCTTGTTGAGTCCTTTTTCTCTTCCGCGGATTTCTTTGGCTTATCGGACTTGAATCTGTGCTTTTTCTCTTCTTTTACGGCGTCTTTTTTCTGTTCTTCCGCCTCTTCTTTCGGTTCTTCTTTAACCTCTTCTTTAAGTTCTTCTTTAACCTCTTCTTTAGCCTCTTCAGGCTCCTCTTTAAGTTCTTCTTTTGCCTCTTCTTTTATGCATTCCGATGAAGGACCGTTAATAGCCTGTGATGAAATATCTGTCGGATCGAATATATGATCATCATCTTCTTCCGGTTCATCGTCGTACGATCCTTTTTTCTTTTTCTTCTTATTAAATCTTATGCCGAAAATCTTAATTATCAGATTATCCTCTTCCTTTAAAAGGTATCTGACCGAAACAATATGCAAAAGCCATGTAACCTTTGCGGAAGCATCATAATCCTTATCTTTGTAATAGCCGTTTCCTCCATATCTTATCGGGACAAACAACACAAGAAGCAAGATAAAAAGAACCAGTCCCAATATCGATAGCAAAACGATGCCGATCACTTTTAATACCGTAAGAAAAACAGCCATCACATTACCTCCTCTTCATAGAAAGGTAACGCTTTTATAAGATCGGGCCTGCCAAATTTCCTGATCGAGATATCGGCCAAAACCCTTATGAACTCGAAGGCTTCTTTTTTATTCCTGAATATTGCCACAATATCGATATCCAGCGCATTAAGGTTTTGCTGTACGAACCCGACTGCGGGATATATTTCAAGGGTCCCTTTGTTGTCGGCTACAAGGAAGCAATTTAACACAGGCTTTTTACTATTCAATTTTTTTATTATATCGGCAGAGTTCTTGATGTCTTTTCCGATGATCATAAAATCGTTAAAAGTCACATTGCCTCCGAAATAAAAACAAACAACTTGGATTTTTCTTTTAAATAATAACACGATTTGTCTTTATTAAAAAGAAAATATTAACACTTAAGACACAATATATGATAAAATGTATCTGTAATACGGAGTTTTACGATAACGATTAATTCGACTAAATCAACGTACTGTATGCACGGAGGATCCGGTCATGAAAATGGTCGCTGTAATGGCATTGAAACCCGGAATGGTTCTTGCCGATGATGTTCTTAACTTCAAGAATGAACTTCTGTTCCCGGCAAATACGACTCTCGATGATATTGCCATCGCCAAGTTGACACGTCATTCCATTATGTGTGTTGAGATCAAAGAAGAAGAAGATTTTGCAACGACACATTTTGAAAAGATCCGTGTAAGTGCAGGTTTCAAAAATTTCGAAAAAACATACAACGCTTACATTCCTCAATACAAACGGATCATAGATTCTCTTATAAAAGAAGGTAAGCCCGTTGATAACGCCGAACTCATCGGTATATATTCCATTCTCGCAGGCTGTGCCAAAACCGGTGAATTATTGCTTGATTATCTTTACAATATGCTTCCGTCCGAAGACGATCTTACATATGCGCATTGTCTTAACTCCGCCCTTATCGCCGGCGTTTTCGGAACATGGATCGGGCTTCCGAACGATCAGATGCTTACACTCATCCAATGCGGCTTCTTTTATGATATAGGCAAGCTTCTTCTTCCTTACGAACTCATCTGGAAGCCTTCGAAACTTACCGACATGGAATTTGAACTTATGAAGACCCATACTCTTCAGGGTTTTATGATACTTAACAACAACGGTTTCAGCGACGATGTCAAGCAGGCCGCTTTGATGCATCATGAAAGATGCGACGGGAAAGGTTATCCTTCACATCTTAAGGAAGATCAGATCAATATCTATGCAAAATACATAAGCATTATAGACGCATACGAAGCAATGACTTCAGCCCGTACTTACAGGCAGTCGCTTATTCCTTTCCAGGTGATCGAAAACTTTGAAAAAACCGAATCAAATTATTCGTCTTTGGTATTAAAACAGATATTAAAGCATATCGCCAATTCACAGTTGGGGCTTACGGTAAGACTTTCCGATGAAAGACTCGCCGAGGTTATCCTTATCAATCAGATTAAGCTTTCAAGGCCTTTGCTTAAATGCGGTGATGAGATCATAGATCTTTCAAAAACTCCGGATCTTTCAATTGTGGCGGTATTATAGGAAATCAAAGCGGCAGGGATCAATCTTCCCTGCCGTTTAATATGTTTTCTCTTCTGATCTTTTTATATTCCTCATAGGCTTTTTCAAGCACCTGCTTCTCATTTGCAAAATACAAAAGGTGATAAGCCTCATGAAATTTGTAATATCCCGAATCCTCAAAATATTCCGATCTTTGCGGTTTTGAATAATAGTTTGCCGATTTCATCAAAAACCATCTGACATGCTTTTCTATCCGACCGTCCGAACAATTGAATTCAAAGCTCGTCTCATCTATATATTTGATTATCTCCGCTTTTGCTCCCGATTCTTCAAACACTTCGCGAAGTGCGGTCTCTTCATAGGTCTCTCCGTCTTCCATCGATCCCTTCGGAAGCACCCACCCGGAATATCTGTCCCCGTAATTTTTATAAAGAAGCAGTATCTTGCCTTTGTGTATGACTATTCCGCCACAACTGGTTGTATTTTTCATTTTTTCCAAATATTGTAAGTTGTCTTACAATTCCTTCCCTTTAAAAGGTATACCCTAAAGATATCTATTCGTCAACATACTCAGAATCGTCAAAACGTCTGAAATATTCATCAAAGATCTTCTTTGCCATGGGAACTGCATGAAGTCCCGAAGTACCCGCATCTTCCAAAATAATCGTTACACATATCTCGGGATCGTCTGCCGGAGCAAATCCGGTAAACCATGAGTGTGTAGCGCCGGTATAATCGTTGTACTCGGCGGAACCGGTCTTACCTGCAACGGTATAAGTACTGTTCTTAAGCTTACGGCCCGTACCGGATCTTACTACCTCTTCCATCATCGAGCCCACGATCTCTGCCTCTTCCGCACTCATAAGGCGTGCATATTCCGTGCTGCTTGGGAAATCCTTTACGGTATTTAAATTGGAATTTACGACCTTATCGATAAGATAGGGCTGCATAAGCATTCCGTCATTTGCTATCGCACAGGTTATAAGATTTAAATGTAGCGGAGTGATAAGCGTATCGCCCTGTCCGAACGCGGTCCTGACCATTGTGATGTTATCGTCTATGTCGGCAACATCGCATATGCTTCTTGCGTAATTCACGGTAACGGGAAGATCGCCGTTAAAAAGAAGCTTATCAAGTGTCTTCTGGAATTCTTCGCGATCCAATGTAAGACCTATATTGCCGAAACTTGAGTTACAAGATACAGCAAGACTTTTCTTTAAATTGACGGTTCCGTGTGTTTCATGATTGTAACAGGTTATCGTTCCGTCGTCGGTATTAAGTTCTCCGTGACAAACGAAGGAATAATTGTTGTAAGTATCCGGATTTTCTCTTACATATTCAAGAAGCGTTACTATCTTAAAACATGAACCGGGCGGATAAAGGCCCTGAGTCGCTCTGTTCAGTAACACAGAGCTTTCCTTGTCGTTAATGAGTCCATCCCAGATATCCGCTATCTCATTCGGATTATAATCAGGTTTTGAGACCATTGCATATATTTCGCCGGTCTTGGGATTTGATACCACTACCGCACCGTTATAAGAACCTATCGCTGTATATGCGGTCTTCTGAAGTCCCGCATCAAGCGTGGTCACAACACTGTCGCCCAGATATTTGTCAAGCGAGATATCTGCAGCTATCTTTTCCGCCATCGGCTGATTTGAATTGATAAGGTAATAGTTTGTCTGACCTTCTATACCTGAACGGCCGTTTACGGAATATCCGACCACATGCGCAAAGATATTGGCATAAGGATAATACCTTACTTCTTCGCCGTTAACGGTCTGGGTCTGTGCGAGTATATCCATGTCGCGGCTGTATATCGAGCCTCTGGTATTTTTACTGATCAAAACTTCCTGACGCGGATTATAGCTGTTATTGATATATTCCTCTTCGAAAGTGGCAACGTAATAACAGATAAAAATGCAGAGGGCCAGAAATATCGCTATTACCGAGTATGAACAGCCCATAACGATGTTACTTTGCTTGGTAAAGAAATTATCCGGTTTCTTTTTAACGTACTTTTTGACATCCGCTTCTTCCTCGACCTGAGGTCTGCCCTTGACCACATACAGTCCTTCTATGATAAAGAACGTGAATATGGTCGCCATAACGGACGATCCGCCGTAACTTACAAGAGGAAGCGTAACACCTGTAAGAGGTATAAACTTAACACCGCCGCCGATGGTCAGAAAAACCTGAAAAACATATGTGGTGCCAAGTCCGAGGGCAATATATCTGTAAAAATCGTCTTTAAACCTTAAAGCAATGTTTACAAACATAAGAAAACAGCTTAAGCAGATAAGTATAAGGCATATCGAGAATATGACCCCGAGTTCTTCCGCTATCGCCGAAAAGATAAAGTCGGTCTCAACATAAGGTATGGTCTCGGGTGTTCCTTCGAAAAGTCCGAGTCCGAACCAGTTGCCGCCCGAAATGGCAAAAAGAGACTGTGTGATCTGATATCCTTCGTTATCGATGACCGAGAAGGGATCCTTAAATGCAGCAACTCTTACCTGAACATGTCTGAATATCCTGTAAGCGGTCATTGCCGCAGCACAGCCTGCCAGCGAGCCTAATAAAAGATACAGATAATTCTTGGAAGCGATAAAGATAAGTATCACATATACCACAAAGAATATGAGTGCGGCACCGAGGTCGCGGCTTGCCGCAAGCAAAAGAACATGGATGGCCGCAATGACCGTCACATAAACAATGTTTAAAAAGGATGTGCTCTTGGCAAGCGCACCCGCCACAAAGAACACAAACAATATCTTTACAAATTCGGACGCCTGAAAAGAAAGACCAAATACGGAAATTGCAAGTTTTGAGCCGTTTGCGATAGAACCGCTCAAATATACGAGTCCCAAAAGAAGTATTCCCGCAGCCGCAAAATAGATCGGCGTATTGGGAAGCCTTTTTATCTTCAGCATCAGGTATGGGAACAGTACCGCTATGATAAAAGAAACCGATGCGACAACAAGCTGCTTGATCGCTTTAGAAAAGTCGAGTCTTGCAAGCATAACAAGACCGATGCTTAACAGCATGCAGACATTGTTGATCACGAGTCTGTTAAGCCTGGGGTAGATCATTGGGATAACGGCCATGATAGCCAGGATCACAACCTGAAATATCGCATAAAAGAACAGGAAATTTATATTTCCCGATTTTAAACAGATAGACAAAAAGCATGAAAAGTGCATTAGGATCGTAAGTATGATCTGACGTATGTACACTCCTTTTCTTGCTTTTTCGTTTCTGAAACGGAATACCATGAAGCATTCAAGAGTATAAAGCATCATGAATACCGTAATGAAGTATTTTGACAGCGCGGTTATATATTGGACCATTTCAACTAATCTACTCCGTGGTTAAAATAAGCTTTTGTATATTCTTTGACAGGAAACGTCAAAGTCCTCCCCTTCAAAAGCTCTTTATAATAATCATAAACGGAATATGCCGTCTTACCGTCTTCATCGGTAAAATACAAAAGCAGATTCCCCGTAAAATCAATATCTTTTTCAATATATTCATGCAACGATGTCACATCGGCATTATAGATTATATTGTAACAATAATCGCACCGAAATAAAACGGGCAATTCTTTATTTTTTCTGTCCCTTATATACGAAAAAGGATCACCATTGCCTTTAATACATGCATTTTCGGTCTTTCTTACGCAATTTGCGGTTATCATGAGCGGTGTTCTTCCGTATACACACATGATCCCGTCTTTATACCCCGTATCCTTTAATTCATATTTTGAAAGTTCGTAAGGATACATAAGCATATCAAGATCGTTTAAAAGAACCCTTACGGATTCTCTGTTCCAGGCATATAAGCCGGGACCTGCGATCTTTTCTTTTGAAAAACCCGATTCCTTTACGATATAAAGTTCTTCCGTATTATGGATTATAATACCTTTTACTCTTTTATCGTCGCTTAAATCCCTTAAACTTTTCTTAATACGCTCCTCATCGTTTTGCCTTAAAACATACGGAAGCGAAACATACAAAGAATCTATATCGTCAAAAAGCCCTTCGGGAATCTTTTCCTGTACGATCACGTTTGTTTCTTTATCGGGAACAAAAGGAAGCTGTCCGTTACTTAAAAACCAAACCCATAATCTAGAATTCATCGGTCAACTCCTTTACGGCTCTGCGTCTTAATTCGTTAAGGCCCGATACGGGCATAAATATATCGTCATCGATGTCAACAGTAAGTTCGTCCCATTCAAACGGCGTATCGTTAAGCTTGGACAGCTGTTTTCTTACACTGGCCTCATCAGTTGCGGTCTTTACGGCTTTTTCGGGTGAAGTCTCTTTTACCGTAACACTTTTATCCTTATAACTTAATGTTAGTGATATATCATTGTCCTTATGCGCATAAAAATACCCGGAGATCTTAAGTTTTCGGTTCTTTAAAATGAACCTCTCTCTTACCGACCTTATAAGATCGTCATCGTTTCCCGAATATGCCGGGCTTTCAAGCGTAAGCATATCACGTGAGTTTTTAATATCCGCATATCCCGTTCCGGTAAAAGAACGAATATACATATGTCTCAGATCATCTTTATCTTCTTTACTTATGACAAGTTTTCCCGTATCTATGTACATATCTGTATAACGTTTATACAGATCGGTCGTAAATGCTGAATATTCGGGGCTTTTCATCCTGCCTTCGATCTTAAACGAGTCGATCTTGGCATCAATAAACCTGTCAAGCAAAGGCAGAGTACACAGGTCTTTCATCGAAAGCACATAAGCCTCATCCATAATAATTCCGTCTATCAAAGGCGTATATGACAATCTGCAGGGCCCCGCACATCTTCCGCGGTTTCCGCTTCTTTTCCCGTAAGTTGAAGAAAACAGGCATTGTCCCGAATAACAATAACACATCGCCCCGTGCACAAAGCACTCGATCTCTATGTCAACGTTATCCTTTATATATTTTATCTCCTTTAAGGAAAGCTCTCTGGCCGGAACCACTCTTTTGGCCCCAAGCTCCTTAAAATATCTGACAGAGTTGATGCCGGTCGAAAAAGCCTGGGTACTTACATGTATCTCAACATTCGGGAACCATTCATTAAACCTGCTTATCAGGCCGATATCCTGGATGATGCACGCATCAAGTCCCGCATCGGCAAACGGCTTTATATAATCGTATACTTCATCAAATTCTCTTTCTTTGATGAGCGTATTGACGGCCAGATAAACCTTAACACCGAAAATATGAGCATATTTGACGGCCTTTACGATCTCTTCATCGGAAAAGTTGTCCGCAAAAGCTCTTGCGCCGAACTTATTTCCGCCAAAATACACCGCATCCGCACCCGCATTTATACACGCCAAAAAGCCCCCGTAGTTTCCCGCGGGCGCCAATATTTCAGGTCTTGACTTATAAGTGCGATCGTTTTCCATACTGTGTAAAAAAAGGACTGTATCAAACAGTCCTTTTCCTTAATATTCTTAACCCAGTTTCAGTTCCGTTTCCAGACGGATAAGTTTCTTGTTGCTCTCATCCAGCTCACTCTTAAGGTTCTTACTGTTCTTTTCGCTGTTTTCGAGCTTAATCTGCGAAGCTATAAGCTCATGCTTCAGATCATACAATTCTTTTTCTTTTGTTCGGATCTCTTCTTCAAGAAGCGAAATCTGCTTTTTGGCTTTAAAATAGTCATCTGCAATATTTAATTGCAAAAGAACATTCTGCGTCTCGGTGGGCGCACGATGAAAACTTTCTACCCTGTTATATTCCGTAACCTTCCCGTTTATATAAGCCGCGACTCTCTGAAGATACTCTTCGCTCTCGTACCCGCTTAACCTTAAGACCTTACCCCCGATGATTACTTCGGTATCATTCTTGGATGCCATACCGACAAACCTCCCAAAAGAATCTAAACGAAATATCTATTAAATTATAATAAAATCAGGCGTTTATTTCAATACCCAAATGACTGTATGCAAGCTCGGTAACCTGTCTGCCCCGCGGTGTTCTGACCATAAATCCGTTCTTTATAAGATATGGCTCATATACCTCTTCGATGGTACCCGAGTCCTCTCCTATGGTGGCTGCCAGAGTATCAAGTCCGACCGGTCCTCCTTTATAAAGCTCGATCATTGTCGTAAGGATATTTCTGTCTATATGATCGAGTCCCATCTTATCCACATCGAGAAGGTCCAGTGCTGTCCTGGCAACATCGCCGGTTATAACACCGTCAAATCTGACCTCCGCAAAATCTCTTACACGTTTTAACATCCTGTTGGCCAGTCTGGGAGTGCCGCGGCTTCTTCTCGCAAGCTCGGTGGCACCGTCGGGATCGATCGAAACGTTTAAAAGTCTGGCAGAATGTCTTATGATCGTAGACAGTTCTTCAACCGAATAAAACTCAAGCTTTTCCACTACTCCGAACCTGTCTCTTAACGGAGCGGACAAAAGGCCTGCTCTCGTGGTGGCTCCCACAAGGGTAAAACGGGGAAGTTCAAGCCTTATCGATTTGGAGGACGGTCCTTTTCCTATCATTATATCGATCGAATAATCTTCCATTGCCGGATAAAGAACTTCTTCGATCTGCTTATTAAGCCTGTGTATCTCGTCGATAAAAAGAAGGTCGCCTTCTTTAAGCCCGCTTAATATGGCTGCCATGTCACCGGGCTTTTCTATTGCAGGGCCCGAAGTGATCCGGATATTGACTCCCATCTCATTTGCAATGATCTGTGCAAGTGTTGTTTTACCAAGTCCGGGAGGTCCGTACAAAAGAACATGATCCAAAGCTTCACCCCTGTTTTTGGCAGCTTCAATATAGACCTTCATTATCTCTTTAACCTTTTCCTGTCCGATATATTCCGACAGATATTTGGGTCTTAACGAACCGTCAAGGACGATATCTTCTTCCGAGACTTCAGTTTTAATAATGTTTCCCATGTCAAACCTTCCTAGAACAAGTATTGTAATGCTTTCTTAAGTATATCTCCCGATTCGAGTTTATCATGATCTTCAACCGCAATAACAGCTTTCTCGGAAGCTTTCCGGTCATAACCCAATGATATGAGCGCATCGACCGCATCTTTGGCTTCGCCTGTAAGTTTAACGTTTGTATCGGCAGTCTCTTCGGGTACGATACCGAGTATCTCGCTCTTGTCGATCTTATCCTTAAGGTCGATAATGATACGTTCTGCGGTCTTTTTACCTATTGTGGGAGCTTTCGATATTTTGGTGCCGTCCGCATTGAGTATCGCGTATTTAAGGTCCGGAACATCAAATACCGAAAGGATGGACAGTGCGCCTTTCGGGCCCACTCCGCTTACGCTTATAAGCTTATAGAACATATCCTGTTCGTCTTTTCTCTCAAAGCCGTACAGGGATACTCCGTCCTCTCTCACACTCAAAAAAGTATATATCTTAACGGGGTTTCCTATGGCGGGAAGATTTTCCCTTGTCTTATCGGATACGATAACCTCATATCCGACGCCGTTAACGTCTATAACGATCTGCCCCGGTCTGTTCTCCGCAAGTTCACCCCTTAAATAACCGATCATTTGATCTCACCCTTTCGTATACAATTTTCGACAAAAATCCTACGGCCATGCCGGTAATGATCCCAAAAACCGCAAACCACACGGTGTCCTTTACCAAAGCCGTACTGCCCATAAGCATACAAGCCGTGATAAGCTGGCCGAAATTGTGAAAAGCTCCTCCCGCAAGGCTTACACCGGGAATGGAAAACTTTTTGCTCTTAAATAATAAATACATTATCAAAAAACTTAATGCAAAGCCGGATACCGACATTAAAAATGAAATAACGCTGCCAAATAAAAGCGCGGTAAGCACGATCCTTAAGAGTCCCACGATCAAAGCCTCGATCGGACCGAACAGATAAAGCGCCAGCACGATAAGCGCATTGGCAAATCCGATCTTAACTCCCGGAACAGGCAGGATTATCGGAAACATCGTCTCAACATATGAAAAAATCATCGATATGGCAGTCATTGCGCCGAGTAAAGCAATCTTTTTGATATCGGTCTTCATCAGTAGGCCACCGTATCGACGGTCTTTGACTCATCGCCCTTTATCTCGATCAAAAGCCTGTGCGGAAGACAGCTTATTATCTCACCGGGCTTTGTAATACCGCCCATCTTTATGCAGTCTCTTCCGGGACAGTCCGCTTCTTTCATATATACCCGATGATCCGTTATAACGATAAGATTATATCCAAATTCCGTATCTACCGTATACTCTGTGTCTTCGTCAAGCAAAAGAACATTCTTAAGATCACCGTCCACATACACATATGCTTTATTGCCTGCATTATGAACGGCGTTTATTTTCGAGTAGGAAAAGCTTATGAACACGCTTATCAAAAGTATGGAAAATACAAGGATAAAATCGTTTCTTTTCATAGATATATGATAGCATTGTCGAACATATGTTTCAACATCATTTTTTTGATATTTCCTTTTCTTTACGCTATACTAATATCCGAAATGTATAAGGAGTAAATTATGAGAATAATATTTATAAGACACGGCGACCCCGACTACAAAAACGATTCGCTTACCGTAAAGGGAAGGCGCGAAGCAATGCTTTTGGCACAAAGGATAAAGAACTGGGACAATATCGACGCTTTCTATATCTCTCCGCTCGGCCGCGCCCAGCTTACCGCAAAATATACCCTTGATGAAATCGGCCGCGAAGGAAAAACCCTTGACTGGCTTAAAGAATTTGTCGTAGACGTATACGACCCGTCGCAGAAACGTGTTCATGTTCCGTGGGACTGGCTTCCCGATTACTGGCGCCGCCTTGATAAGATATACGACAAAGACGAGTGGAAGAACCTTTCCGAATACGATAACACGAATTTAAAAGAAAAATATGCCGAGGTTCAAAAAGGCCTTTCCGATCTTCTTTCGGAATACGGAATAAGAAAAGAAAACAACGTATATTTATCAGACCGAAAAAATGACGATACGACCATCGTACTTTTCTGTCATCTCGGCGTTTCGTTCGTATGCATAAGTGAACTTTTGGGTATTTCTCCGGCTCTTTTGTGGCATACCTTCTTTGTGGCCACATCCTCTGTAACGGTCGTATCGGCCGAAGAACGCGTCGAAGGTATATTAAACTTCCGCATTCAGAAACTCGGCGATACGGAGCACTTAAACCTTGGCCATGAGCCGATCTCACCTTCGGGCTTCTACGGAGATATCTTTAACGGGTAATTTCGGAGAAATTTCCTATTTAAAAATTTAGCCGGCAATACTGCCGGCTTTTGGTTTACTTATTTTTGATATAATTCATGAGACCGTCTGCGTTGATGATCTTCTGCATGAATTCGGGGAAAGGCTGTCCTTTGAAGGCTTGCCCCGTCGTTATGTCGGTGATCGTACCCGAGTCAAAGTCTATCGAAACTTCGTCGCCGTTTGAGATCGCCTTTGCGGCTTCGGGACATTCCATGATGGGAAGGCCGATGTTAATGGAGTTCCTGAAGAAGATCCTCGCAAAGGTTTCCGCTATCACACAGCTTACGCCGCACGCCTTTATGGCAATGGGCGCATGTTCTCTTGATGAACCGCAGCCAAAGTTCTTTGTGGCTACTATGATATCGCCTTCGTGTACTTTGCCCACAAAATCTTTATCTATATCTTCCATGCAATGTGTTGCAAGTTCTTTGGGATCCGATGAATTAAGATATCTTGCCGGAATGATAACATCGGTATCGACATTATCGCCGTATTTGAATACTTTTCCTTTTGCCTGCATTTTTTACCTCCTTAATAACCCGGTGCGGCGATATAACCCTTAACCGCACTTTCGGCAGCAACTGCCGGGCTTGCAAGATAGATTTCACTTGTGACATCGCCCATACGTCCCACAAAGTTTCTGTTTGTAGTCGATACGCACTTTTCGCCTGCCGCGAGGACTCCCATATAACCGCCCAGACAGGGTCCGCACGTGGGTGTCGATACAACTCCGCCGGCTTCTATAAATGTTCTTACAAGTCCTTCTTCGATGGCTGTAAGATAGATTTCCTGTGTTGCGGGAAGCACGATGAGTCGCATTCCTTTTTTGATGTGTCTTCCCTTAAGAAGTTTTGCAGCAATTCTTAAGTCATCTATCCTTCCGTTGGTGCATGATCCGATAACAACCTGATCGATCATGATCTTTTCTTTGATCTCATCGATCGTCTTTGTGTTCTCCGGAAGATGAGGGAATGCCACAGTAGGCTTAAGAGTGCCAAGATCGATCGTGTACTCTTCGTCATAAACGGCATCGGGATCGGCCGAAAATACCTTGTATTCTCTCTTTGAGTGCTCCTTAAGGTATGAGATCGTAAGATCATCCACAGGGAAGATACCGTTCTTTGCACCGGCCTCGATAGCCATATTGGCGATCGTAAATCTGTCGTCCATCGAAAGATTCTTAATGCCGTCTCCCACAAATTCCATTGATCTGTACAAGGCGCCGTCAACGCCTATCATACCGATAATATGAAGGATAAGATCCTTACCTGTCACATATTCGTTAAACTTTCCGGTTATATTGAATTTTATGGCCGAAGGAACCTTAAACCATGCTTTTCCGGTTGCCATTCCGGCAGCCATATCGGTACTGCCGACACCTGTGGAAAATGCACCGAGTGCACCGTAAGTACAGGTATGAGAATCCGCCCCGATTATCACATCTCCGGCTACGGTAAGACCTTTTTCGGGAAGTAACGCATGCTCTATTCCCATCTCACCGACTTCAAAATAATTTGTTATATTGTTCTTAAGTGCAAACTCACGAACACACTTGCAGTGTTCCGCACTCTTGATATCCTTGTTCGGCACAAAATGATCGGGCACAAGAGCGATCTTGTCCTTATCAAATACCGAATCAAGTTTCATCTTATCCATTTCCTTGATGGCAACGGGGCTTGTGATATCATTACCGAGCACAAGATCAAGATCCGCCTCGATAAGCTGTCCCGCTGTTACACTTTCAAGTCCTGCATGACTTGCAAGTATTTTCTGGGTCATAGTCATTCCCATGGCATTTTCTCCTTAATTTCTGTCACCTTCAAATAAAGGTGTTGAAAAATATCTCTCGGCCGTATCCGGAAGTACCGTGACAACGGTTTTTCCTTCACCGAGTTTGATCGCAAGCTTAATGGCCGCAGCAACATTCGTCCCCGATGATATACCGCACATGAGTCCTTCCTTTTTGGCAAGATCCTTAGCGGTATTGATCGCTTCCTCATCGGAAACTATATAAATATTGTCATAAATCTCTTTGTTAAGATTTTTGGGTACGATACCGTCCCCTATTCCCATCTGAAGATGAGTGCCTATCGTACCTCCGGCAAGGATCGCTGCATTTTCGGGCTCGACCGCCCAAATCTCTATATTGGGGTTTTGAGCCTTTAATGTTTCACCGATGCCCGAGATCGTGCCTCCCGTTCCGAACCCCGAACAAAAGCCGTCTATCGGGCCGGCTACCTGTTCAAGGATCTCAAGTCCTGTATGATGCTTATGTACAAGCGGATTATTTGGATTTTCAAACTGCTGCGGAATATAAACCTTCGGGTTTTCTTTCTGCATTTTAAGTGCGGTCTCAACGCACTTTTCCATACATTCGCCTATATCGCCTTCATCTTTTATAAGGATAACCTCCGCGCCGTAATGCTTGACAAGCATCCTTCTTTCTTCGCTCACGGAATCGGGCATTATGATGATCGTTTTATAACCCATGACCGCGCCGCAAAGAGCAAGTCCGATACCCTGATTGCCCGAAGTTGGCTCCACGATTATCGAATCTTCCTTGACTATACCTGCTTTAACAGCCTTTGTGATCATATTGTAAGCGGTTCTGGTCTTTATCGAGCCGCCGACATTTAAGCCCTCATATTTTACAATGACCCTGGCTGCCCCTTTTGGAACCATCTTGGAGCTTAATTCAACCATCGGAGTGTGACCGATGGCTTCAAGGATATTTGAATAAACCATATTTTCAAAAATAAAGGGGGATCATTAAAGGTCCCCCTTAATCCTTTCAAGTAAATACTTAGTTATTGATAAGCTTATCGTCTTCGTTATTCCAGCTGTAAAGCTTTCTTACTTCTTCGCCGATCTTCTCCGAAGGATGTTCCGAAGCAAGCTTTCTCATTGCTTTGAAGTGTACCTGCTTACCTGCGGGACTCATATCAAGTAAGAATTCCTTTGCGAATGTTCCGTCCTGAATATCGGAAAGGATCTTCTTCATGGTCTTCTTTGTCTCTTCGGTGATGATCTTGGGACCTGTTACATAGTCGCCGTACTCAGCGGTATTGGAGATCGAATAACGCATTCCCGCGAAACCTGACTGATAGATAAGGTCTACAATGAGCTTCATCTCATGGATACATTCAAAGTATGCATTACGGGGATCGTATCCTGCTTCAACCAATGTCTCAAAACCTGCCTGCATAAGTGCACAGACACCACCGCAAAGAACTGCCTGCTCACCAAAGAGGTCTGTTTCGGTCTCGGTCCTGAAGGTTGTCTCAAGAACGCCGGCTCTTGCGCCGCCGATACCGAGTGCATATGCAAGTGCGATATCCTGTGCCTTACCCGAAGCATCCTGTTCAACAGCTATAAGACAGGGAACACCTTTTCCTGCCTGATATTCGCTTCTTACCGTATGGCCGGGTCCCTTGGGAGCGATCATTGTAACATCAACAAACTTGGGAGGAACGATACATCCGAAATGAATATTGAAACCATGAGCAAACATAAGCATGTTGCCTTCCTCAAGGTTGGGCTCGATATCATTCTTGTAAAGATCGGCCTGCTTCTCATCATTGATGAGGATCATGATAATGTCTGCCTTCTTTGCGGCTTCTGCTGCTGTATATACTTCAAATCCCTGATTAACAGCCTTGTCCCATGACTTCGATCCTTTGTAAAGACCGATTATTACATGACAACCCGAATCTTTAAGGTTCAATGCATGTGCATGACCCTGGCTGCCGTAGCCGATGATAGCGATTGTCTTGCCTTTAAGAAGATCAAGGTTGCAATCCTGCTGATAGAAAATCTTTGCCATTTTTAGTTCCTCCTGGAAAATATGTTTTATTTTTCTTTTATCTAACTTTCGTAAATTGTTACGGAAGATAAGTAACGTTTTCGATTCCTCGTCCAAGACCCGCTATACCGGTTCTGGCTAGTTCAAGGATCTCGTAGCCTTCAAGAAGCTTAAGGAATGCGTCGATCTTCTCCTGATCGCCCGTAAGCTCGATTATCAAAGTCTTAGGGCCCACATCGATGATATTCGCACGGAATATGTCCGCAATGGAGATAACACCCTGTCTGTTATTGGCTTCAGCCTTTACTTTAATGAGCGCAAGCTCTCTGTATACGGAATTGGACGGTTCCAAGACCTTTATGTCTCTTACATCGATAAGCTTTGCCACCTGCTTTTCGATCTGCTCAAGAACATCATTGTCACCGCTTGTCACGATCGTGATCCTTGTATATTTGGGATCTGCGGTAACACCTGCGGTGATGCTTTCAATATTGTATCCTCTTCGGGAAAAAAGACCTGAAATACGACTTAAAACACCTGACGTATTGTCTACGATAAGCTGAAAAACTTTTCTTTTCATATGATCAAACCTCTGAAAATTCGTTACGTATCATTGTATACAAGAGCCTTCCAAAAGTCAATAAAAATAAGCCGCTGATGCATTTTTATGCATAATTATACATTAATTGTCTTTATCATTGCATTTGGGAAGTGCAAGGGTGCCTGTTCTGGCCACTTCCACGACCGAAATACCCGAGAGCATTGAGCGGAATACCGCGATCTTTTCCGGAGTATTGCAGATTTGTATCATTATGTGAGTCTTTGACATATCCACGATCTCGGCGGAACAGATCTCGCATATCTCAAGAATGTCCTTGCGGTTGTTCTTATTGTATTTGACCTTTATGAGCATAAGTTCCCTGGATACGGACTGCTCTTCGTTAAAAGTCTTTACCTTTATGACATCAAGTTTCTTATTTAATTGTTTTTCTATCTGTTCAAGCGTTCTTTCATCACCGGAGCTTACGATCGTCATATTTGATACTTCGGGATCGAAAGTCTCGCCCACAACAAGCGAATCGATATTAAAACATCTTCTTGCGAACAAACCCGATACCTTGCTCAATACACCCGATCTGTTCTCAACCATTACCGAATATATTTTTTTCATATTCCGTCAGCCTTTCACTATATCCATGGGATTAATGTTAACTTCCATTATTCCGGGGTTATCGGATGCAAGGAATTTATCCGTTCTTGAAAGTTCCTTGTCAAGCGTGACCTTAAAATAATCAAAGTCATAAGCCTTAGCCAGTGCCTCAAGATCCGGATAGTCGTTTAATTCGACCACGCTGTAATTATCCTTATAGGTAAAATGCTGATACTCTCTTACCATTCCGAGATATCCGTTCTTAAAGACTATGATCTTGACATTGGCGTTTTCCTGCTTAATGGTTGCAAGTTCGCACATGGACATCTGGAACGAACCGTCGCCGCATACGGCAATGACCTGTTTACCGGGATTCGCAAGTTTTGCGCCGAGTGCCGCGGGTATAGAATAACCCATGGTACCCATACCGCCGCTTGTTAAGAATCTTCCCTTCTTGACTACATGATATGCACAGCTCCAGATCTGATTCTGTCCGACATCCGCCACATATATGCCGTCCTCATCCATCTTATCGGAAAGATATTCGATAAATTCCTGAGGATCCACATATTTACTGTCGGGGAATCGCTTTATGTTCAACTCTTTTTTGTATTCGTAAAGCTTGTTGAGCCATTCAGGCTCCGAAGCATTGATATCTTCCTTGTTGAGTTCTTCGAAGATTGCCTTCGCATCGCCTACGATAGGAATCGTGGGACCGATGTTCTTACCTATTTCGGCAGGATCCACATCCATATGGATCATAACCTTATGATCGGTCAAAAAATCGGGCTGGTTTACCGCTCTGTCGGCCACTCTCGCGCCCACCATCAAAAGTGTGTCGCACTCTCTTATCGCTTTATTGGCATAAGGCTTTCCGTTATTACCGACCATGCCGAAGTATAAAGGGTGCTCCGTGGGCATGGCGCCTATACCCATCATCGTGGATACGACGGGAATATTGCTCTTTTCCACAAATTTACGAAGTTCCGATTCTGCATTTGATAAAGCCACTCCTCCGCCTACGCATATCAAAGGTCTTTTTGCTTTTTCAAGTGCGCTTACAAGTCTTTTGAGCTGCATGCCGTTACCCTTTACAGTGGGCTTATAAGTACGCATATTTACTTCTTCGGGATATTTGAAATTTTTAATGACCGCGTTCTGGATATCGATCGGAACATCGATAAGAACAGGGCCTTTACGACCCGTCGATGCAATATGGAACGCTTCCTTCATGATGCGGGGAATATCATTTACATTTTTGATAAGATAACTGTATTTGACAAAACTCTCCGCAGCGCCCGTTACATCGGCCTCCTGGAAAACATCGGATCCCAAAAGCGAGGAATTGACCTGGCCTGTTATACATACAAGCGGGATACTGTCGGCAAATGCGGTTGCGATACCCGTAAGAAGGTTCGTTGCACCGGGACCGCTTGTAACAGCACATACTCCGACCGTTCCGGTAGTCCTTGCAAGACCGCTTGCCATATGAGCCGCGCTTTGCTCCGTACGCACAAGTACGGTCTTTATATCGGATGACAGAATGGAATTGTAAAAAGGACAGATTGCGACTCCGGGATAACCGAATACGTATTTCACCTTTTCTTCTTCAAGACATTTTATAATTGCGTCAGCACCATTCATAATGTTCTCCTTATGTAAAATCGCATTTTTCGCGATAAATAAGCGATATCCGTTTCAAAAAATTTTAACACAATACTTTGTTAACGTGCAACAAAATATGGTGCTTTTATTGTTTTTTTAACACATATATGGTAAATTATCTAAAGGGTCCAAAGGAGGTATAAACCTTGTTCAAAAAGATATTAACCGTTATGACGGGAGTGATCCTCGCCGTTTCATTAGCCGCTTGTGCGGATTCTGCCGAAGATTATTCGGAATACAAAAAAGAGATGAGCAATTTCTTTGAAAGCGTCAACACCTTAAACGAAGAGATGAATGCTTTAAATCCCGATGACGCCGAAGCGGTAAGTAAGCTCTTTGAGTATCTTGATCAGGTTGAAGAACAGTTTAAATATTTTTCCGAGATCGAGGTGCCTTCTCAATATAAAGTTACCGAATCTCTTGCAGATGAGGCTTATGATTACATGAAAGAAGCCAATGAGTATTTCAGACAGTCCTTCTCGGAGAATTCTTACAACGAATATACTCTCGAAGCCGCCATGGAGTGTTACAGCAGAGCCAATAAGCGTATGCAATACGTTATTGATATCATTCACGGAAAGCTTCCCGAAGACGAAAACATTTCTTTCGAATAATATACAGAAATTTTATGGAGTGCCGGTCGGCACTCCATTTTTTTACGGCAAAAATATAAATCCGCTTTACATTCTTGATCTTATCTCTTTAAAGAAATCCTTTGTATTTACTGTCTTTACGTTTGAAAGTGAACAGATCCTTGAAAGATCGGCTGTCATAACACCGGACTCGATAGTGCCGATAACGGCTTTCTCAAGTCTTTCTCCAAACTCGGTGAGTTCTTTTATGCCGTCGAGCTCGCCTCTTTTCTTAAGGGCTCCGCTCCATGCGAATATAGTAGCAACAGGATTTGACTTCGGTTCTTCGCCTTCAAGATATCTGTAATAGTGCTTCTGGATAGTACCGTGAGCGGCTTCGTATTCGAAAACACCCCTGGGCGATACGAGCACACTGGTCATCATTGAAAGCGAACCGAATGCGGATGATACCATATCACTCATCACATCACCGTCGTAATTCTTGCAGGCCCAGATAAATCCGCCCTTTTCCTTCATTACTCTGGCTACGGCATCATCGATCAGTGTGTAAAAATATGTGATGCCGGCTTCTTCAAACTTTTCTTTGTATTCGTTATCGTAGATATCCTGGAAGATATCTTTAAATGTATGATCGTATTTCTTGGATATCGTATCCTTTGTGGCAAACCAAAGATCCTGTTTTGTCTCCAATGCGTAATTAAAGCAGGCATATGCGAAACTTGTGATCGATGCGATGGTATTATGGATACCCTGGATGATGCCGGGGCCCTTAAACTCATGAATGAGTTCTTTTGTAACGGTTCCGTCCTCAGCCGTAAACACAAGCTCGGCTTTTCCCGCACCGGGAACCTTTATCTCCGCATTCTTATAGACATCACCGTATGCATGTCTTGCAAGTGTAATGGGCTTTTCCCAGTTTCTTACACAGGGGTTGATGCCTTTGACTATAATGGGAGCTCTGAAAACAGTACCGTCGAGTTTTGCTCTTATGGTACCGTTGGGGCTCTTCCACATCTCCTTTAAGTCATATTCCTTGACTCTTGCGGCATTGGGTGTGATCGTTGCGCATTTGACCGCAACACCGTATTTGAGTGTGGCCTCGGCACTGTCTACGGTAACCTGATCGTTTGTTTCGTTTCTGTGCTTTAAACCAAGATCGTAATATTCAGTCTTTAAATCCACATAGGGAAGAATGAGCTCGTCTTTGATCATCTGCCAGAGTATCCTGGTCATCTCATCTCCGTCCATTTCAACGATCGGAGTGGTCATTTGAATCTTACTCATTTAAATAAGCCTCCTTTAAGCCGTTTTTAACCATATTCTCATATGCGTTGTGAATATGGAGTGTGGCAAGTTCATCCGCTCTTTCCGGATTATTGTCTCTTATTGCTTCCATTATTGCCTGATGCTCGGAATTGGAAGCAAGCGATCTTTCAATTGTTGAAAGAGTCTTTCTTCGAACACGCTGTACATATTGATGAAAGTCCTTAAGCAAATGCTCAAGCATCTTTGAATTGCATGCCTCATACATGATCTCATGGAATCTTGAGTCAAGCTCGGACATCTGCTCAAAATGACCCTTCTCGGCATGAAACTTTGCAAGATAGATATTCTCTTCCATTTCTTCAAGCTGCTCTTTTGTAATATGCTCGCATGCCCACGATGCGCAAAGACCTTCAAGTTTTGATCTTATCATATAGATGTCTTTGACATCCTCGATCGTTATACCGGTGACATATGCGCCTTTATTGGGAATGATCTGTATAAGCCCTTCCAGTTCGAGCTGCCTGAATGCTTCTCTTACCGGTGTTCTTGAAACGCCGAGTTCTTCGCCGATGGCTATTTCTTTAAGTTCTTCGTTTTCTTTGTATTTACCTGAAAGAATGTCCTCGCGTACCTTATTGAATACTCTTCCGCGCAAAGAATACTTATCGGTAACTTCCTGCTTTAAATCGTATCCTTGCATAAACTCTCCAATCCAAGTTCCTTAGAAAATCTGTCGATGGCTGCGTATAATTCATTATCTGTCATTACGGTAACACGACCGCTTGCGTATTCTTCATCAACCCAGCCTTTTATAGCCTTTACCAGGTCAGAATTCTTCTCTATCGCATTTTCACCCGTAAGTTTGAACTTTGCGTTGATCCAGTGAGCGATTCCGGCTAGACCGGATGTGTTGGATACCGCACAGATAACGGGACGATTCAAAAACTTATCGGTATCAAATATATTGTATATTTCTTCGTTCTTTAAAAGTCCGTCGGCATGGATACCCGCACGGGTCACGTTAAAGTTCTTGCCCACAAAAGGTGTTCTTTCGGGGATCTTGTAACCTATTTCCTTTTCGTAATACTCTGCAAGCTCTGTTATCACTCTTGTGTCCATGCCGTTCAGATCGCCTTTTAACTGGGCATATTCAAATACCATGGCTTCAAGAGGTGTATTGCCTGTTCTTTCACCGATACCGAAAAGCGAAGTGTTGACGGCCGAACATCCGTAAAGCCATGCGGTCGTTGAATTGACCACGGCTTTATAAAAGTCATTGTGTCCGTGCCATTCGATAAGCTCATGCGGTACGCCGGCATGCGTATGGATAGCATAGATGATACCCTGAACGGACCTCGGTATAACGGCACCCGGGTAATTGACTCCGTAACCCATTGTGTCGCAGGCACGGATCTTGATCGGAATCTTGTACTCATCCATGAGCTTCATAAGCTCTAAGCAGAAAGGCACCACATATCCGTAAATATCGGCTCTTGTAATATCCTCAAGATGACATCTTACGGCAATACCTTCGTCAAGACAGTCGCGAACGACCGAAAGATAATGGTCCATAGCCTGTTTTCTGGTCATCTTAAGCTTAAGGAAGATATGATAATCCGAACAGCTTACAAGTATACCCGTCTCCTTCATACCGATCTCTTTTACGAGTTTAAAGTCATCCTTGCTTGCTCTTATCCAGCTTGTGACTTCCGGAAATTTATATCCTCTTTCCATACACTTGTATACAGCGTCACGGTCCTTCTTGGAGTATAAGAAAAATTCACTCTGCCTTATCATACCGTTAGGACCGCCGAGTTTATGAAGATAATCGTATATCGTCACGATCTGCTCCGTTGTGTAAGGAGCTCTCGACTGCTGTCCGTCACGGAAAGTGGTATCGGTGATCCAGATATCCTTGGGCATATTGTGAGGTACTATTCTGTCATTAAAGGGGATCTTCGGTATTTCCGAATAAGGAAACATATTTCGAAACACATTGGGCTTCTTGACATCATCAAGAATATACATGTGCTCTTCGATCTGTAACAGATTGTTCTTTTCGTTCATCGAAACCGGACGGTTTGTGAACATATCCTCAGAACTCTCGGCAAATACGGCCGTTTCGTTTATATCCATAATTGTATCCCTCTCTCTACTTTGCGGATTGTTCTTTTCGTATGATTGTATACAATTATACGATATAAGTCAAGCCTTAAAACCAGAAGGTCTTAAGGCTTGAAATAAAGATCATATGCGTTTTTTATAAAGAATAAATGCAAGACCCGCAAAAAGCAATCCGATGCTTAATACGGTTTTCGGATGGATCCTGTCTCCCGTATCGGGAGAATCGTCCAGATTATAATTGGATACGGCGGTTGAATTAAACGAATACAATCCGTAATCACCGGTATGATTTATCTCGAATCTTACGCCTAACTTTCCGTCCTGCTCCACCAGTTTAAAAGGAAGATCTTCAAGCTGCTTGTCCTCGTCGACACAGATCACATGAAGGTTTGAAGTGGGAACGTTTGCCGGAAGCGAAACCGTAACGCTTAATTTCTGCTTTCCGAATTTGGTAAGCATGATCTCATTTCCGCTTTCCCTTAAACTTATATCAAACGTTGAAAGATTGCCCGGAACCGTATCGCCGTAGATACGTTTATAAGCATCCACTATATCGGTATTTACCGAAGCGTCGTTTGAAACATTTAAAATGTATTCTTTATCGGATCCCACAAAACCTGTTTTAAGTCCGCCGTCTAAACCGGGATCGTTTGAAGAGACCGACGAAAAACTTCCTTCTTTTGCACTGTCCAATAAGTAGCCAAGCTGTTCTTCGTTAAAATTGTATCCCTTGCCGAATATTATCATCGTTTTCGGAACGGTGAAGTTTTGTGCCTCTTCTTTTGTAAGAGTACAATCTATGATATTTAAAGTACCGTTTGAATATGCATCGTTTTCTTTGGTGATCACACATACAAGGCCCGAAAATCCCGAAAGATTTCTGTCGAGTATCGTACCGTCCCTTAAAACGTCTTCAGCATTTACTACAGCCACCTTTACACCCTCAAGAGCATCAACCCTGTAAGAAGAATTGGTAAGTCTGGTCGTAGTCTTATTATGCGTAAGCTTAGGTAACGTATTTCCGAAGAATACACAGGCCCTGACATCGTCTCCCGCCACACTCTGATCGTAATTAAACGCACCGTTTCCGATACTTTCAACCGTATCCACTATTCTCACACAATCAAGCGGACAGCCCGAAAAAGCTCTGTCTTCGATAGTTTTAAGATTAACTCCGCCGTTTAAGCTTTTAAGATTTGTGCATCCGCTGAAAGCATCTTCACAGATCCTTGTGAGTGAATCGGGAAGAAATACCTCCGTTATGCCCTTATGATCCTTAAAAGCTTCGGGGCCTATCTGTTTAACGCCCTCCGGTATCCTTATCCTTGAATCTTTTCCTCTGTATGCGATCAAAATGCCGTCACCGCATATAAAGAAGTCGCCGCTTCCGTATATTTCCCAGTTGTCCATCATCCTGGTGTGGGAAAATGCTGCAGGCTCGATATTTACGACCGTTGAAGGTATCACTACATTCGAAAGGTTCTCGCAATGATAAAACGCACCGTATCCTATGTCGGTTACGCCTTCCGGTATGGTGATCTTATTTAAATTCGTCCTTGCAAAAGAAAAATCTCCTATTGCTTTTATATCATCCGAAATCTCATATTCCGTAAGAGTCGTATCGCCGTAAAATGCCTTTGATGCGATCCTGTTCCCTATGATCGCAAATTTGGGAAGGCTTAAACCTTTTCCGTTTGTCTCTGTCTCAAGTGCACCCGACATATCGGAAATTATATCCGAATATTCTTCGGTCCTGTTAAGCGGAGCCACACCGTCATAAACTGTCTGCTCGGTATTATTGATAAATACGACTGCTTTTCTTCCGACAACTATCGACTCACCTATAAGCCCCTGTGAAGAAACATACGAATCAAATATATCTTCTATGGTATTGGGCACATTTGCAGGGTCCTGTCCGCCACCGCCCGGCTCTGTGGAATTCGGATCATTCGAAGGATTGCCCGAAGGGTTATCCGGACCGTTGCCGTTACCGCCGCCGTCATTTGTATCATCGGTATTTGAGGGATTGTTTTGATCAAAACCGTTTTGACCGTTTCCGTTTTGCTCATCGGAATAGATATTACCCGAATTTTCTTCATTATCAATGACCGCAGCCTGGCTTCTGTCGAGCGATTCAAACCATCTCGCGGCATAGGTGAGCGGTGAAGCCACGATATTTAAATTGGGGCAGCCGTCAAATGCGGTATTGTGGATATAAGTGACGGATTCGGGAATGTTGACGTCACAAAGATTGATACAGTTTTCAAATGCCTTTGCATCGATCGTGTTGACCGAATAAGGTATCGTGACATCTTTAAGTGAAATACAGTTTGAAAAAACAAAAGCCGAAACTTCATCAAGATTCGGAGACAATGTTACTGCATCCAGATTGCTGCATCCGTAAAAAGAATAAGCAAGGGCATATTCTATGGTATTTGGCATGGAATATGCTTTTTCCTTCTTACCCGGAAGCACTTGATAAAGCTTTGTGTGATCTTTGTTGTAAATAACCGAATCTTCGCATACAAAGAATTTGGATGCGATCTTGACATCGGAAAGGGAGGTACATCCGGTGAAAACGCCGGTACCAAGTTTTTTTAGACCCGATCCGATCGAGACATCGCTTAAAGAAGTACAGTTGCAAAAAGCGGCCGTATCTATCTCTTCTACCTTGTCGGGAATAACTATCTTTGTAAGATTTGAACAGCCCGAAAAAGCCGCATAGTTGATCTTTTCAACGGACTCAGGGATAACAACGCTCGTAATGACCGCATTGTCCGCAAAAGCCTCGTTGCCTATAACTTTGACCGTACTCGGAATAGACACGGTTGATGCCGCGCCTGTATATTTTACAAGTGTAGATTCATTAAGTAAAAAATCCGTTGTTGATGCTGTAACCGCATTAACCGTATCGGCCGGTATCGCAAAAACGATAAGGGCCGATATGATTAAGAGTGCACCTATTATTTTAAGTACAGCCTTTTTATTCATTTTCTCTCCCGCTTAAGCAGTTACAACCCTCTTGGGTTCTCTTCTGTCCTTGACAAAGAATAATGCTATACTCATAGCCGCAAGTCCTATGGAAAGGAACCACTTGGGCTGGAAATCACCTGTCTTGGGAGTAGCATCATAAGATGTTCCTTCCACAAGATTTCCCGTATCCACATAGATCGTATAAGGCGAGAAGTGTGTACAGTCAAATACTATACAGGGAACACCGTCTATAGCGGTAAATCTGGGATTAAGCTTATCAAGCTTTTCATTCACAACGCCTGCAGCCTTGTTGTTTCCGGCATACGGAGCAAGCGCATCCGGTATGGGAAGCGTAAGTGTAATGGACAAGCCTGTCGTATCGGTTATCTTTGTGGAACCGGTCGAATCGTAAAGGCTTATATCCATAGCGCTGTATCTTATGTTGTCAAGATTTCCGTATTCGTTTGTAAGAGCCTTTTCAACAGCCTGTGTAGCCGCTGCGGTCTCTGTGATCCTTATTACGTAGTTGTCCGTCGATCCGTTGACCGTAGCGGATGCAAGTCCCGTATTGGAAATGCCGGGTTTTGAAATAACAACGGTATTGCCGGGATTATTTCCGTTTACGTTATTGCTTCCGGTACCGTTATTCGATCCGTTCGACGATGAAGAACCGCCGTTCGAACCGGAAGATGATGCATCCTTAAATGTTGCGGTTACTGCGGAATTGTGAGCGGGCATCGTAAGCGTTGTTGCGGGAACGGATACACTTGCTATACCAAGATCGTCCGTCTCGGGTACCCACTTATCAAACTGTTTTCCGCTGGGCGGATTCGTACAGGAAATTATGACAGTTGCTCCTGCGGCATAGCTTCCGGATCCGTTACCGTTTGTAACAAGTAATGTGTAAAGTGTGCCGGTTCCGGGCGTCGTACCCTGATTGGTCCCGCCGCCGTTATTGCCGCTCACACCGGAATTGTTTCCGTTCGGAGTATTGCCGTTTAACGGATCGTTACCCGATACACCGCCCGGATTGTTCTGATTCTGCGTATATGTGGCTACTATTATCGTATCTGTTGTTATGTTTGTAAGCGGTTTGTTCCATCCTGCAAAAGTATATCCGTCTCTTACGGGATCTGCTGGGATATCTTCAAGCTTAACGCTTCCGCCTACAGTCACAAATATATAATTTGAAAGTTCTTTTCCGTCGTAATCAAGGAACTGAACCTTAACGGTATCGTCAAGAGTCTCGGTTACGTCGGCGCCGATATCCTTTGCAGCCTTTCTCACTGCCGAATCCTTATAGGAAATGACTCTGTAGCTAGTGGGATCATCCGAAGCATCACCGAATGCATCCTTCGGGAGGTATACTTCTTTACCGTATGCAACAACTTCTATACCGTTCATGGTACCCTTAAATGCATCATGTCCGATCGCGGTCACATTTTCGGGAAGTACTACCTGATTTAATCTGTCGCAGTCCTTAAAGCAATCATCGGGGATCTCCGAAAGCTGGTCCACGCCTCTTAAGTCAACGCCCGTGATACCGTCACAGTTTTCAAATGCGCCGTCCCTTATCTCCGATACATTGGCAAGATAAGGATCCTCTTCACCGGGCTTAACCTTCTGGCTTCCCACAAGATTACCTCTTGAGGAAAGAACTTCCACTATGTCGTATGAACCGTCAGGATTCTTTGAATAAACTATACCGTTATAACAGATAAAGTCATCCGTATTGCTGCCTACCGAACTCAGATTTGCACAACCGGTAAACGGAGCAACACCCATCTCGGTAAGTGCATCACCGAGATTAAGACTTGTAAGTCTTTCGCAGCTCTTAAATGCATAATCGGGAAGATATTCAACCGAATTCAATGTGATCGATTCAACGCGGTCATTACCGATATCTTCAAGTTCAAGGGTACTGCCCTTTTCATATTCACGTTTTCCGTCGTCTCCCGTTACCGTACCGTAGAAACCGTTAAACAGACCGTTCTGTTTGTACTGTGCATAGTCGTCTGCGGTAAGCAGGTATTTTGAAACATTGCTCGAGTTGGAAGTGGTCGGGCTCTTTCCTTCCGCAAGTTTTGATGTGTTATTCATATAACCCTGGGCATCGATCGATCTGATACCCGAAGGTACTGTTACGTTGATCGCGGAATTTACAAGTTTTTCTTCGTCGAGTGAAAGCGTATATGTATATAAGACATTTCCTGCGGAATCCATGATCTCTTTACCGAGATTCTCATATCTGGTCAAAAGATCGGTGGGAAGTCCGGGGTTACCCGATACATCGGTAGTCTTGCCTTCGGTTCCCGATAATTTGTTTAACTGCTCATAATGAGGATAATCAAGGAGCGTGGGCATATCATTTCTGTTATCCACGATAACGGTCAGGAATGTGGGATAACCTGTCTTATAACATACTCTCGTACCTTCCGATTCATCGACATAGTTGGTAGAATCCGTAGCCCATACGAACGGACCGTAGCTTTCATCTATGTCACCCTCAAAGGTAAGTCTGTCGGAACCCGTGCTGAACGCATTGGCGCCGATATTGCCGACAGGGAATGATGAATAACCGCCCTTGGGCGTCTCAAAATTAACATATGTGAGTTTCGGACAGTTTTCAAACGCGGACTCGCCGATACTTGTTACCGAATTACCTATCGATACAGACTCAAGGATCGGACATCCCTTAAATGAATTGGGTGCGATCGTACTGATCGTATTATCTGCGATCTTGATCGTCTTTATGTAATTATGTACTTCGGGATCGGAGAAACATGCGGATGCAACACCCGTAACCTTTGTATCACCGACTGTCTCGGGGATTTCAAGATCAAGGCCGCTCGCCTGAGCTTCAGCCTGCATTGCCGCGGATGCGTAAGTACAGGATTGAAGAACACCGTTATCATCAATGATAAGGATGTACTGTCCGTTACTTATCTCAACCTGCTCTTTTCCGTTTGTGTCTATGTAAATATAAGGAACATCATTGCCAAGTCCGCTCTTTAAGCCCCATGTGGACTTTCTGGGAGATGCGATATTACCCGCAAGATCCTTTTCGGGACCGTATACGCAGAACTCTTTGGTACGTATGGTATCAAACATCGTCCTGTCTCCGTCCGCGGGATTGCACTTATTGTCGCCGTTCTTGTCGTAATAACCGTATGTGACATAACCGCAGGCGCCGCCCTGATCGGGGAATCTGACATCTTTAAGAGCTATATCGTTAAAGAATACACCGTAAGGAAGTTCGACCGCTACATTCTTACCGTAATCGGAAGGCATTGTAACATGGGTAAGATTAGTACGGCCCGCAAGCACAAAGTTACCGATAGGTGTACGTGAAGGAGTCGTTCCGTCGGGCATCTTTTCGGTAACCGGACCCGAAATATGATCGGGGAACTTAAACTCCAAAAGGTTGCCGGATACACCCATCGTACATGCAAAGCATCCTTCGCCGAGTCTTGCGATATTGTCGGAAAGCTTTACGGTTGCAAGCGCTATGTCATTAAAGAACGCAAAGTCGCTGATATTACATGCCTGGTTGATGGCGCTTAAGTCAAGATTTGAAAGTTTGGTACAGTTTGCAAACGCTCCGGGGCCCACATAAGAGATAGACTGTGAAAGCGCAGCCGAAGTAAGAACGTTACAGCCGTAGAAGGCTTCCGTTCCGATATTTACCGTAGTATCCGAAATATTTATGGATGTAAGCTTTGTACAATCCTTAAACGCTCTGTTACCTATATCCTGAACGTTTGAGAAAGTGATCTTGTTAACGAAAGATTTGTTGAACGCATAATCGCCGATGTATTTTACTTCACCCGCAAGGTTCAGCTCGGTAACGTTTGTGGTCGATTCAAACGCATGCGCGCCTATACCGATAACGGAAGTAAGATCGGTGATCCGGAAACCGTAGGCATCGTTTCTGGATGATGATGAGAAAGATTCATTTGCCGTTCCCTTGGGCATATATACATACTGGTTTGTAAGACCGCTTGTACCGCCTCTGGAATCCTTAACTTCATCAAGCGAATAACCGTGCCCCTGTAAAAGTCCGAAGTATGAAGGATGGACTTCGCAGAAGTAACTGAACATTCCTTCTTTTGTACGGGGCATATCAGCAACCCAGCATGTAAGGTAAGGACAATATGATGTGGGATTTGCGACCGATTGAGATATCGGTGTACCGACATTTGTCTGAGCGGCAGCGGGATACGCATTACTCGTGCTGTATGAGGGCAGATCGGGCAAAGTGGGATTATTCGTAGGCATTTCGGCATAAGGGTAAACGTCGGGATTGGAGGTATAATTCTCATAAGCCGTTTTCAATCTTTCAAATTCGGCCTTATCGTTATTATACTTATCCATTGCTATCACAAAGGCATCGTATTTACTCTTATCCGAAACCCAGTCTTCGTATTTGGTCTTGTATGCGGCATACTGTGTCGGGAAATATCTCTTGATCCAGTAATCGTCCTCAAGATTATTGTCTTCTCTTGTGGAATCGATATTTTCCATGACAAATTTTGTCTGTGTATGTACGTCGGCAGCTGTATAAGCCGGATCGGATGCTTTTGCTGCGGGAACGGAAGAAAGATATTTCTTTACCTTTTCCTGACCCGGAGTATCGGGAACCTTGGCCGCGGTGTGAAGTCCGAGATAATTGTCAAAGAAATCCTTTTCAACGGCACAGTAAGACAACGGTATCGATGCTTCTATCGAAACCGTACCGGATGCATAAGTATCGTTATATTTACATACGATGGCGTAGGGGCTTCCGTTTACATCCTGCTGATAAACCTTAAACTGCCAGTTGTAATCAAAAGATCCGTCGGAAAGCTGACGCACCATATATGTCTTCTTAACATTGGCTTCATCGGTATCGCCGCCAAGACCGTAGCCTGCTTCGGTACCGTATCTGTTTAAATTGACCCCGGTAAGACTCGGATCGTAATATGCAAGATCCGTGCTGTCGGTCTCCTGAACACCGTACACATAAGTCGTTTCGGCGTTTTCTCCGGATCCCGTACCCGGAGCTATATATGCCTCTGTGGGCTTCGCCGGAACGGCAGCCACTATAATGGAAGTAACCATCAATACTCCGGCAACGGAGCGTCTAACAGTCTTTTTAGTCCTTCTTGACATATTGAGTTTCTTCATGATCCTGAATCTCCCCGCGTCTCTGACGCTATTTTTATTATCCGAAAAATGAATCAATCAATCTTTTTGGCCACCACGGCAAACCTTCCGTTCTCTTCCTGATAATCGCAGGTGGAGAGCGTTATAAGCCTGTCGCCGTAGACGGCGGTCACACCGGTATCGTAAATGCTCATCTTTGACATTTCTTCCATCGCGGAATTGAATTCGGCTTCGGAATTGGCATCTATGAATTGATAATACTTAAAGGTGATCTCATCGGCGTTGTATATATGCGTCCTGAACGCATACATTACCTCATAAGTCCCTTTTTCGTATATGGTGTCGAACTGAATGTATCTGTGTTCTTTGTAAAAATCTTCGTTTCCGTATTTTACAAGGCTTCCGAACATCTTTCCGGAGTTCATGTGATGTCCGTAGATTATGTAATTGGTATTGCCCAGTACTATATCGCAGTTGCAATCAAGAAATATACATCCGTTCACATCTTCTTTCTGTTCGAAGTTGTGCTTAAGATAATATTCGTTGTCGTATGTCTGCATGACAGGATAATCTATCTTGGTGCCGTCGATCTTGACCCAGCCTATAAGGCTTTTGTTCTTTTGATACATTACTTTGTATTCATCAAGTATCTCAGGGATCACGACTTCATCGTCGTATTCCTTTTTAAGCACCTGCGAGACCGTTATAAAATCCGCGGCGGACGAATCTCTTAAATCCGCCATTGCTTGGGCACTTTCTTCCGCAGCCTTGGCATCGAGCATGTATTTCACAAAATACCCTATACAGCCAAAAGAAACGACAACAAGAGAAATAACAAGCAGAGTTCTCTTCCTGTTCTGCTTCTTTATTTCCCGGTTTATCGCATTCTTCATGCTCTCATCCATGACTTCGGGCCTTGATTTGGTTCGTTTTACACTACCCTTATTCTTTTTATCGGCAGATTTACCCTTTTTATTAACCCCTTCACGGGATAAATCGTCGGATAGCTCTCCGTTTTTGTATTTATTGTACAGCTCAAATACATGATCATCGAACTTTCGCCCTTTGTCGGATTCAAAAGAAACCGTCTGAAGTTCCCTGTATATACCTTTTACGCCTTCAAAAGTATCGATGTCATATATTCTTTTAAGATCATCTATTATCTTTTCATCGTGGGTTTCACGCTTATAATCGTCTTCCGAACGGTATTTTCTGCCATTGACTTCGTACATAGGCTTACATTATCATCCTAATTTTAGCATTATACATATATCATTTTACTATATGTAGGATTTTTTGCAAGTAGCATCTACTAAATATTGTTATTGTCGTAAAAGAAAAAGGAACCCCCGATCGGGGATTCCTTTATTGATCTTTTTATGCTTCGGTATTGCCTTCCGCAACCTTTTCGGCGCGTTCTTTAACCTGAGCTTCCTGAATATCCGAAGGAGCCTGCTCATAACGTTCGAACTCATATTCAAACTCGCCGCGTCCGCCGGTCATGGAACGTAAGTCTGTACAATAACCGGTAAGACTCATCATCGGAACGCTTGCTTCGATGATCTGACGTCCGCCGGCTACGGGGTTCATACCCAGAACACGACCGCGTCTCTTGTTAAGATCGCCCATAACATCGCCTGTGTAAGCATCGGGAACATTGACCTTCAAACTTGCGATAGGCTCAAGAAGTACAGGTGTTGCTTCCATGAAGCCTTTCTTGAAAGCCTGGATGGTAGCCATCTTGAATGCCATTTCCGAAGAGTCTACGGGATGGTAGGAACCATCGTACAATGTAGCCTTAACTCCGACAACGGGATAAGCTGCAAGAGGTCCGCGAAGTACCGATTCCTGAAGTCCCTTTTCAACTGCGGGGAAGTAGTTCTTCGGAACCGCACCGCCGACAACTTCTTCGTCGAATTCGTAAGGAACGGTGATGTCGCTTGACGGCTCGAAACGCATCTTAACGTGACCGTACTGTCCGTGGCCGCCCGACTGCTTCTTGTACTTATATTCAACGTCGGACTTCTTCTTGATGGTCTCTCTGAATGCGATCTTCGGCTTCTCAAGTACGATCTCAACCTTGTATTCATTCTTAAGTCTTGAAACCGCGATATCAAGTGCCATATCGCCCATAGCGTAAAGAAGCATCTGACCGTTTTCGGAGTCATTTACATTCTTGAGGGTAAGATCTTCATGCATCATCTTCTGAAGCGCTTGGGAGATCTTATCAACATCACCCTTATTAACGGGCTTGTATCTCATGTATGTATAAGGCTTTGATATCTCAAACATACCGTACTTGATAACGTTGGCTTTTGTGGAAAGGGAGTTGCCCGTACGTGCGGAGGACAACTTGGGTATAGCTCCGATATCTCCCGCATGAAGTTCGGATACTTCAATAGGCTTATTACCCTGAAGGGTATAAAGCTTGCTGACCTTTTCCTCAATATCCTTATCAATGTTGTAGACAGGATCGTCTGCCTTGAATACACCCGAGCATACCTTGATAAGAGAATACTTTCCGATGAAAGGATCGACGATCGTCTTAAATATGTATGCCGATTTAGCCTTTGAGAAATCGTAATTTGCTTCGAATATCTCGTTGTTCTTCATGGAGATACCTGCGATCTTGCAGTTCTCGGGACTCGGAAGATATTTAACGATATCATCAAGGAGTGTATATACACCGTAGCAAAGCAGGCTTGAACCCATTGTCATGGGTACTACTGTAGAATCTATAACGTTTGTACGGATAGCTGCACGGATCTCTGCTTCCGAGAAGGTGTCACCCGAGAAATATCTGTCCATGAACTCTTCACTGGTCTCTGCAACAGTTTCCATAAGGGTTTCACGATACTGCTCAAGGTTAGCCTTTGAGTAATCCGGAACGGGGATCTCAACCGTTTCCTTGCCCTGCCACTTCTGGCCTTTTTCGGAAATAACGTTAACATATCCGATAAGTTTCTCATTCTCACGGATCGGAAGATGGAAAGGAGCCATACGCTTTCCGTACTTCTCGGTAAGTGTCTCGACAACGTTCTTGTAGGAGGCGTTGTCAACATCCATATCCGTTACAAATATCATTCTGGGAAGCTTATGCTTCTCGCAAAGATCCCATGCCTTCTCTGTGCCGACTTCTACACCGGCTTTACCCGAAACAACAATGATAGCCGCATCGGCAGCCGCAACAGCCTCTTCCACTTCGCCCACAAAATCGAAATAACCCGGTGTATCGAGAAGATTAATCTTTACACCATCCCACTCAAGAGAAATCAATGATGTATTAATTGAGAATTTCCTCTTCTGCTCTTCTTTGCTAAAGTCAGAAATAGTGTTTCCGTCATCGACCTTTCCCATACGGGATGTTAAACCCGCAAGATAAGCCATTGCCTCGGCAAGACTTGTCTTACCGCATCCGCCGTGACCTAAAAGGACAACGTTACGGATTTTGTCCGTTGTGTAAACATTCATCCTAAAAACCTCCAAAATACATTATTTCGGCTATACTTTTAAATGCTTTCTCTAAAAGAACGACCTTGTTAACAGTTTACTAAAAATTCAGACAACATTCAACATAATTGTTCAAAATATCTAAAAAATATCGGGTTTCAAGATTATTTTTATGCATAAAAAAGAACGTTTCGGATATACGAAACGTTCCTTAAAAAGTCATATCCGCCGATTATTTTTTTGTCTCGTCTTCGACGGTCTGATAAACTTCGATCCTTGCCGCATCCATTTCGGGCATACCGATAAAAATGCTTCCGTAATTGAACTTATCACCGACCTTCTCAATACGAATGATCTCAAGGAAAGCATGAAGCACTTCTTTTGTCCAGATCGTAAGATAAGCTTCATAAACGGCGCCTATTGAAAGAGCCTTATCTGCGGTAAATCCGACGCCCGTCTTCGAAACATCGTTAACCTCTATTCCGACTTCTTCGACTCCCGAACCGTCAAGGCGCTTTAATACAAGCTTTGACAAAAGCTCCGTCCTTTTGTGTTTACGTTTTTCTTCCATTAATTCACCCTCCGAAAATGGGCATGAAGATTATCATAAAAAACCGGATGCCCATAAATTTATAGCCTATGCTATAAACTGATTTTACAAAATTAGATATTCAAAGTAAAGATTTATTTGCTGAACTTCGAATAGTCGGGCGTATAGTTCTGTTCGACCACAGGGATCTCAATTCCCAGATAATCGTCTATATATTTGTAATAATCGTAGTTGACTATACGTTCCGAATATTTACGTTTAAGACTCAGCTTTTTCTTTAAATTCTCAAGATAATCCTCGGGAAGATCTGCCGGAGGCTCGCCGTCTTCGGTAAGATAAACAACGTCTCCCGTCTGTGAATTGTACATAAGGGTCTCCGTGATGATCGAACGGTTCCACATTGCCACGAAACCTTCCTCATCCGAGAATATATCCTGTCCCATCAAAAGTCTTGAATCGTATTCAAAGCCGAAAAGATTCAAAAGCGTGGGAAGAATGTCCATACTGCACATGGGCTTATCTATCACGATAGGCTCTTTAATGGCTCCCGACCAAAGGATCAGATTCGACTTGTACAGTTCGAAGTTCTCTTCAACTTCATGGCCTAAAAGTTCCGAAAACTCTTCGTTTGAAAGTCCGTAAGGCCAATGGTCGCCGGTAAAGCAGATGACGGTCCTGTCGGCTATGCCCTTCTCTTCAAGAGTCTTGATCATATATTCAAGTCCCTTGTCCAGTTCTTTCTGACAGGCGAGATATGCCTGACAGGGCTCCGATAACGGAAGATCCTGCACAGCCTCCCTGTTGATCTTGGCACACCAGTTACCCGTAAAGTTATAGTTAAGATGTCCGCTTACGGTCATGTAATATACATGGAAAATATCATCATCCACATATTCGGGCATTGAAGCCTCGAACATCTGAAGATCCGACGCGGGCCAGTGCTTTTCTATCTCAAGACCGTTGCCGACACCCTGATAATAGTAGCCCATACCCGGATAGGTAATGTCTCTTCCGTAATACTGGAAATCGTTATCATGGTAAGCTCGGCTTGTGATGCCGTACTTCATGTTAAAAAGATTACCGAGAGCAAACGGCATATCATTCTGACCTACAGCCTTAAAGTTTGTGGCACCGCCTCTCATGGGATAAAGGCTTGTGGAGCACACAAACTCGCCGTCCGAAGTGGAACCTCCGGAACGTGCATTATAGAAGTTATTGAACACAAAGCCTTCGTGAGTGAGCCTGTATAAAGTGGGCGTGATCTCTTCGTCAACGGCTATCGACGAAAATCCTTCCGCCGTCATGAATATAAGATTAAAGCCCTCAAACATACCCGTATACTCATTCTTCTTGGTGGGTTCAAGCGTCGACATATATTCATGAATACCCGCAATGTATTCATCCGGCTCATTTTCCGCAAGAGATACGAAGTCTATATCGAGCATGTTGGGCGAACGGTCGATAACAGGCACAGGATCGGACTCGGAAACATCCGCACCCGATACATCGCTTCCCGAAACATCTGCGCCCGATACATCGTTTGAAGAAACCTCTTCGGGCGCTTTATATACCCAGACTTCTCCAAGCTCGTCATCTTTCTTTGCACTGTCGGGCATGATGATATTTTTAAGTTCGATCTCGGCGGTCGCCATTACTCCGAGTTTTTCATAAGAAAACTCGCTTATGTTTTCGTTTACGCAAAGATCGTAAGGAGTGAAACTGTCTTTACCGAAAGCAAGGATCACAAACCCTTCAATAACGATCGTAAGTGCAAGCAAAGTCAAAGGCACATAGAAATGTCTTAACTTAACCTGCTCATATCTGTACACCGTAAGCTTATTAAGCGTAATAAGCACCGCTATGGGAATAACGATGATCAGCAAAAGAACAAGCCAGTTATCTATGATACCCTGTATTATCTCTCTGTAGTACTGTGTTACCTTTGCGTTATTCTTGCTTATAAAGGAAATGCTGAAGAAAACCTGAAATATCGCGTGATACAAAACATTGACGACATAATACAGAAGAAGTATTCCTGTCAATACCCATGTGATCACCTTATTGGCTTTCTTCTTAAAGAACAGTACAAACAACGAAAGAAAGGCGGCCGTCGGGAAACACATAACGAGTTTTGCAAAATAATTAAGCGTCAGCCCCTTGAAACTCCATATATGAAAAACAGTTTCAAGATAAATAAGCATTAACGAGAAAAGGATAAATCTCTCGAGCGAATACAAAAGGCCTTTTACGACCGTAGTTTTCTTTTCCCGTTCCGGCCCCATGTTCAGATTAAAATCCAGATCTTCGAATTCGGGCTCAAATGAATCTTTCATAGCAAAAACAACCTCTTATAACTTAATCGTGTATAAACATCGCATCTCCGAAGCTGAAGAATCTGTATCGGTTTTCAACGGCTTCTTTGTATGCGTTTAAAACATTTTCTCTTCCCGCAAGAGCGGAGACCAGCATGATAAGCGTCGACTCGGGCAAATGGAAATTTGTGATAAGGCAATCCGTAAGTTTAAATCTGTATCCCGGATATATGAATATCGAGGTATCGCCTTCGCACGGTCTTAACTTTCCGTTCTCATCCGCAGCGCTTTCAACGGTCCTGACGCTTGTGGTGCCCACACAAATGATACGCCCGCCGTTTTCTTTTACGGAATTGACAACGTCGGCCGTTTCTTTGGTGACCCTGAACCATTCGGTATGCATATGATGATCTAAAATATTGTCTTCCTTGACGGGTCTGAATGTGCCTAGTCCCACATGCAATGTCACAAATACAACTTTTACACCCATTGACCTTATTTCGTCAAGAAGCTCATCCGTAAAATGAAGTCCCGCGGTCGGTGCCGCAGCCGAGCCTTCGTATTTTGCATAAACCGTCTGATATCTGTTTTTGTCTTTAAGTTTGTGGGTTATATAAGGAGGAAGCGGCATCTCGCCGAGTCTGTCGAGAATTTCTTCGAAAATCCCGTCAAAAGAAAACTCTATAAGCCTGTTTCCTTCTTCGACTATATCCTTGACCGTACCCTTTAAGATACCGTCGCCGAAAACGATCTCCTGCCCGATCCTTGCCTTTTTACCGGGCTTTACAAGCGTCTCCCATGTATTGTCCTTTAATCGTTTCAAAAGAAGGACCTCTATGACAGCTCCTGTATCTTTACGGTGGCCGATAAGCCTTGCGGGTATTACCTTTGTATTGTTGAGCACCAGACAGTCGCCTTCTTTTAAATACGACTTTATGTCTTTAAAGATCGAATGTTCAACCCTGCCCGTATTCTTATCAAGAAGCATCAGTTTAGACGAAGATCGGTCGCTTAACGGATCCTGTGCGATAAGTTCCTCGGGCAGGTCATAATAATAATCTGATTTTAAAAGTGTTTCCATCTGTCTTACATTCCGGGTGCGTTTAAGAAAGCAACATAACCCCTCATTGACTCATATACATCCGCTTTGCTGGTGGCTTCGAACGGAGCATGCATGTTAAGTACCGCAACGCCCGCATCGATGACGTTCATGCCGTATTTTGCCATGATATATGCTATCGTGCCGCCGCCGCCGACATCAACCTTGCCGAGTTCGGCTATCTGGAACGAAACCTTTGCATCATCCATGATCTTGCGTATATATGCGATATATTCGGCATTGGCATCGTTGCTTCCGGACTTGCCTCTTGAACCGGTAAACTTGGAAAACACCATGCCGTTGCCCATTACGGAAGCGTTCTTTTTCTCAAAAGCGCTTGCGTATGAAGGATCGTATGCGGCGTTGACGTCCGAGCTTAACATTGTTGAGTTTGCAAGACATCTTCTTAACTTAAGCTCATCTGCCTTGCCCATGAGATTTAATATTTCTCTTATGACATTTTCAAAATAAAAACTTGTCATACCCGTGGCTCCGACTGAACCTATCTCTTCCTTGTCGGTAAGTATGCAGCACGATGTTCTCTTTACGTCTTTAACCTCCAACATAGCGAAAAGAGATGCGAAAGCGCAGACTCTGTCATCCTGTCCGTATGCAAGTATCATGCTTCTGTCAAAGCCTGCTTCTCTTGCCTTTCCTGCGGGTACGACTTCAAGCTCGGCAGATAAGAAGTCTTCCTCTTCCATGCCGTACTCATCTTTTAATATCCTAAGAACCTCTGCCTTGACAGGATCCTTGTCTTTTTTATCTTCTTCACCCTTCTTGGCTTTGATGGTCAAAGGCTTATTTCCCACGATGATATCGAGCGCTTCGCCTTCCACAACCTTGGCTGCCTTTTTATCCATCTGCTCGGCTGCAAGGTGGATCAGAAGATCCGATACAAAGAACACCGGATCGTCCTCATCTTCACCGATCGCCATCTCGATCGTGCTTCCGTCCTTTTTGATCACTACGCCGTGCAAAGAAAGCGGTATCGCAACCCACTGATATTTCTTGATGCCGCCGTAATAATGTGTATCAAGATAAGCGATCGAAGTATCCTCGTAAAGAGGATTTGACTTAACGTCCATTCTGGGAGAATCGATATGGGCACCCAATATGTTCATGCCCTTTTCAAGCGGCTCTTCGCCGATATTGAATAAGATTATGGACTTATTCATGTTTACGGCATAGATCTTGTCGCCTTTTTTGATCTTTTTGCCCGCTTTCAAATATTCTTCAAGTTCGGTATATCCGCATTTTTCGCAGAGGTTGACTATATTGTTGACACATTCACGCTCGGTCTTGCAGTTATCGAGAAAATCTCTGTAATCCTTTGTGAATACTTCAAGTTCACGGATCTGCTTCAATGAATAGTTGCTCCAGCAGTTTTTAGTCTCCATATGATAACTCCTTTATAAAGATATTCTAAAAGTTCAAAATTTACGCTCTTAAAGTAACGTCGTATTTTTCCTTAAGTACATCAAGGATATCGTTTACGAGTCCGTCCACGAAATCTGCGGTAAACTCGGTATCCTTTGGCGTAAATACTACCGAGAAAGCCATACTCTTCTTGTCAGCCCCGAGCTGGACGCCTTCATATACATCGAAAAGATCTATCTTGGTGATATAATCACAGGCTCCTTTGATGGCCTTTTCGATCTGCGCGCAGGTTATATCCTTGTTCATTACAAAGCAAAGGTCTCTCTTTTCCTCAAGGAACTTCGGAAGCGGCACAAAGTGTCTGTCTTTTCCGTAATACTTTACAAGCGAAGCAAGATCGATCTCTGCGATATAAGCGGGAACTCTCATATCCGTTTCATTCTGGATCTCATAAGAAAGCTGACCCAGATATCCTATGCCTTCACCGTTACACATGACTTTTGCCGTCCTGTAAGGATGTAAGAACGAAAGGGTTTCCGACTCATACTCAAATTCAATGTCGAGTGCCTTTGCAACGGTATCCGTGAGTCCTTTTAAGGTAAAGAAATCTTCATCGTCGCCGAAGATACCGATACAGATCGTTTCTCTCTCATCGGGATACTCCGTTAACGGAAGCTCACCGGGAATAAACTTATTGCCAAGCTCATAGATACGGCCGCTTAAGATTCCTCTCTTCTGATTCTTTGAGATCGCAGTGATCATCTGAGGAGCAAGAGTCGTTCTCATAAGAGAAAGGTCGATATTTATGGGATTGATAAGCTTAATGGCATGTCTTTCGGGTGCATCTTCCGGAAGTTTGATAAGATCAAGATCCGAGGGTGAAAAGAACGAGTAATGAACTCCTTCAAAAGCTCCCTGGGCACAAAGTGCATTCTTTATCTTAAGCTCCGTCTTCTGCCTTAAATTGTATCCGCCGCTTGTAACTTCCGCGGTAGGAATAAATGTGGGTATGATCTTATCGTAACCGTACATACGGATCACTTCTTCGGCCACATCCTGATATGTAGCCATATCTTCGCGGTAAGCGGGCACATTTAAGGTAAGTTCGTCTCCGTTAAGTACGGGTGCGAAATTTAAGTTTGTAAGTATCCTTACGATATCCTTATCGGGAACGGTGATACCGAGTACCGCATTTACCTTCTTAACGCTTACGGTAAGAGGTGTTGTGTCTACGGAATTACCTGTGTTTACATCAAAATGAGTCGATGATATCTTGCCGCAGTTAAGTTCTTCAACAAGATGAAGAGCTCTCTTCATTGCCATAACGGTCGCATATTCATCGACACCCTTTGCATAACGTGCACTTGCATCGGATACCTGGCCGAGTTCTTTTGAACTTATACGGATATTGTCATGAGCAAACTTTGCGGACTCAAAAAGCACTGCGGAAGTGGTGTCAAGGATCTCTGAATTTAAACCTCCCATGATACCGGCAAGCGCGACCGGCTTTTTCCCATCACAGATAACAAGGTTGTTTGAATTTAAGGTAAATTCTTTCTCATCAAGCGTTACGATCTTTTCGCCGTCAGCGGCGCGTCTTACGTTGATCGCATTGCCTTCTATAAAGCTTTCGTCGAAAGCATGCATGGGCTGACCGAGTTCTTTTAAGATATAGTTTGTTATGTCAACCATGTTTGAGATCGCCGAACAGCCGACAAGCGCAAGTCTTCTCTTCATCCACTGGGGAGATTCGGAGATCTTTACATCGTATACATAGTGAGAAATATATCTCGGGCAAAGATCGGGGGCTTCAACCGTTACTTTAAAGCCGTCCTTCTTTACATCGGTTTCAGTATAATCAAGCGCAGGCTCTTTGACAGGCTTTTCAAGCACTGCGGCAACTTCTCTCGCAATACCGAAAATACTCTGACAATCCGGCCTGTTTGCGGTGATCGATACATCAAAGATCCAGTCATCGATCCCGACTATGGGCTTTACGTCCTCGCCGGGAACGCAGTCGTCGGGAAGAACAAGCAATCCGTTATATCCGGCTCCTTTAAACATCTCTTCTGTAACACCGATCTCTACACCCGAGCAGAGCATGCCGAAAGAATCGTAACCGCGAAGTTTGCCCGCATTGATGGTCATAACACCTTCAACGGTCTTATGATCTTTTGCGGTCGCATAAACGGTCGCACCCACAAGTGCAAGAGGGAACTTCTTTCCGGCTTCGACATTGTCTGCTCCGCAGCAGATCTGGAATGTGCCGTGCTTTCCGGCATCGACCGTACAAAGATGAAGATGTGTTCCTTCTATAGGCTCGCAGGTCTTTACAAGGCCCACAACTACATTTGAAATGTCGTGACCGACCTCATATTTTTCTTCTACTTCAAAACCGCAGGAAAAAAGCTTCTCCTCAAGTTCATCGGGTGTAACATCATCTATATCCACATAATCTTTTAACCAGCTTAAGGGCACTAACATAATAAAGCCTCCTTCCTTTAATCATCTATCTGATCGAGTACACGAAGATCCGACTCGAAAAGTAATTTAATATTGTTGATACCGTATTTGAGCATTGCTATTCTCTCAATACCGATACCGAATGCGATACCGCTGTAAACGTCACTGTCGATCCCGCAGTCTTCAAGGACCTTCTTGTTTACAACACCTGCACCCAGGACCTCGATCCAACCGGTTCCCTTGCAGAGTTTGCAGCCTTTTCCTTTGCACTGGAAGCAGCTGACATCAACCTCGACAGAAGGCTCCGTAAAGGGGAAATACGAAGGACGAAGTCTTGTGCTTGTACCTTCACCGAAAATTTTCTGCACAAAAAGATCGAGCATACCTTTAAGATCGCAAAGTGTTATACCCTTATCGACAACAAGACCTTCCATCTGAGAAAACATCGGTGAATGCGTTGCATCATCGTCGGAACGGAAAACCTTACCGGGAGATATGATCTTGATCGGAGGCTTATTCTCTTCCATGACATGGACCTGACCGGAACTAGTCTGGGTACGGAGCAAAAACTCCGGGCTTAAATAGAATGTATCCTGCATATCTCTTGCGGGATGGTCTTTAGGTATATTAAGAGCCGTAAAGTTATAATAATCGGTCTCTATCTCTCTTCCTTCGTAGATATTAAAGCCCATGGAACCGAATATATCGACAAGCTGATTTCTCACCTGGGTGTTCGGATGAAGATTGCCCTTCTTTTGCATCTTTGCGGGCATGGTAACATCTATTTTTTCGCTTTCGTAACGCTTTTTAAGCTCGGCTTCCTTAAGTTTCTTCTCAAAACTTTCAAACTCTTCGGTAGCCCAGTTCTTTATCTCATTTACCTTCTTACCGTATTCGGCTTTAAGTTCGTTGGGGATCTTGCCCATTTCTCTCATAAGCGAACCGATCTTACCGGTCTTTGAGTCCATAATGCTCTTTTTGTACTCAAAAGCGCCCTGGGAACTTTCTATCTTTTTTAATTCTTCGGTGATCTCCTGCCTTATATTTGACAGTTTCTCGGTTAACTCGTTAAGGTCAGCCATAATATACCTCCTGATGATAAATAAAAAATCCCGTGGCTTCATAAACCACGGGACGTAACTTTCTTTATGTCCAACGCATATAATACTTACGCATCTTCACAGCCATTGAGATTATACCTTCTCACATGTTAGTTGTCAAACCTTATTCTTCAAGACTTTCGCCCTGATACTTAACCGGCTTGCGTCTCATGTTTTTGTCTATGACCAGAAAAACGGGTCTGAAATACTTATTTAAGTTGGCTCCTACAAAGACAAGATACATACAGAAATAAAGCCATACACACATGACCATTATCGTTGCAAAACTGCCGTACAGGCTGAACGCACTGAAATTCTCGACATAAAGCGAAAAAAGATACGAAAACAGCGTCCATGTCACAGCAGTAAAAAACGCCCCGAAAAGCTGAACCCGCATCCTTATCTTTGCATAGGGAAGGATCGCATACAAAACGGTAAACACCACGGTCATAAGCACGATCGTGATTACCGACCTGAACAGAACGAGAATATTGAAAACATATGATAACCGGGGAAAATATCCCACAAGGATGTTCTTTCCGATCTTACCGTATACCATAAGCGTAAGATACACTATCATGGCCGCAAGAAAGATAAGCGTATATAACGAAGAAAGAAGCCTTGTGAGCAAAGGGTTTCTTTTATCTTCCACATGCTCAATGGCGTTAAGCCCCGTTATAAGTGCATTGACACCCTTACCTGCCGACCAGACGGTCGCGATTATGGATAAGGAGATCACTCCGATCGATTTATCGTACACTTCGGAAACAAGCGAAACCAAAAGACCGCCTACCGACGTCGGGATCTCTCTGCTTATGATATCGATAAGATCCGATTCTTTGAGCGGCGTGTACGGAATGATCGAACATATTAATATCATCATGGGAATTATTGAGAGAAAAATAAAAAAAGCACAGCTTGCGGCATGCGAACTTAAATTATCGACTTTTGCCCTGTATGCGAAATCTTTGAGAATAAGTTTTAACTTGGAATTATTCGAACTCTTACGGTTCTCTTTCATCTTAACGATCCCCAAATAAACCAAAAAACTTATAAACCAAAAAAGGGCGGCGTACGCACCCTTTTTTAATGGGCCCAAAATGAGGTCCTGTCTTTTGACTCCTAGCTCATTCGCCAGGTGGGTGACCGCACATCGGCTTCTGCCGTCCACTCGAAGGAGGCTTGACATCCACCGATAGATATAGGAATCCCGTTTAAAGTAACTGTAGGTTCAAAAATAACAGGTTCCAGCATTTCAGGTTAACTGTATTATACCAAATGACCTATTAAAAAACAATTATCAATATTCAACTTCCATAAGACAAAGTCCCTGAGCCGGTGCGGTAACCCCCGCAAGCTTTCTGTCCCTTGCATTTATAAGCTCCGTCATGCTTTCGGGCGTCCTTTCATGATACCCTACCTCAAGGAGCGTTCCCGTAAGGATACGTACCATATGCTGCAAAAAACCCGTACCGTGAAAAGTAAGATAAAGATACTCGCCTTTAACGGAGATATCTATCTTATCCACAAGCCTCACGGTTGATTTTTTCATCCTCGGATTTGCACAAAAAGATGCAAAATCATGCTCTCCGATGAGTAACTTTGCCGCCTTTTCCATTGCATTTACATCCGGGCACTTATCAAGGACATATACGTATTTTCTGTCAAAAACGGGCTTGGACTTACCTATGTAGCAGGTGTACCTGTATGTCTTACCGACAGCCTTGTACCTTGAGTGAAAGCGTTCGGATGCAAATCTCACTTCGATGACCGCAATATCTTCGGGAAGGTATCGGTTTACATAATCCATTATCCCGGTCTCGGAAAGATCGGTCTCAAGGAACGCGTTGGCAACCATTTTCTTTGCATGCACGCCGGCATCCGTTCTGCCCGCTCCTATCACCTCAACATCTTTTCCTTCAAGCTTTGAAAGAACGCTTTCTATCTTGCCCTGAACAGTCCATTCTGTATCGGGCTGGTGTTCCCAGCCCTGATACCTGGTCCCGTCGTATGAAATTATGAATTTAACGTTTCTTTTCGCCATATTATAAGGGTCTTGTCTGTTCTTTAAGCCATTTTCTCTCGGTTTCGTTTAAGAATCTGTATGTCTTTTGATAAACCTTCTTGTGATAATCGTCGATGCGCTTTATATCTTTTTCTGAAAGGTATTTCTTATCAAGCGCTTCCCTGTCGATCGGTATCCATGTAAGCTGTTCAAACTTCATAAACTGACCGCCCGATGTTTTTTCGGCCTTAACCGAAAGAAGCATGTTCTCGGTCCTTATTCCGTGGCTTCCCTCAATGTATACACCGGGTTCATCCGACATAAGCATTCCGTCTTCCAAAACAGCCTCATTGACATCGGGATTGTACTTCCATCTTATCCCGTGAGGTCCCTCATGAACGTTTAAGATATAACCGATGCCGTGTCCGGTACCGCATTTATAGTCGATCCCTAGCTCCCAGAGAGGAAGTCTTGCAAGTATATCTACGTTTCTTCCCGTACAACCGTATAAGAATCTTGCATCGGCAAGCGCAAGCATACCTGCCGCAACCTTTGAAAAGTGCAGCTTCATCTCATCGGTGATCGGTCCCAATACAAAGGTTCTTGTAACATCCGTTGTACCGTTCTCATACTGTCCGCCGGAATCTACGAGAAGAAAGTTTTCGGGTTTTAAATAAGCGAAGTTTTTCTTAGTGGCACTGTAATGCATCATTGCCGCATTCGGGCCGTATCCTGCGATGGTGGGAAAAGAAAGTTCTATAAAACCTTTAACCTTACTTCTTAAGCCGTCGATCTTATCGGCTGCGTCAAGTTCCGAAAGTTTTTCTTTTCCGATCGTATTTTTGAGCCAATACATAAATTTGATCATGCATACGGAATCGGTCACACATATCTCTCTTATATGCTTAAGTTCAGTCTTATTCTTAACGGCTTTCATGTAGGTCGTGGGATTGGCCATGTTCAATATCTCGCTTCCCTTACCCGCACACATAAAAGCGGCGAAGCTTACGCTGTTTTCTTCAAGCATCAGTTTTTTCTTTACGGAAAACTCACTTAAGAATTTAAAGAAATCGTCGTAATCGATAACAGTGACACCTACTGAATCAAGGTAAGTCCTGATCTTTTTTGTGACTACGCATTCCCTTAAGAAAAGATATGCTTCTTTTTCCGTGACCATCATATACGAAAGAAAGACAGGATTACACTCTATATCGTTTCCTCTCATGTTCGTAAGCCATGCTATATCATCGAGTTTTGAAAGAAGGAGTGCACCCGCATCGGAATCCCTGAGCACTTTTCTGACCCTTTTAAGCTTGGATGTACAGGATTCCCCGGTCGTCTCGTCCTTTAAGATATAAAGAGGTGCGTCCGGAAGCGAAGGTCTGTCCTTCCAAAGTTTTGCGGCCGTATCGTCTTCAAAGTTAAGCTTTGCTTTGTTGGATTCAAGGATCTTCTTTATCTTTTTGCCCAGACTTGTGGAGACGCATCGTCCGTCAAAAGCAAGCGTCATTCCCTTTTTTACGTTGGCCTTTATAAATTCGGTAACCGTGGGAACACCTTCCTCGCCCATGCGCATAAGATTTATCGTGGTGCCTTTAAGCTCGCCCTCGGCCTGAATAAAATAGCGGCCGTCGGTCCACATGTATGCGCTGTCCTTGTCAAGCAAAAGATACGCATTGTCCCCGGTAAAGCCGCTGAAATGCTCCCGTACTTTGAAATAGTCCGATACATATTCCGAAGAATGATAATCGTCGGATGTCATAAAGTACCAGTCGATCTTAAGATCGGCCATCGCCTTTCTGAGCTCGCCGATCCTTTTTAATACTTCGTTCATGTCATTTACCCTTCCAATATTGATATTGCTGAACTTGTACCGAGTCTGTCGGCACCGAGTTCCATAAATCTTTCCATATCGTCCCTTGTACGGATCCCGCCTGCGGCTTTGATCTTAACATCGGGGCCTATGTTTTCCTTAAACAGTTTAACGTCTTCAAAAGTTGCTCCGCCCGTACCGAAACCGGTTGAAGTCTTGATATAATCCGCTCCGGCCTTTGTGACAACTTTACAAAGCTTTATCTTTTCTTCTTCGGTCAGATAACACGTTTCGATTATGACCTTTAAGATATGGTCGCCGCACGCGTTCTTTATCTCTTTGATCTCGTTTAAGATCTTGTCAAAATCACCGTTCTTTGCATCATTGATGTTAATGACCATATCCACTTCGCCGGCTCCGTCTTCTATGGCACAGACCGCTTCCGTGACTTTAGCCTTTGTAACGCTGTATCCGAGCGGGAAACCTATAACGGTACAGATATTTATCCTGTCGCCGTAAGTATCGTGTATACGCTTAATGTAGCACGGCGGAACACAAACAGAAGCCGTCTTGTATTTTACGGCTTCATCGCATAGTTTCTTTATGTCTTCCCATGTTGCAAACGCTTTAAGCTGAGTATGATCCACATGTGCATAAAGTTCACTGTTTGTCATTTTTTCTCCATTCCGAACAAAAACCTGTTCTGGGCTTTAACTGTCATAACTCCGAAAATGATGATCGCTATAAAAAAGACGACATCACAGATGATCGAAACAAGCGAAAGCGAGGTGACGAAATTGCTTGCCACAGATACTGCGGTTATTATGATTATCGACGCTTCAAGACAAAACAGCCTCGGGACCATATAATTTATATAACCCTCTTTATCCTTGGCGTTTTCGGCATTTATCCTGTTATTCACCAAAAAGGGTGGTATCTCACGGGTTCTTTTCATCTTGACCGTAAGATAGAACAGATAAATCGCATATATTACGAAAATGATCTCAAGAACGTTCATTCTTTAATGCCCTTTCTATCCTAAGAACCATATCCTCGGGATCGAAAGGCTTTCTGATAAAGTCTTTGGCACCGAGTTCAATGCCCTTTACCTCGTTTTCCTCCTGATTGTCGCCCGAAAGAAAGATAACGGGGATGCTGTTGAATTTTTCGTCGCTTGAAAGTTTTGAGAAAACGGTAAAACCGTCCATCTGCGGCATCTTGATATCCAAAAGGATCAGGTCGGGACGGGCCTTTTCAAGTATCTTAAAGACCTGCTCTCCGCTCTTTGCCATGGACAGGATATAGTTTTCTTTTAAAACCTCACCGATATACCTTAAGTTCGTGGTCACATCATCCACGATAAGAATATGTTTCTTGCTTTTCACCTTCTACCTCGATCACCTTAAACCCATGTTGTTTAAAACATAATCCCTCATACCTTCGCGTTTGCAAACAGTATCATGAATGACTTTTGCATCGCGTATCTCCTCAATAGCGGGAGGAATATCAACATTTGCCTTTTCGGAAAGGATGTTGATAAGTTCAAAATCTTCACCGTCTTCGTACTTTTTGTCGATCGCCTTAAGTACCGAACGGGCAAATTTAAACGGGCTTGCCGTCGAAGCTATGACTGTGACCGTCTTATCGCCGGTATCATGTACATACTTATCGTAAGCGGCTGCGGCAACGGCTGTATGTGTATCGATTATATAACCCGTATTCTCGTACAGAGATCTTATCTTCCCCGAAGATTCGGCCCAGTCGGCATATTCGCCCACGAAACTGTCCATGAATTCCTTCATGTCGGCCGTGATCTCATATTTCCCTTCTTTAGCAAGGCTCTCCATGAGCTTTTTGTTCTTTTGGGCATCGCATCCGGCCGACATATAGATAAGTCTTTCAAGATTTGATGAAATAAGGATATCCATCGAAGGGGAATCCGTAAGGATAAACTGTCTGTTCTTGTCGTAAACGCCCGTCTTAAAGAAATCGAACAAAACCTTGTTGTCATTCGAGGCGCAGATAAATGTCTTGATCGGAAGTCCCGATCTCTTGGCAAAGAACGCTGCGAGAATGTTTCCGAAGTTTCCTGTGGGAACACATACGTTTATCTCATCGCCGGGACGGATACGCCCGTTTTTAACAAGTCGTCCGTAAGCAAATACATAATATGCGATCTGAGGAACAAGTCGTCCTATGTTCATCGAATTGGCGGATGAAAATGCAAATCCCGCATCGGCCATTTTCTTACGAAGATCCGCGTCTCCGAATATTGCCTTGACTTCGGACTGACAGTCATCAAAATTTCCGTCAACGCCAACCACAAAAGTATTATTGCCATTCTGTGTGACCATCTGAAGTTTCTGTACGTTGGAAACACCGTCTTTGGGATAAAAAACAATGATGCGCGTACCCGGAACATCCGCAAAACCCGCAAGAGCCGCCTTCCCGGTATCACCGCTCGTAGCGGTCAGGATAACAACTTCCTTATCGGATCTGTTCTTCTTTACCGCTGTTGTAAGAAGATGGGGCAGGATCGATAAAGCCATATCCTTAAAAGCGATCGTGGGACCGTGGAAAAGTTCAAGATAATAAGCCTTGTCCGCTTCTGCCATCGGCACTATCTCTTCGGTATCAAACTTACTGTCGTAAGCCTTATCGATACAGTCCTTAAGTTCATCTTCGGTATAATCGTCAAGATAACCTTTCATAACGGCAAAGGCCGTTTCCTTATAATCCATATCGGCCAGTTCTTCAAGACTTACAGGAAGAGTGGGAAACTCACTCGGCACAAAAAGACCTCCGTCATCGGAAAGGCCTTTAAGTACGGCCTCGGACGCCGTAAGCCTTATGGAAGAATCTCTGGTACTTGAATAATACATATTTACTACCTCACTTAAAAATATCCAAATATAAAGATATACGAAAATTCACGACAATTCAATAGAGACAGCGCAAAATTGTTAAGTTTGTTATCAATATCATTCTATTTTACTTATTTACGCAAAAAAAGCGGAGGCATGCGCCTCCGCTTGATAGTTTGCATTATTTCTTCTTTGCTTTAGCCTGTTTAGCGAAAGTCTGAACACCTTCAACCACAAGGATCACAGCAAGAACTGCCATTGCAAGTGCGAATACAAGCTGGAAATAATCTCCCCACATAGCTTCGCCCTTACCGATTGCAGCAAACTTCTTGAAGATCGTAATAACAAGACTGGTAAGTGTAGCGGTAAGCATGAATACCGTAGGGATAAAGAACATCTTGTTGTTCTTTCCGACTTCGCCGAGCCATGCCGCAACAGCCAGAAGTGCTATACCTGCAAGCAGCTGGTTAGCTGCACCGAAAAGACCCCATATCTGTGAAAGACTTAATCCACCGAGTACACAGCCGATGATGACCATGATGGAGGTACCGAACAAGGGATGTGCAAGAAGCATTCTTACGCCCTTTGCATCCTTCCATGTTGCTTCATCTTCCTTAAGGAAAAGTTCAGAGAACATGAAACGTGAAAGTCTGGTACCCGTATCAAGACTTGTAAGAGCAAATACAGATACGGCAAGTGTAAGAAGTGCATATATGGTCTTGTACTGGCCCGAGCCTTCATTACCGAACATGATACCGATACCTGCCGCAAATGCTGCGGAAGGAGAACCGAACTCGCCGTCAAGGTACTTCTGGTATACCATACCTACTGCAATAAGAGATACGATACCGAGTGCGGATTCGATAAGCATCGAACCGTAACCGATGGCCTTAGCGTTCTTCTCATTGTCAAGCTGCTTGGATGATGTACCGGTCGAAATAAGAGAATGGAAACCTGAGCATGCACCGCAGGCAACGGTGATGAACAATGCGGGGAACATCGTACCGATCTTTGTGGTCCAACCCGTAACTGCAGGGATCGTAAATGTAGCCTGATGTGTAAATGCAGTAACTATAATACCTACAACAGCAAGTGCCATCATAAAGTAAAGTAAGAAACTGGAAAGGTAATCACGGGGCTGTAAAAGGATCCAAACGGGAACCAGTGAAGCAACGGCGATATAAATACCGATCGCGATGATCCATGCCGTACGGCTCATTGCAAAACCAACATTAAGACCGATGATAACGGAAAGAACGATACCTGCGATACCGATAATGGTTGCGGGAAGTGTCTTAACGCCCATCTTGTTGGTAAGAATACCGTAGATGATAGCAAGGACGATGAATAAAAGTGAGATTATTGCCGTAGTCTCATTTCCGGTAACGGCATCGCCAGTGGTAAAGCCGAATGTATCGGACTTGAAGGTACCTGCTACGACGTTAACGAAAGATGCGATAACGAGAATAAGAACCAAAAGTGCAAAGATGATGAATAACTTCTTTGCACGGCTGCCCATCGAGTCTTTGATGATCTCACCGACGGATTTTCCGTCATGTCTGATGGAAGCAAAAAGTGAACCGAAATCCTGAAGACCGCCAAAGAAAATACCACCGATAACACACCACAGGAAAACCGGAAGCCATCCGAATACAGAAGCCTGTATAGGTCCGTTAATGGGACCTGCGCCTGCAATGGATGAGAAGTGGTGACCCATTAATACTGCAGGCTTAGCCGCAACATAGTCAACACCATCCTCCTTTTCAACAGCAGGAGTCTTCTTTGTAGGGTCGATGCCCCACTGCTTTGCAAGCCATGATCCGTAGAAAACATAGCCCAAGAACAGCAAGATAATAGCTGCAACAATGATAAGTAATGCTGTCATGTCTCTCTCCTCTTTGAAAATGATTATTTTGTATATCGCATGAACATCTGCTTTAAGATCCTCCCTTGGCGGTTGGTGGCAAATCTCTTAAGCTTCAGTTCAACTGCAACCACTTTAAAATTCGAATAGCCTTTAAAGCTGAACGAATATGATTTATATCTTCTGGTCTTTTTGACCGCTTCAAAACAGTTGTTGTCGATACGGTCCGCAAATATTACAAGCGATACATCGGTATTTTTATGACCGAGATAAGGTTTTACCCTTGATATGCCTTCTTCCCAGCTTATATCGCAAAGTCTTTCATACTCTTCCAAAGTTAAATGATCGATCGTCTTAAAAAACACATATTCATTGGAATCGACATCATCGACCTTTGCGGCCTTCACCAGAAAATACTGTTCATTGTGCGAAAGGAACCACGCCTCCTTATCAAACGGTTCTTTAACGTTTTCGGTTATAATGTTATAATACCGTTCGTAAGAAGGAATTATCGCATCAAGAGCTTCTTTTGTCGTCATAGTTTTATACTTTATCGCTTTACCGCTACAAATTATTTACTAAATTTTAACCCCGAATCTTCAAATAAGCAACAACAAATTTAGAAAAAATTAATTATTTGTTAATCAAAAATAAAAGGATTGCATGGCAGCGCAAAAACAAGGTGTTTATATCGACAATTTAAAAAGCGGAAAGCCCAATTTTCGTGCTTCCATAACCAGGAACAACAAGCACATAAGCCTGGGCAGCTACTCTTCCGAGAGCGAAGCCGGAAAAGCTTATCTTTTCGCCGAAAAGCTTCTTTCTTCGGATATCGATGTTTCCGATTATCCCGAAGACTGCCCTCTTTCCTTCGAAAAATTTGTCATTTTGTGTAATCTTCGAGACAAGAATATCTATATAAAAACTCCGATCTATCTTGAGAATAAATTTTTCTTTTACTACTATTCTCCGAACGAAATATACAAATTCGATACCGACGATCTTTTTTACTTTTCCTCGCATAAGATAATAAAGCGCGGAAACCATATCTTTGTTTCCGATTACGGTTCACAGGTCTCGGTAAAAGAACGATTCGGCATAAAGCCGTTTTCCGTCGAAGGAAGGGATTATATATTCATAAACGGCGACAATTACGATTTCAGGCGTGAGAACATAGAGATAATAAACCGTTATTTCGGCGTCGAAAAACAGACCGTAAAAGCAAAGGAAATATACAAGGCCACGATCAATATAAACGGTAAGTTCATCATCGGCCGCTATGCCGATGAGATAACGGCGGCGATCGCTTTTAACAAAGCCGTCGATCTGTTACGTTCCAAAGGGATCTCGAAAAAATACCCTCAAAATTATATTGAGGGTATCTCTGCGCGCGAATACGCGGACATTTATTCAAATATAAAGATCTCTGACAAGCTTTTGACTATCTGAGCGAATAATCCACGAAACTTAAATTGAAGCTTACATCTCCGGATATTCCGGAAATACTGCCCTTTTTATTGTACTGCCACATGGTAAATTCATAAGGGTAAGTGGGCATATCGGCCTCTTCCGAAAGCCATACGTCGAAATCCGAAACGACTTTGTTAAGCTCGATATATTTTATGAGCCATGCCTTTGTACCATACACTATCGGTTTATAGCCCGCCTCTTCTATCTTTTTAAGAAAAGCCCTGGCTACCATTGATTTTTCGTTTTTATTAAGTGCTTCCACCCTTGCCGTATCGCCTTCGGTATATTCCATCACAAATGCTACCGGATAGATAAGCTTATAGTCTTTTATCTTTTCTATTACAAGTTCGGCTTCCTCTTCGGCTTCCTCTTCGGTGATCGCCTGCGAAAGAAAATAAACGCCTATATCAAGCCCGGCACTCGATGCACGTCTTATATTGTCTTCAAAATAATCATCGATCGTGATCTGTCCGCTTGAATAGCCTCTCGCGCCGACGCGGATCATCACAAAATCGACTCCGGCTTTCTGAAGCTTGACATAATCGATATAGCCCTGATCCTTTGACACATCCACACCGAAAGCACTCACAACGCGGTTGTTGTATGTATATTCTTTGATGCCGTCAAGGTCCGAAAGATTTGTGTAATCATAAATATTTTTGGTTATGTACTTACTGATGGATACCCATTCTTCCGTACCGTCGGGCATAACAACAAGTGTATGCTTTCCGTCCGTCGCAGGATCTTCTTCGACCTCTGCCGGTTCCTCCTCGGAAACGGAAACGGATTCGGATGTTTCGTGATACATCTCATAAAAATCAAGATCTTCGGGATGAAGGGTCGATAAAGGAACGTGATCGTCGACAACTTCACCGGAAGTATCATCGCTTCCGATCGATGCTATCTCGCTTATGATCGAAGCCGTCTTTGTGGAAGATGCGGTTCTTTTAACGGAATCGGCATTTAATATGAGCACAAAAACAATAACGGTAACTATCGCTATTACGGCAACGGCAGTTATCGTCGTCTGAAATTTGCCCTTCTCGTATGAACTGTTAAAATCATCATCAAGCTTCATTAATACGTTCCCTTTTTACCGGATATGCGTTAAAATCTATAACTATGAAAAGAAAAACCTCTTCAGTGATCTTAACTTTAACAATGATTATATCATTAATGCTTTCTCTTGTGGCATGCAAATCACAAGAAACCGAAATTTCTCTTTCGGGTTTCTATTTTGACACCGTTATCATGGTCGATCTTGCCGGAAGCGAAGCAAAAGCCGCCGCCCAAAAGTGTATGGAACTTGCGGCCGTATACGACGGCCTTCTTAATAAAAATACCGAAACATCAGACATTTATATCATTAATCATTCAGGTGGAAAGACCGTAACCGTAAATGAAAAAACCGCCGAGATTTTAGGCGATGCACTTTCTTTTGCAAAAGAAACGGACGGATTGTTCGATCCGACCGTAGGAACTCTTACCGCCATATGGGATTTTAAATCCGATGACCCAAAGATCCCTTCCGATGCGGAAATATCAAAAGCTTTATCTCACGTCGATTATAAAAATGTGATCCTAAACGGCACAAACGTAACCTTAAAAGACAATGAGGCCATGCTCGATCTCGGCGGCATCGCAAAAGGCTATATTGCCGATGTCTTAAAAGAAGAAATAAAAAAATATGATGTGGACTACGGATTTATAAATCTGGGCGGAAATGTACTTACCATAAACTCAAAACCCGGCAATACTCCGTTTAAGATAGGCATCAAAGACCCTGACCCGGCTGGCGACGGATCGATAACGACAGTTGAAGTTATCGATAAAAGTGTTGTTACGAGCGGAAGCTACGAACGTTTCTTTCTCAAAGACAATGTTCTTTATCATCATATCCTTGATACAAAAACAGGCTGCCCCGTAAGGAACAACCTGTTAAGCGTCAGTATAATAGGCGAAAAGTCAACTATATGCGATGCGCTTTCCACCATCCTTTTCATCAAAGGAATCGACGAAGGAACAAAATATCTTGATAACTATCCGGGATATGAAGCAATATTCATAACCGACACAAGGGAAATTATCTCTACGAATAAAGCTCGTTGATGACCTTCTTCGGGCATTTCTCCGCACAGGCTCCGCAGTTTTTGCAAAGTGCGTAATCGATCGTCGCATTGAAATTCTCAAATTTTACGGCATTGTTGGGACAGCTCTTTACGCAGAGAGAACATCCCACGCAACCGACTTTACACTGCTTGGTGGTTATCGCACCTTTTTCGGTATTGGAGCATGCAACCGCATACTTTGCATTGTAAGGAATGAGCGATATAAGATGCTTCGGGCATACCTCAACGCATTTTCCGCAGGCCTTACATTTATCCCTGTCCACAACAGCTACACCGTCCTCGACATGAATGGCATCAAAAGGACAGACGGAAGCGCATGTACCGAAACCGAGGCATCCCTGATTACACGATTTGGGACCGCCGTTAGGCACAAAGCTTAACATCCTGCAGTCATTTACGCCGTAATATTCATAATCCACGGAAGCGTCTTCACAATGGGCTTTACAAGCCACAAACGCAACCTTTCTTTCCGCCGCTTCGGCCTTTGTGCCCATGATAGCCGCTATCTCATCGGCAACGGCCTGACCGCCCACGGGACAACGGTTTATCTCCGCCTCACCGTTAACGATCGCATGTGCAAGCCCCGCACAGCCGGGGAATCCGCATCCGCCGCAGTTATTGCCGGGAAGTTTCGACAGCACGGCTTCTTCTTTTTCATTTACTTCGACTTTAAATACTATTCCCGCGATTCCTAAAAATATACCTACAAACAGCCCTATCGAACCTATTATGATAAGAGCGGTAACTATCGATCCGAAATCCATGTCACGCCCTCCTACAAAAGTCCCGAGAAACCGCAGAAGGCGATCGCCATGAGTCCTGCCGATATAAGAACGATCGGCATGCCTTTAAACGGTTTCGGGATATCGTTGTATTGTATCTTTTCACGGATACCGGCAAGTATGATTATCGAGATCGCAAAACCCACACTCGTGGCAAATCCGTTAACTGTTCCCTCAAGAAGACTGTAGCTTTTATTGACATTTGTAAGTGCTACACCCAAAACAGCACAGTTTGTGGTGATAAGCGGAAGGTATACACCGAGCGCGCTGTACAAAGAAGGTATATATCGCTTTAAGAACATCTCCAAAAACTGCACCAAAGCTGCGATCACAAGTATGAATATTATCGTTTTCAAATATTCGATGTGAAATCTTACAAGCAGCTGCTCATACAGGATTCCTGTAACGATCGAGCTTAACGTTATGACAAATATGACCGACGTACCCATTCCGACAGCGGTCTTGACCTTTTTGGAAACTCCCAGGAACGGACACAGGCCTAAAAACTGGCTTAAAACGACATTGTTTATAAGGGCTGAACCCAATGCAAGAAATATAAGACTTCTAATCATTGTTCTCATCCTCCTTTAAACTTTCTTCTGCCTTTGAAAGAAGCAATTTGGCTTTATCGATGCTCGACTTCTTGTGTGACTTCTTTTTGACAGGCTTATTTATACGGCTCTTAAACTCTTCAAGATTGAAAAATTCAATATCATCATCTTCGGCTTTTGCTTCTTCCGCTTTGTCTGCCTCTCCGGCATTTCCGGCTTCTTCTGAAACTTTGGCTTCTTCTAAGACTTTTGCTTCTTCCAAAGCCTTTGCTTCCTCGGCTTTCTTGGCTTCTTCCGCTGCTTTTGCCTCTTCGGCTGCCTTGGCTTCTTCCGCCGCCTTTGCCTCTTCGGCTGCCTTGGCTTCTTCCGTCGCCTTTGCCTCTTCGGCTGCCTTGACCGTTTCTTCGGCCTCTCTTAAGATACGCTCTTCTTCAGCTTTTTCTGCTTCCAAAGCCTTGCGGGCAACTTCTTTCGCCTTTTCCTCAGCCTTTTTAGCTTCCAATGCCGCTTTTTCTTCAGCCTTCTTAGCCTCCAGAGCAGCCTTTTCTTCGGCTTTCTTGGCAGCCAGTTCAGCCTTTTCTTCGGCTCTTTTCTTTGAAGCCTCTTCTCTTGCCGCCTTTCTTTCCGCATTCTTTACAGACTGCTTTTCTTTAAAGTCGGCAAATCTGCCCGAAAGAACGGCAATAAAGTTAGGTTTTGAAGCCTTGTCTTCTTCTGCCCCGGATCCGTCGGACTTTGGCTCTTCGACCTTTAAATCCTCTTTGGCGGGTTCTTCAGCCTCGGGCTCTTCCTTATCTTCTTCCTGCTTAGGTTCGTTCTTAACGGTTTCTTCGGGCTTTTTATCTTCCTCAACGGACTCTTTAGGCTTTTTATCTTCCTTAACGGGTTCTTCCGGCTTTTGCTCTTCCGTTACCGGAGCGGCAACCTTACATTCCTTATCACAGGCCATACAGTCTCCGCCACAGCCGGAGCCGATTTTGGACATATCCTTTCCGTGCTTTTGACCGATATCCTTGATATAATTCTGAAGTGCGGTAAGCAGTGCCATTACAAAGAACGCACCGGGTGCCATTATAAATATGCTCACCGGCACAAACCCGTCCGGCATTATATGATAACCGAATATTTCTCCCGCTCCGAGAAGTTCTCTGAAACCACCGAGGATCGTAAGAGCCAGACTGAAGCCCAGGCCCATTCCGATACCATCGAAAAGAGACGGGATCGGGCCGTGGGAGTAAGCATATGCCTCCGCACGTCCGAGGATGATACAGTTAACGACTATAAGCGGTATATATATGCCGAGTGCATCGTAAAGGAACGGAATATATGCCTTAAGCAAAAGCTCCACGATCGTTACGAACGAAGCGATAATAACGATAAACGCAGGTATCCTGATCTTATTCGGAATGACCTTTCTTAAAAGCGAAATAAGCAGATTGCTCAATGCAAGCACCACCATTGTGGTAAGTCCCATGCCAAGACCGTTGATCGCGCTTGTGGTCACCGCAAGCGTAGGACACATACCGAGCAAAAGAACAAAGGTGGGATTTTCTTTAAACAGACCGTTTACAAGTCTTTCACCCATTTGAGAGGGAATGCTTTGGTTTTGCTTATTCATTCACAACACCTCCTCCCAAAACTTCTCTTAAATATAAAAGCCCGGCATTTACACCGTTAACAAATGCCTTTGATGTGATCGTAGCACTTGAAATGGCATCTATCTGATTGTCGAGTGCGGCACCGGTCTTTGTGACCTCAAAGCTGTCAGCTCTTCTTTCAAAAAACTGCGGAACGATAACTTCTTCGGCTCTCATACCAAGCCCTGCGGTCTCGGATATTGACGTGATCGCTATCGCATTGACCGTTCCGTCATTCTGAACGCCCATTCTGAACACGATATCTCCGCCGAAGCCTTCGTGGCTTGTGATCTCAAATACATATCCGATCTGTCCGCCGCCCGAATCCTTTGCGGCAAGAACTTCCGTGATCTCGACGTTTTCAAAATCGTCTTCGAGGCATTTAAGCATCTGATCTTTGTCAAAATTCTGTTCTTCAAACGAAGAAGCATTTACAAATACAGCCGCATTGGCTTCCTGTCTTGCCTTTTCTTCCATATTGGCAATGGGGTCTTTGGTAATTTCATACACGAATCCGAGGATAAAGCCCGCGATAAGTGTGATCGCAAGCATTATAAGGGTATTCTTTACAAGTTCTTTTATCTCAACGTTCTTATTCACTCTTTACCGCCCCCTTTCCGAAATATGAAGGTACGGTAATCTTATCGATGAGCGGAACAAGAATGTTGCCGATTATGATCGCATAAGAAACTCCTTCGGCTGTCGGACCGAAGACTCTGAACACAGCGGTCAATATACCGAGCAGCATTCCGAATATTACCTGTCCCGATTTGCTTATGGGTCTTGTGACATAATCGGTAGCCATGAAAAACGCACCGAGTATAAGTCCGCCGCCCAGAACATGCGCAGAAAGGAAGGTCGGATCGAATCCGTGGCCTCCGAACAATCCGATACATATCACAAAAGTCGCTATGTACATTCCGGGGATTATAAGATCGATAACACCGCAAAGAAACAAAAATACCGCTCCGATAAGAAGACACAGCGCCGATGTCTCACCGATGGTACCCTGGGTATTTCCGGTAAGCATCTTCACGATATCCACCTGCTCTCCCATCTTTATCCTGTAAAGAGGCGTAGCGCCCGACATCGTATCGGTATCGAAATTTGTCATTATGGATGTAAATGAGATCAAAAGAAAACATCTTGCGGCAAGGGCCGGGTTCATAAAATTCTGACCGAGACCGCCGAAAAGCATCTTGACCACCACTATGGCAAAGAAAGAACCCACGATCGGGATCCACCACGGTGCCTTTACCGGAAGGTTAAGGGCCAGAAGAAGACCCGTAACGATCGCGGAAAAATCAGAGACAGTGTTCTTTCTGCCCGTAAACATTTCAAATAAAAGTTCAAACGCAACCGCACTTATTATCGAAACACCAATGAGCATAAGTGCGTTAAAGCCGAATCTGTATATTGCGTGACCGGCGGCCGGAAGAAGCGAAATGATGACTAAAAGCATGATCGAGCTTGTTGTCTGCTTTGACCGGATATGCGGATTTGAAGATACATTTAATAATCCGTCCACTTTCTCTTCCTCCTACTTTTTCTTTTTTGCAAGTTCTATCTTGCGCATTGATTTTATATTCTGTGCAAGCGGTCTCTTAGCGGGGCAGATGTAACTGCAGCATCCGCACTCCACACACTCAAGTCCGTTACAGCTTAAAAATGCTTCTTCATTGAAGTTCTCGGCGTGATCCGAAAGTATCTTCGGCACAAGACGGCTCGGACATACACTCACGCACTTTCCGCAATTTATACATGCGGAAGGCTCCATTCTTGAAATATCGTCTTTCGAAAGACAAAGAAGCGCCGATGCGGTCTTCGTAACGGGAACATCAAGATCGAACATGCATATACCCATCATGGGCCCGCCCGATATTATCTTTGCCGGTTCCTTTTTATAACCGCCTGCCTCTTCAAGAAGAGTTGAATACAAAGTTCCGGTCCTTACCTTAAAGTTTCGCGGATTCTTGATGCAGTTGCCGGTAACCGTTACTATCCTGTACATTAACGGCCTGCCTTCGTATACTGCGGAACCGACGGAATATACGGTATCGACATTATTGACCACGCAGCCTACATCTGCGGGGAGAAGCTTTGAGTTAAGTTCCCTTCTCGTTACGGCATAGATGAGATGTCTTTCGGAACCCTGCGGATACTTTGTCTTTAAGGCTTTCACCACTATTCTCGGTTCTTCTCTGGTAAGTGCCTTATAGATCTTGATGCAGTCGGGTTTATTGTCTTCGATCGCAACTATTCCCAATGCATTGGGGAAAAGTTTAAGATATACCTTAAGACCGTCCAGAAGCTTCTCGGGTGATTCGATAAGCCTTCTGTAATCACTTGTAAGATAAGGCTCGCATTCGGCCGCATTGACGATCACATAATCGATCTTATGAGGTTCCTTTACCGAAAGCTTTACATGAGTGGGGAAACCCGCACCGCCCATACCTACGATCCCGGCTTCGCGTATCCTGTTGATGATCTCGGCCTCATCCATCTCATCAAGGGGTTTGACATCCCATGGAGTCGCACTCTCGTACTGACCGTCGTTTTCGATGATTATGGACATGGCATTATTACCTGCAAGCACTCTGTGATTGCAGATATCTTTGACCGTACCGGATACGGACGAATATATCGGAGATGACACGAATCCCTGTGCCTCGGCTATCTTCTGGCCTGCGAGTACACGATCTCCTTTTTGAACAATGGGAACAGCCGGCGCACCGATATGCTGCGACAGCGGATAAACCAGAACAGGGCCGGCATTGATCTCTTTAATGGGTATATCCTTGGACATATCTTTTCCGTCATAAGGATGAATCCCGCCCCTGAATGTCAGACTTGCCATATGAAACCTACCTTCTCAATTTTTTCCAATACAAAGATACTATACTATAAAATGATATAAGTGTCAAAAGAACTTGTAAGCCTTATAAGCACTATTGTTTTCATGTTTTTGTGACATTTGTGTCATGCATTTTAATCTTGTCTCTTTAAGATCTAAATGATACTATCATGATAAGCGGTTTTTTCTTATATTCTTCGGAGGTATGATATGCAGACAATCACAAATCCCATAAACATTTCCGAATTAAACTACCCTTTGGAAAAAATATGTGACAGGAACAAATGTCTTTTTATCGATATTGAGACTACGGGATTTACCGCCAGAAACTCAAATCTTTATCTTATAGGCTGCGTTTACTTTAAAGACAATGCCTTTTATGCAACCCAGTTTTTTGCCGATAAATATTCCGACGAGGAAGAACTGTTAAATGAATTCTTCTCATTTGCAAAGGATTTTTCGTTCCTCATCCATTTTAACGGCAACAACTTTGATATTCCATATATCCTTGCCAAGGTCAAAGAACACGATCTCCCTTACAATTTCAATGATTTTACCGGGATCGACTTATATAAACGCGTTGCAACGCTTAAGTCGTTTTTGAAACTTGAAAACTGCAAGCAGAAAACGATAGAAAGATTCTTAAAGATCGACAGGGAAGACAAATATTCGGGCGGGGATCTCATCGGGCTTTATCATCAATATGTTGAAACGCACGATGAAGAATTAAAACGCCTGCTCCTACTTCATAATTTTGAAGATTTAAGCGGAATGCCGGGTATACTTCCCATATTGTCGGTATGCGATCTGTTTACGGACAAGTTAAAGGTCACAAAGGTGTCCGCAAGCCACTTTAAAGACGTTAACGGAAACGACCGTTCCGAACTTTTGATGACGTTCGACACCCCCGCTCCCCTTCCCGTTCCGATCTCATATATGTATGACGGAGTATATTTTGCGGGAGCGGCAAATCAGGCAATGCTGAGAGTTCCGATCGCCGAAGAAGAACTCAAATACTATTATGCAAACTACAAGGATTACTATTATCTTCCCGATGAAGACGTGGCCCTCCACAAATCCGTAGCTTCATTCGTGGATAAAGGTCACAGAGAAAAAGCCAAAGCGCAGAACTGTTACACAAGAAAGACATCCAGATTCTTACCCGAATGGGATGCACTTATAACTCCGTTTTTTAAACCCGATTTCAGTTCAAAGAAGCTTTTCTTTGAGCTTACCGATGAAAGAAAGACCGATCGTGAGCTTTTTTCGGCTTACGCCTCACATCTTATGGAACATATGCTTAAACAATAAAAAAGCCGCCCATCCGGGCGACTTTTTATTATCATGGCTTGTCGTAATAAAATGAGTTCTTTCTCTGGAAACCTATTTCCCTATAGTTGATTATCTGCTCGGTACTTCCTATAAAGAGGATGCCTTTACTCTTAAGCGAAGCGCAGAACTTTTTGAATATCTCTTCCTTTGCTTCTTCGGTAAAGTATATCAGTACATTTCTGCAAACGATAAGATGCATATCGGTAGGATAAGTATCTTTTAAAAGATTGTGCTGTTTAAACTCTACTCTTGCCTTGATCTCATCCTTTATCCTGTATGAACCTCCGACTTTTTCGAAATACTTGGCCTTAAGGTCCTTCGGAACGTTTTCGATCGATTTCTCGTTATAAAGACCCATCTTGGCCTTTTCAAGTATCTGCTTGTCTATATCGGTTGCAAATATCTTGATCTGATTAAGCGGCAGGTGTCTTGAAAGCGCCATTACAAGCGAATAGGGCTCGTCACCCGTCGAACATGCGGCGCTCCATACCTTTAAGTTGTTGCCGAACTTTGATATGAGTTCCGGAATGATCGTTTTATCCATCAATTCCCACTGATCGGGATTTCTGTAAAACTCCGAAACGTTGATCGTTAAATAGCTTACAAATTCTTCAAATTTTTCCTTGTCGGTCTTAAGTAACTGTACATATTCGTCGTAACCCTTAACATTATGCTTGCCGATAAGCGTATCGATCCTTCGCTTCATCTGCTTCTCCTTGTAAGCGTTAAGATCGATCTTGGTCAAGTCGAAAACTGCTTTTTTGAAATACTCGTAATCGTATGCCATCCCCTTGCTTCTCCTATTTAAAAAATTAATGGGCGGTCTTTACCGACCACCCATTATTATATCAAATGATATTTAACGATTAATTAAGACTTATGCCTCTTCACCGTTTTCTTCCGCAGCGATCACGGCATCAATGTCAACGCTTGCAACGTCTTCGTTACTCTCTTCTTCTTTTTCTTCCTTAGGGTCGGGAGCTGTAAGAGCCTTTATCGAGATGCTGACTCTCTTTTCGTCAAGATTGAAGTCAACAACTTTTGCCGTAACTTCATCGCCGACCTTAAGCACATCCGAAGGCTTCTCGATATGATCCTTGGATATCTGAGATACATGAAGAAGTGCATCGATTCCGTTTTCAAGTTCCACAAATGCACCGAAGTCAGTCATACGCATCACTTTACCGGTAACAACCGTTCCCACTGCATACTTTGACTCTGCGTCAACCCAGGGATTTGTGTCGTTGAACTTAAGGCTTAATGCGATCTTGTTCTCGTTGATCTCTTTGATGAGAACCGTAAGCTTCTCGCCTGCCTTGTAGTTCTTCTTGGGGTTCTCAACATGGCCCCAGCTCATCTCGGAAATGTGAAGCAAACCGTCCATTCCGCCAAGATCCACAAATACACCGAAGTCCGTAACGTTCTTTATGGTTCCTTCAACAACGTCGCCTTCCTTGATGGTCTCAAGAAGTTTCTTCTGAGCTTCTTCTTTCCTTGCAACAAGGATAACCTTGCGGTTACCGATGATACGACGCTTCTTGGGGTTGTATTCGGTAACGACGAACTCGATCTCTTCACCCAGATATTTGCTTAAGTCTTTCTCGTATGTGTCGGAGAAAAGGCTTGCGGGGATGAATACCCTGACTTCATCGACAACTATGCAGACACCGCCTTCGAGAACCTGTGAAACTTTTGCTTTTAAGATCTCCTGGCTTTCGAATGCTTCTTCGAGTCTCTTGGAGCCCTTGTCAAGTGCGAGTCTCTTGTATGTAAGAAGAACCTGACCCTCTCCGTCGTTAACTTTGATGATCTTAACTTCCAAAGTATCACCGATCTTAAGCGCTTCGGTGAGATCGACACCGGGATCATTTGAATATTCACTCTTGGTAAGTATACCGTCTGACTTATAGCCGATGTTTAAAACTGCCTCATTGGGCTTAACATCAATTACAGTACCCTCAACAACCTCTCCCGTATGTATAGTCTTAAATGATGCGTCAAGCATCTGTTCAAACGTCATTTCTGACATAGCTTTGAACCTCCTCAATAATATATCTCGGGGTTGATGCCCCGGCTGTTATACCTATCAGACCGTCCATACCGGAAAGTTTTCCCTTTATATCATCTACTGTCTGAATAAAGTACGTATTCGCACAATTCTTTTTGCATATATCGAACAGCTTACGACTGTTGGAGCTTTTCTCGTCCCCGATGACAATCATAATGTCCGCTTTTGCCGACAATTCATCGGCTTCAGCCTGCCTGATGCGCGTAGCATCACAAATTGTGTTCATAACAGTCATATTGTAACTGTTTTTTTGAAAAATATCAAGAAATTCTTGAAATTTGTTACGGTTAAACGTTGTTTGAGCGACAACGCAGATCTTTTCGTCCGGATCCGGCTTAAAATTTCTAACCTGTTCTTCGGTTTCCAAAACAGTTGCGCCATTACTGCTCCAGCCCACGATCCCAATAACTTCGGCATGTTTCGGGTTTCCGATAACGACGATCTTTTCTCCCTCGGCACTCTTTTGTGCGACAATTTTATGGATCCTTTTCACAAACGGGCATGTCGCATCGTAAACCTCATTGCCTGTCGCCTCGATCGCATCGCAAACACTCTTTTCGACGCCGTGGCATCTTATGACCACAAGCCCTTTGGGCCGGTCCTTAAGCTCACTTATATCGTTTATGACCTTTACTCCCCGCTTTTCAAACGATTCGATGAGCTTATCGTTATGAAGGATGGGACCGTAGGTATAGATCGGTGTTCCGCTGTCTATCGCCTTATTTAAAAGATCCACTCCTCTGCCGGCTCCGTAACAAAAACCCGCATTTTCCGAAATAACAACTTCTTTTGCCACTTTACGACACCTTTTTAAACTCGTCTATGATCGTGTTTTTTACTTCTTCGATCGACATGTAGGAACTGTCTACATATACTGCTTCGGGAACTCTCGTAAGCGGTGAATTGTCTCTGTGCATATCCCTGTAGTCACGTTCTCTGACCCCGGAGAGTATCTCGTCATAATCGGGATCCTCACCCTTTGCGACAAGTTCGTCATATCGTCTTTTTGCACGCACCTCAACGTCCGCATCGAGATAGATCTTTAAATCCGCATTCGGAAGAACGACGCTTGCTATATCTCTTCCGTCCATGACCACATTTTCCGTATCTGTGAGCGATCTTTGAAGCTCCACGAGTTTTTCCCTTACTTCTTTGTAGGTCGAGACCATTGAAGCGGCATCGCTTACAGCCGGAGTCCTTATAAGACCGTTTACGTTTTCTCCGTTTAAAAATACCGCCTGTTCTCCGTCTATGTATCTTATCGATACGTCCGCGGTCCTGCAAAGATCCACAACAGCCTTCTCATCATCTTTGGAAACGCCTTCTTTTACGCAGTACAAAGCCATCGCCCTGTACATGGCACCGGTGTCAACATATACAAAATTAAGTTCTTTTGCCACCAGTTTGGCTATTGTGCTCTTACCTGCGCCCGCAGGCCCGTCTATTGCTATCTGATAACTCATGATTCCTCCTTTTTGCTGCCGGCAAGATGTCCCGTCGACCATGCGAGCTGAAGATTGTAGCCGCCGGTCATTGCATCAATGTCTATCATCTCACCCGCAAAATAAAGATTTTTTATAAGTTTTGATTCCATTGTGGATGGATTTATATCTTTGACCGATACACCGCCTCTTGTGATTATGGCCTCTTCTATCGGTCTTGTTCCCGTGATCTTAAAAGAAAGGTTCTTTAAAAGGTTAAGAAGGGTCTTTCTTTCCTCTCTGGATATGAGATTTACCTTTGTGTCGGGATCGATGCCGGAAAGTTTTACAACGGTCTCCGTTAGTCTTTTTGGTAACAGTCCGTCGAGCGAATTTTTAAACGACTTATTCCGATTTTCTTCAAAATCCCTTAAGATCCGCTTATCAAGCTGTTCCTCGGATAACCACGGCTTAAGATCGATCGATGCGTAAATATCTGAGTTCTTTTCCGCCTCTTTCTGATAAAAAGAACTTGCACTCAATACAAGCGGCCCCGAAACTCCGAAATGTGTAAAAAGCATCTCGCCGAGTTCCGAAAAGATCGTTTTTTTACCGGAAATAAGTGAAAACGTGACATTCTTAAGCGAAAGGCCCTGAAGGTCATTTACCCACTCTTCATCAGAAGTAAGCGGAATGAGTGAAGGGACCGTATCCGTTATCTTATGGCCCGAATCACGCGCGAGTCTAAGCCCGTCCCCGTCCGAACCGGTTGCGGGATAGCTTAAACCGCCTGTCGCAAGTATGACCTTATCGGCAGTAAGTTTAGAATCATCCGTTAAAATAACACCCATTAAGACATTGTTGTCAATTATGAGCGATCTTACTTTTTTATTGAGTAAAACCTTTACATTTTCCGCTTTTAAGACCTTCTCAAGCGTTTTTATTATATCCGAAGAATGATCTGAAACCGGGAATACCCTGTTCCCTCTCTCCACTTTAAGCTTACATCCGTTATCTTCAAAAAAAGACATAACGGCATTGTTGTCATAAGAATAAAGTGCGCTGTACATAAACTTCGGATTTCTGTTTATGTTGGAAAAAACCGTTTCAATGTCCGATGAATTGGTGACATTGCATCGCCCTTTTCCCGTTATAAAAAGCTTCTTGCCGAGCTTTTCGTTCTTTTCGATCAAAGTAACTTCATCACCCGCTCCGGCCGCGGCTATTGAAGCCATCATCCCCGCAGCTCCGCCGCCAACGACAATTACTTTACTCATCCGTATCTCCGTTTTGTTCTTCTTTTCTCAAAGAATAGTTAAGTATCGGTTCATCATCTATGAAGTTGATCTCATCGTTTAAGTATACCTGATAATTGCCCCACGCTTCCTCAAGATTTTCCAGATTTGTCTTGACCTCATCGGGTCTTTTAAGGCAAAGCGCCACAACAAGCGCATTAATAACACTGAGCGGAGCCACCAGCGAATCCACGATCGAGACCATATCGGAACGGGCCAGAAGGTTACATGACGAATAAAGGTTCATGGGCGAATGAACGGAATCGGTTATGGTAATGACCTTGGCATTCCTGTCATTGGCAAATTCCATAGCCTTAAGGGTACGCATGGAATACCTTGGGAAAGAGATACCGATTATACAGTCATGTTCATCGATCCTGATCATCTGCTCAAACATTTCGCTTACACTTGTGGTGCCCAGCAGTACCACATCGGGTCTTATCATGTTTAAGTAGAAATGAAGAAACCTTGCAAGAGGTTCGCAGGAACGAAGTCCCACTACATAAACCTTTCTCGCTCTTAAAATAAGATCCACGGCAAGTTCGAATGAATTGACATCCAGATTTGCCATAGTATCCTCAAGTTTTTCGATATCCGACGATATAACGGAGGTAAGTAACTCGGACTGGCTTGCTCTTCCGTATTTTGCTCCGATCTTCTGAACGGTATTGATCTTTGATTTGTACCATTCTTCAAGATCCTTCATAAACTCCGGAAAACCGTCATAACCTAATGCGGAAGCAAATCGTACGACCGTCGATTCGCTTACGCCTACGGTCTCACCGAGTTTTGCGGCCGTCATAAATACAGCCTGATCGTATCTGTCCACGATGTAGGCCGCAATGAGCTTATGTCCTTTGCTTAATTTGGGATAAGCTTCGTTGATAACAGACAAAAAGTCTTTGGAATCGTCCATTTGATAAAGTACCTCTTATTTATCTTCTTACAAAAGCCTTATAGGCCTCTTCGAGCTGAATGCGCGTCTCGGCATAGGAAAGATCGAAATCCCCTGTAATAGACATACATGCCGCGCCGTGAATGAGCATCCACATCTTCATGAAAATGGACTCGGGAGAAGAAACGCCCTCTTCCGTTGCCATGTTCATCTCGGTCTTTACCGCACCCGTACGGCCGTTAAGCTTGCTGTATAAGTTATAATCACCACGATCGCCCTTGATAAAAAGGAACGAGAACAGATTGCTCTCCTTCTGGGCAAAGGTAATATAAGCCAAGCCTAAGTTGACAAACGGAATGTGGCTGCTCTTATCGAATTTTTCATAAAAATCATCGAAGAAATAAAGAGACTTTTCGAACACCTGAAGGTAGCAGTCCTCCATATTTTCGAAATTACGGAATATAGGCTGTGTCGAGCAACCCGCATATGCTGCAAGCTTTCTCGCGGTAACCTCTTCGATTCCCTTCTCTCTCGTCATGTTGAAGGCCGCTGTAAGAATATCATTCTTTGATATTATTTCTTTTCTTGCCATATAATACCCCCTAAAGATTGTGAACCGCTTTATGCCACCCCGGCATCATTATGCGGCAGTCAATTTTACCCCTTGGAAAGAACACATGTTATTATACATAAAAACCGCATTATATGCAAACCTTTGCTTTATTTTTATAAATTATTAACCTATAATGAATAAGGTCTAAAAAATAATTGCCGTTTCACGGCTCACAAAAAAGGAATCATGATTATGAAAGTGGTTTTGGAGCATCTTACCAAGAAATTTCCCAACAGAAACAAAAAAATAAAAGGAGACGTTATCGCCGTCAACGATTTTACTTTTGAGATACCCGACGGAAAGCTCATCGGCTTACTCGGTCCGTCCGGCTGCGGAAAAAGTACGACCTTAAACCTTATAAGCGGTCTTGAAAAACCCACGAGCGGCAAGGTTTATTTCGGAGAAGACGATGTCACCGGACTTCCGCCCGAACACAGGGGCGTCGGTCTTGTGTTTCAAAATTATGCGCTTTACCCGCACCTTACGGTAAGGCAGAATATTGTCTTCCCTCTTGAAAATCTCAAGGGAAAAGACAAGCTTTCAAAAGAAGCAATGGAAGCAAAGGCGCTTGAGGCCGCAAAGCTTGTGCAGATAGATGAATATATGGAAAGAAAACCCGGCGAACTCTCGGGCGGTCAGCAGCAGCGTGTCGCAATAGCCAGAGCTTTGGTAAAGATGCCCAAAGTACTTCTTTTGGACGAGCCTTTATCAAACCTCGATGCAAGATTACGCCTTCAGACCCGCGAGGAAATAAGACGTATACAAAAAGAGACCGGCATCACGACCGTATTCGTAACGCACGATCAGGAAGAAGCAATGAGCATTTCGGATATGATAGTCGTTATGAAAGACGGTATCTTCCAGCAGATGGGAAAACCCCAGGATGTATACGATAAGCCCGTAAATCTTTTCGTGGCTAAATTTTTGGGAACCCCTGCGATCAATGTTTTTAAAGGTTTTGTAAGATCCGGAAAGCTGTACATAGGAAGCGATGCGGTACTTGATGTTGATATTCCCGATAAGGAAGTATGGGTGGGCATCCGTCCCGAGGGCTTCATAGTCGATGAAAACGGACCTTTTAAGTGTAAGCTTAAAGGCATTGAAGTCATGGGCCGCGATACGAGCGTTATATCGGAAAACGAAGAGCTTGACGGTGTCACGGTTCGCTCCATTGTGCCTTCCGATACTGCAATAGACACGACAAAGGAAACGGTTTCTTTTTCCTTAAAGCCGTATAAAGTACACATTTTCGATAAAACTACCGAAGAAAGAATCGTTACCGACGCGGAGGCATAAGCATGAAAAACAACGTTAAAGGCTTTTTATATCTTCTGCCCGCAATACTTTTCTTACTGGTGTTCATGGTATATCCGCTCGTGGATGTGGTCGTGTATTCCTTTGAGGAAGGTTATAACTTTGCTTCGCAAAGCTTCTTCGGAACGGGTCTTTACAACTTTTCGTATGTACTTCACGACCCGTACTTTATGCAGGCGGTCAAGAACACTTTCATAATAGTCATAATCACGGTCCCGCTTTCCACGGGGATCGCACTTTTGATATCTTTGGGGCTTAATTCCATAAAGCCGTTAAAAGAACTCTTCCAGACCGTTTACTTTCTGCCTTATGTCACAAACACTTTGGCTGTAGGTCTTGTTTTCATGATCCTGTTTAAAAAGACCGCATATTCCGACGGTCTCATCAATATGGTCATAAACCTCTTCGGCCATGAATCGATCGACTTTATCGACGGTCCTTACTGGGCGAAGATGTTTGTTATGTGCTTTTATACGATCTGGGTCGTAATGCCGTTTAAGATCCTGATCCTCACAAGCGCTCTTGCGGGAGTAAAGAAAGATTATTACAATGCGGCAAAGGTGGACGGTACAAGCCGGTTCAGGATTTTTTACAAGATCACTCTTCCGATGATATCCCCGATGATCTTCTATCTTGTGATCACAGGTTTTATCGGAGCCTTCAAGGCATATTCCGATGAGGTTGCGATATTCGGTACAAATTTAAATGCAGCCGGTATGAATACTATAGTCGGCTATGTATACGATATGCTCTACGGCGATTCGGGCGGTTATCCTTCATATGCTTCGGCTGCCTCCCTTATCCTGTTCGCGATAGTGTTTACGATAACAGTCATCAACTTGACCATAAGCAAGAAAAACATTCAATATTAAGGCGGATTGACATGGAAAATCAACTTGATTTCGAATTAATAGAAAAACGCACAAAGACCCGCGCCAAGATAAAGACAACAGTCACTTATATACTTTTGGGCATTTGGGCTTTGATCGTTCTTTTCCCGTTTTACTGGATGATACTTACATCGGTAAAAAGCTACAGTGTATATAACTCCGAATACGTTCCGACGTTTTTTACATTAAGCCCTACTCTTAAAAACTATATAGACGCGTTCACGACAGTAAGCCTTTCAAGATATTTCTTAAATACGATAGTGTTTACCGTTATTACGACCGCTCTTATGCTCATAGTTACGGTACTGGCGGCATTCGCTTTCTCCAGGCTCGATTTTAAGGGAAAGAACCTTGTGTTCGCTGTCTTTCTTTCACTTATGATGATACCCAACGAGCTTGTGGTCATCACGAACTTCGTGACCATCACGAACCTTGACTGGAGAAATACATTCACCGGCCTTGTAATGCCTTCGGTAACAAGTATCTTTTATATATATCTGTTAAAAGAAAACTTCGAGCAGATACCGGATTCATTGTATAAAGCCGCAAAAGTGGACGGCACGAGCGATCTTAAATACCTTTTAAAGGTTATGATCCCGATATGCAAGCCCACTGTGATAACGATACTCATCCTTAAAGTCATCGAATGCTGGAACTCCTATGTGTGGCCCAGACTTATCACCGACGATTCAAACTACTTCCTGGTGTCAAACGGTATTCAGTCGATCCGTGAAAACGGTTTTGGCCGCGAGAACATCCCCGCGATGATGGCTGCGGTCGTCGTTATCTCGATCCCGCTTATAATCATCTTCCTCATCTTCCACAAAAAGATCATGGAAGGTGTTTCGAGAGGAGGTACAAAAGGATGATAAAAAAGATAAAAGCCGTTTTGGCCGCTTGCGTTCTTTTGATATCCGCTCTTCCGCTTTCCGCCTGCCACGGATCAAAAGGATTTGAAGCGTTTACCGTTCCTGAAAACTTTGACGAAAGCAGGCACTACGAGATAACCTTCTGGGCCAAGAACGATACGAACCAGACTCAGGCCTCTATATATGAAAAGGCCATAAAGGATTTTGAGGCGATCTATCCCAATATCACCGTCAATATGCGCCTTTATACCGATTACGGAAAGATATACAACGACGTAATAACCAATATATCCACACAGACCACTCCCAATGTCTGCATCACTTATCCCGATCATATAGCTACCTATATGACCGGCACAAATGTCGTGGTCCCTTTGGACGATCTTTTCCGGGATGCAAGATACGGGCTTAACGGAAGCGAGATAAAATTCGACGCTCCGTCATTTGACGAACTCATTCCTTCATTTATCGAAGAATGCAAGATCGGCGACCATTATTATGCCATTCCTTATATGCGTTCGACCGAAGCTTTGTATATAAACAAAACCTATGTTGAAAAGCTCGGGTATGAAATTCCCAAAGATATAACCTGGGATTTTGTGTGGGAAGTATCCGAAAAGGCCATGGAAAAGGATTCTGACGACAACTTTAAGGTAAACGGCCAAAAGGTCATGATCCCGTTTATCTATAAGTCGACCGACAATATGATGATATCGATGCTTAAGCAGCTGAATGCGGATTATTCAGACGCCAACGGCAATATCCTCATATTCAACGATACCACGAAAGAGCTTTTGAAAGAGATCTCTGTCCATGGTAAAAGCGGTGCATTTTCAACCTTTAAGATCTCAAGTTATCCCGGTAACTTCTTAAACGCCGGCCAGTGTATTTTTGCCATCGATTCGACCGCGGGGGCTTCATGGATCGGTACGCTTGCACCCCACTCGGATATAAGCGCGGATAAACTTGTGGATTTTGAGACCGTCGTATGTCCCATTCCGCAGTTCGACCCCGGTAATCCCAAGATGATCTCGCAGGGTCCTTCGATCTGTATATTCAACAAAGAAGACGACGGTGAAGTTCTTGCCTCGTGGCTGTTTACACAGTTTATGCTCACAAACGACGTACAGACCGCCTATTCAAAGACCGAGGGCTATGTACCCGTAACAAGCAAGGCGCAGAACTCTCCCGAATACATCGATTACCTTAGCCGCGAGGGCGAAGACGAGGAAGAACACTATGCCATCAAGATACAGGCGGCCAAACTTCTTCTCGATAATACGAACAATACCTTTGTTACTCCCGTGTTCAACGGTTCGGCATCCCTTCGTGATGCGGCGGGACAGCTTATCGAAGGCGTTACCAAGGCAGTAAGGCGTAAACAGACGGTAGACGATGCTTTTATCGATAAACTGTTTGACGATACCGCTTCTTTGTACCATTTAAATCAGGGAAATATGTCCTCGACATCCTACGGCGAAAAGCGCGATCTCGGTCCTCTACCCAAAACCGCAGTCGCACTTATCACAATACTTATAATCGTGTGGATCCTTATCGGAGCATATTATCTTAACGGATTTATCAGAAAACATAAGAAAAAATAGACAAAAAAGAAGCCTTTAATGCTTAAAATTGTGACATATGTTTATTGAAATCCTAAACATATAAAGTATAATAAAGACGTTTGATAAAACCATTCAAATGAAAAGGAGATTATTATGAAAAAAGTATTGGCACTTGTTATGGCCCTTACTCTCATCTTCGCTTTTGCAGGATGCGGTGAGGCAAAGAACACTTCCGCTAAGTCAGAAGGTGTTATGACATACGCTGAGTATGATGCAGCTGCACTTGATTCGGAAGTAACTGTTGAATGCTATGTACAGGCACATCAGTCATGGTGGGACAACAAGATCACAGTTTATGCAGCCGATGAAGACGGTGCATATTTCTTCTATGAGATGGCATGTTCCGAAGAAGATGCCGCAAAGCTTGTACCCGGCACCAAGATCAAAGCTAAAGGTTACAAGAGCGAGTGGTCGGGTGAAGTTGAGATCACAGACGCTACATTTGAGATCGAAGACGGTTCTTACATCGCTCCCGTTAAGGATGTTACCGGTAAGTCTGCAGACGAACTTAAGGCTTTCCAGAACCAACTCGTAGCATTTAACGGCATGACCGTTGAAGCTGTTTCCTACAAGAACAACACACCCGGTGATGATATCTACGTTACACTTTCCAAGGACGGCATCAATTTTGAATTCTGCCTTGAGTACTACTTAAACGGCAGCGACGAAGCTTTCTACAATACAGTAGGCAATCTTGAAGTCGGCTCAACCGTTGATGTTGAAGGTTTCCTTTACTGGTATGAAGGACCCGATGCACATCTTACCAAAGTTACTGTTAAGTAAGAAATCGATCCAAAAATTAAGGCAGGGCACAAAGCCCTGCCTTTTTTATATGTTTTATTTTACAAAATAATGTCTTCCGAGCCACTTTGACAATCCGTCCAGTCCCGGGAAGAACATCCTCTCGCTCACATTCTGCTGATCGAGCATATCACGTATGCGCCAGCGGAGTTCTTTGGGGATGATGTATTTAATGGTCTTCTCGGTATACTTATCCAAAAAATCGGCAAGATTTTCTATGCCGTTCGGCACTATCGAGAAGAACGAATACTGATTGACGATCCTCGGATCTATCGACGGAGGTTCTATGACGACCATTGATTTATCCGACATATCCGCATCGTACTGCTTAAGGCTCGGTACCACATCATTTAACATATTGACCGTAAATACGGTCGTCTTATGACTTGCAAGCTCGCTTTTGTATTTTTCGGGAAGGAGCGCATGTATCTCCTTCATGTCGATCCTCCAGATCATGCAGTCGTGAGCATCCATTTTATCAAGATTATTCTCACATGTCGCAAAATGAAGCGCCACCAGCGGAGACTGTGACCAGTCAAGAAGTCTTGTCGGCAGTCCGTAGTGCTGACCCATGAACATCTGTCTCCAGACGGATCTTTCGATCGTGGGATCTTCAAGCGCACCGTATTTGGTAAAGTTCATCAGGATACTTGTCTCAAGCTCAGCCTTATGCTGTTTGCAGTTTCTGTCAAGGCTGGTCGTAAGATCAAACTTTGTATTGGTCATGCCCCTGTACAGATACCAGCTCCTGTTTCTGTCAAGATCTTCCCTGTATTCCTGCTGCGTGTATAACGGAAGAATATCTTCGATCGTTTTAAGTTCAATTATTTTAACCATCTCATCCGCACCTTTAAACACTAAACCGTATTATCATTCGGAAGGAGTCTCATCCTCCGAAGGCTCTGACTGTATATTTACGTCCGTTCCCTTAAATTCATATTCGGGAATACCGTAGAACATTGATGCTATCTCCGAATCCTTATCAAGGATTATCGTCTTCTCTTCTCCGGTCATTGAAGCCTTTAGCGCATCCAAAGATCTTATGTAATTGTAGAAGTCGGCCTTATCTTCATTGTTGTAGGCATCCGACAATATCTTCATGTATTCGGCTTCACCTTCCGCAATGAGGATCGCTGCCTGCTTCTCGGCATCCGCCTTCATAACGGCAACCTTTTTATCGGTCTCGTTCTTTATCTTCTGAGCTTCCGCATCACCGGAAGCTTTATAGGCTGCCGCGATATTGTTTCTTTCAGAGATCATACGCTCATATACGGCTTCCTTGTTGTCATCGGGAAGGTCCAAAACCTTAATCTGAGACTGAAGGATGGTGATACCGTAACCGCCTATATCGGAATTGGCCTGCTCCGTGATAAGGTTCGTAAGTCTGTCGCCTCTTGCTGCGATTATCTCATCCTGCGTCATCGCCGAAATAACATTCTTTGTGGCATTATAAACATTGGCCTCAACACGTTCGTTGGCTCTTTCCGTAACTGCGGAAAGTGTCTGGATATACTTTGTGGGATCCGTTACCTTCCAGAGCACGTAGTTATCGGCTATCATGCTCTTTTTATCCTTTGTGATAACATCCGAGACCGGAAGATCGTATAAGACCGTAGCCGTCGAAACTCTCTGAACAGTCTGTACAAAAGGTGTCTTTATGTAAAGGCCGGGCTCTTCGTATGTCCTTACGATCTTACCGAACTGCTTTACTACCACAAACTCTTTCTGATGTACCACAAACGGTCCGTTAAAAAGAAAGATAACGACCAGCGCAAGTAATACTATTAAAATCGCTTTTGTTTTCTTTGACATATCAATATCCCTCCCCGCTGAAACTTCCGAGTGGGATTATACTTTCGGTATTGCCGTCGGTAATGATCACTTTTACATCGGGAAGTATTGTTTCCATTGTTTCATAGAAAAGTCTTTTCTTGGTGATGAGCGGATTAAGCTTATACTCTTCGAACATAGCGTTAAATCTGGCCACCTGACCCTGTGCTTCGGCAATTCTTGCGTTCTTTTCGGCCTCCGCATCCTGGATGATCTTATCAGCCGAAGCTTCCGCTGCGGGAACCTGTTCGTTCTGATACTGGAAAGCCTGGTTCTTTGCCGTATCGGCACCCTGCTTGGCCGTCTCAACTGCTTTAAAAGCCTGAATGATAGTTTCCGTCGGAGGCTCTGAGTCCTGAACCGAGATATTTACGACCGAAAGACCGATCTTCTGTTCTTCAAGCTCTTCCACCATCTCTGCCTTAACATCGGCCTGTATCTGACTTTTTCCCGTTGTCATGGCTTCATCAACGGTATAATTAGATACAACGGAACGAATGCTTGCAAGCGCGATATTCCTTAATATATATTCGGGTTCCTTGGAATTGTAAAGATATGCTATCGGATCCGAAACCCTGTATTCAAGGTAAAAATCGATATTTAAAAGGTTGAAATCCGATGTTATCATTATTCCTTCGGAATTGTCGGTAATATTCTGCCCTTTTTCTGAAACCGTATAACCGATGCCGGTTCCGTGCGTTGTTATGTCAACCTTTCTTACACTCTGAAGAAAAGGTATCTTAAAGTGAAGGCCTGCCGTGTCAACCCTCACGATCTTTCCAAACTGCGTCACTACCGCATTTTCCTGCTCGGTCACATTGTAAAACGAGGAAAAGAAAACAATGACCACAAACAATGCGATCAATACACCCGATACGATCCTTTTGATGTATATCGGTTTATCTTCGGAATTAAATATTCCTTTTGCCATACGATCACTCCTTTATAAATTTCTAAAACCATCTTTAAAATATTATCACCGCAATAAATACATGTCAAAAACGATATGCTATTGCGGCTTATCTCCCATAAGGCTTTCGTAAGTCACGCCGTAACGTTTCGCTATGGACTGTGCATAACTTTGACCCTCGGGTTTTGAAACGGCTATCTTAAATGCGTTTTCCTCACCATCCGATCTTATGATGAGCGATCTTATTATGTTTTTATCGCTTTCGTCCTTAGTCATTTCAAAAGCAAGTTTATGCATATGCGTGTTATATATAGCCCTTATCTTTTTATCGGCTATCGCATTGACCGAATCATGGGCAATATAATATCCTTCTTCAAATGAAGTCGTTGAAAACGTCTCGTTCAGTAAGATGAGGCTTTTTCCCGTTGCTTCAAAGAAGATCTCGCGAAAACGCTTGCATTCTTCACCGAGCCTTCCAAGATCGAGTGTTTTGTCTTCATCGGCCGGAAAATGAGTAAAGATATTATCGACCGGCTCATATTCAAATCCATCTCCCGGTACATAAATACCGTTTTGCGAAAGCAAAAACAGCTGACCCACAGCCTGGGTGATCGTCGTTTTTCCGCCTCGGTTTGCTCCGGTCAATATAAAAACGACATTATCCTCGTCGAAATCAAGATCGTTTTTGACGATAGTCTCATTGTTTTTTATGGCGGCATCGATCAGTTTTATGTTGTATATGCCCCGGGCATGCATCTTTCGTGAAAACGGTTCGCGTTTAAGTGCCACAGGTCTTACAAATGACATTCCCATTTTCTCAAGTTTTCGTATATGATCCGCAAACCTTATATAAAACATGAACTCGGGAATAAGATCCGTCACATCGGTAATGGTCACATTTAAATATCTGCTTAATGTTTCCCTTAAATTTCTTACGGTAAAAGAAAGAAGATGTGTGGCCTCACGGTTCATATATCTTGTTATGTCCTGTGAAGGATCTGCAGAAGGAACCGATGCCAATCCCGCGTATATAAGCGGATTTCTTGCGGCAACCGTAAATCTCGCGGTTTCTTCCAAAAACCCCGTATCCGAACCCGGTTTTACCTGATGATATTTATAGTTTTCATCCCAGGAAGTATCATCGTTTATCTTATCTTTTGATGATATCTTATCGTAAAATTCACCCAGGATATTGGACTTTAAGAACGGCTGTCTGTTAAGCGAGATAAGGCCCAGGCTCTCGGCTTCGAAACGGTTGTTAAGATTAATGCCGACCGTGACGCTCTTAAGATTATCGGTTGATGCTTTAAGTTTGGCTATATCCTTTTTCAGCGCATCATAACCGTTATCATGGTATATCTTTTCAATGTGTTCTTTTAAAAGAATAAGACCGTCCGAGTGTATATCCGCTTCGTCGAGACATTTATACAATGCTTCCACGTATCCGATATATTCGTTCAACTCCTCAAGATTATGCAAAAGTTCCCATACTCCGACATTCTCATCATATTTCTTCTTAAGCGAACCGTACTCCTTGAGGAAATCGACCTTATCAAGAAGAGCCGTCATGTTTGCACACATCGACGGATTTTTATATATATCGTCAAATACACCGGCTCTGAACCCGCATACACCGGCATCGTCAGTGATCTTTGAAAGGATCTTAAGTATTGCCTTCTGTTCCGTTTCACTGTCGGTAATGTTTTTTACAAAAGAATCCATACCGAGATCATGTAATGTGACTTCGGAAACGATATGGTAATCCGCGCTGATATGCGTCGGATACAGTATACTTACACGTTTTGATGCATTGCCCACTTTTCGGCTCCCTTCTAAAAATTCCCGTAAAGAAAAAAAACATGCGGCAGGATTTCTGCCGCATGTGATCAAACTTTATACGGGATACGCTCCGTTCTTTGTGTCAGCAATTGTGGTGTCCACTTTTGTCTGCTGCGCTTCACGATATTTGAAGAACTCTGTCGCAACCTGAGGGAACAATGCATAGGACAGAACATCTTCTTCCTGCTGCTTGTACTGTTTCATCTCTGCTTCGAGTGATGCAAGCTCGGGCTCCGTACGGCCTGTAGCTTCTGCGGAACGGGCAGTGGAACGGGGTTCGCCCGGAATAACCTTGTCGATAACTTCCTGGTTCATGGGCTTTACAGTCTGACCGTAGTTACCGCGGAGTAAATCCTTGAACTCACCTGTTGCCATCTTGTAACGTTCGCCCATAAGGACATTGAAGATAGCCTGTGTTCCGACGATCTGTGAAGAAGGTGTAACAAGCGGAGGCTCACCGCAGTCCTTACGTACTCTCGGGATCTCCTCGAGAACGTCGCGATATTTATCTTCAGCATGCTGTTCCTTAAGCTGTGAAACCATGTTGGAAAGCATACCGCCGGGTACCTGATAAAGAAGTGTCTTAATGTTAACGCCCAATACCTTTGTAGACATAAGACCTGACTTTAAGCACTCTTCACGGTAAGGAGCGAAGTAATCCGCGATCTCTGCAAGAAGGTTCTGATCGAAGCCGGTATCATAAGGAGTACCCTTAAAGGTCTCAACCATAACTTCCGTTGCGGGCTGTGAAGTACCGAGTGCGAAAGGACTCATTGCACAGTCGATGACATCAACACCTGCTTCAACTGCCTTTAAGTAAGTCATTGAAGCAACACCCGAAGTATAGTGTGTATGTAACTGGATAGGAAGCTTTGTATTTTCTTTCATGGCCTTTACAAGCTCAGCTGCTCTGTAAGGTACGAGAAGACCTGCCATATCCTTTATACAGATGGAATCTGCACCCATCTCTTCGATCTTCTTTGCCATATCTGCCCAATACTCAAGAGTATAAGCATCACCGAGCGTATAGGAAAGAGCAACCTGTGCCTCACCGCGGCCTTCCTGAACCTTATACTTATTGGTAGCGTCAACGGCTGCCTGAAGGTTTCTCAAATCGTTAAGACAGTCAAATATACGGATGATATCGATACCGTTTGAAATAGACTTCTCAACGAAAGCATATACAACATCGTCTGCGTAAGGACGATATCCCAAAATGTTCTGACCTCTGAATAACATCTGGGTCTTTGTGTTCTTAAGGCCGTCACGGATCTTTCTTAATCTGTCCCAAGGATCTTCTTTTAAGAAACGAAGGGAAGCATCGAAAGTAGCACCGCCCCAGCACTCTACAGAGTGATATCCGACCTTGTCAAGTTTGTCCAATATAGGAAGCATAACTTCGGTAGGCATTCTTGTTGCAATCAGAGACTGATGTGCATCACGAAGAACGGTTTCGGTTATGCCTATGGGTTTCTTTTCAACTTCTGCCATTTTTATAATCTCCTGTTTTATTGATAGTAAAGACTTGTTACAAAGGCCTTACTTAGAATACACCGAAAATAGCCATAAATGTTCCGGCTGCTACTGCGGTACCGATAACACCCGCAACGTTGGGTCCCATTGCATGCATGAGAAGGAAGTTCGTGGGATCATATTCCGCACCGACTTTCTGTGATACTCTTGCTGCCATAGGAACTGCGGATACACCTGCGGAACCGATGAGCGGGTTAACTTTACCGTGTGTGAAAACACACATAAGTTTTCCGAAAAGAACACCTGCGGCAGTACCGAAAGCAAACGCGATAAGACCGAGTGCAACTATCTTTAATGTGGAAACATTAAGGAAAGCTTCGGCACTTGTGGTAGCACCTACGGATGTACCGAGCAAGATGACTACGATGTACATAAGTGCGTTGGATGCGGTCTCTGTAAGCTGTCTTACAACGCCGGATTCACGGAAAAGGTTTCCTAACATGAGCATACCTACAAGGGGAGCCGTGGTAGGAAGGATCATACATACAACGATCGTAACGATAATGGGGAATAAGATCTTTTCAAGCTTGGATACGGGACGTAACTGAGCCATCTTGATCTTTCTTTCCTTCTCGGTCGTAAGTAACTTCATGATCGGAGGCTGGATGATCGGCACGAGCGACATATAAGAATAAGCCGCAACTGCGATAGGTCCGAGTAAGTTGGTCTGTCCAAGCTTTCCTGCAAGGAAGATGGATGTAGGACCGTCGGCGCCACCGATGATCGAAATAGCTGCTGCAGCCTTGTTGTTGAAGCCTAATGCAATGGCTCCGAAATAAGCTGCGAAAATACCGAACTGAGCTGCTGCTCCCAAAAGGAAGCTCTTCGGGTTGGCAATAAGCGGACCGAAGTCGGTCATCGCACCAACGCCCATGAATATGAGCGAAGGCATTATTGCCCATTCATCAAGTACATAGAAGTAATATAACAGTCCTCCTGCGGTTCCGTCCGGACCGGGTGCTGCGATAATATCGGGATAGATATTTACGAGCAGCATACCAAAGGCAATGGGAAGAAGAAGTAACGGCTCGAATTCCTTGGCAATCGCAAGGTAAAGGAAAAAGCACGCTACGGCAATCATTACGTAATTGCCCCATGTAAGACTGAAAAATGCTGTCTGATGTACCAGGTTATTTAAAGTATCTGCAATATAAGACATTTTAATTCCTCCCGGTAGTTGTTTGCTTAAATTACTTTAATGTAGCGAGTACTGCACCGGATTCAACGGTGTCGCCAACGGAAACTGCGATGCTTGCAACTGTTCCGTCGGAAGGAGCAACTACGGGGATTTCCATCTTCATAGCTTCAAGAATGATTACTGCATCACCCTTCTTAACTGCATCGCCTACGTTCTTTTCGATCTTGAAGATCTTTCCTGCCGCACCTGCTTCAACCTTGATGCCGCCTGCTGCTGCAGCGGGAGCTGCTGCCTTGGGTGCTGCGGGTGCAGCCTTGGGAGCTGCCTTGGGAGCTGCTGCGGGTGCAGCTGCTGCGCCGTTTTCTTCTACGGTAACTTCATAAGCTGTACCGTTAACTGTAATCGTATAATTTTTCATTAGTCGTTCCTCCTGTTTGCTCTTCTGATGCTGCGAACCACAAATCCGTCTGCGGATGATGAAGTGCTGTTTCCTTCATATGCGCGGATGGCTGCTGTTATGACCGCAACAAGCTCTAAATCGTCACTTAATTCAATAGCGGGTGCCGCCTGATCCTCATTGTCCTTAACTTCCTTGACGGGAGCCGGCTTGTTCGGTCTGTTAAAGAGACTGAAGCCGCTGATGATCAAGCTTATGAGTATGAGGACCACAAATACCGTTCCCATACCGAGCAGTGTGTTTAAACCTGCCGTTCCCATGCTCTTGCCGGCTTTCTTTAAGTTGTCGCCTACGGAAAGCTTTGCCTGAGCATCTGCCGAAATAAGTTTTGTGAATATATCGTTTGAATACTTAAACGTAAACGTTCCGTTAGCCTTGGGTCCGAAGAGCTCATAGGTAAGGATGATCTCGTTTTTGTTTAAATCGTATGTGTATTTACCTGCGTTTACCACTCCGCCCATATCTTCTTTTGCCTGAAGATAAGACGTAAGCATACCTTCGATCGCACCGTACTCAGCATCAACCTGATTTCCGAGGATGTATGCCGGAGTCTCGTGCTTACGAAAATCCGAAGTCAATTTGCTTAAGACATCGGGTGTTGCAAGACTGTCCGCAACACTTATAAGCATTTCACTTATTGCGGCGCACTGCTGTACCTTGCTTTCCTCAACCTGTGTATAGGTTTTTTCGCCGCATCCTGCAAAGCAGGCAAGACAGGTAATGACACATAAAAACATTGCTATTTTCTTTTTCATATGTCTTTCGCCTTTCTTAAATCGTTCCGTGCTTTCTTGCGGGACCTTCTTCATACTTTGTATAGAGCATCTCAAGAGCTCCGATAACATACTTTCTGGTATCGGCGGGCTCAACGATCTGATCTACATAGCCTCTCTTTGCCGCACTTACGACATTATTCTGAAGTGCTGCGTATTCCTTGGCCTTTTCATCGATAACTTCGGTGGACTGGCCGTCATACATGATCTTGGCAGCGATCTTGGCATCCATTGTGCCGATCTCGGCATTGGGCCATGCGATAGTGATATCACAACCGATCGCCTTTGAATTCATAACGGTATAAGCGCTGCCGTATGCCTTTCCGATGATAACATTGACCTTCGGAACAGTAGCGTTTGCAAATGCCGCAGTAAGCTTTGCGGCTGCCTTGGCCATCTTCTTTTCAGCTTCAACGGTTGCCTTAAATCCTGTAACGTTTGTAAATGTAACGACCGGGATCGAGAAAGCATCGCAGAAGTTTACAAAGTCTGTAGCCTTTGCGCATCCGCAGGGACAAAGAACGCTGTCCATCTTCTTGGCTGCCTTGCCGTCTTCGCCGATCACTTCGGATCTGTTGGCAACAACACCTACCGTACGTCCGTTAAGACGGATGAAGCCTGTAACCATGGACTGAGCGAACTCGCTCTTAAGCTCTATGAAGTTATTGTCATCTGCTATCTGGGAAATAAGGATTGCCGTATCGCCTACACAACCTTCAAGGCCTTCGGTCGCACGGTTAAGATCGTCTGTGCAATCTACATCATCGCTGTAACTATCGTTGTTTGAAGGTAAAATAGAAACGAGTTCGCGGATAGAAGAAAGAACATAACCTTCCTCACCGATACCCGATACAACACCTGCTTCGTTCATAAACTTTGCCGAAGCGGTATCACATTTTGCGGTATAGTTTCCGTCAAGAGCATTGGGTGCGCTTACGAAAAGCTTCGCATTTTTTTCTTCCATAAAAGTAAAATCCGCCATTGATTCGGAAATTGCAAGACCGCCGCCGCAGTTACCGAAAACAGCTGCTATCTGGGGAATAACACCCGATGCTTTAGCCTGATTTGCATAGATCGTAGCCATAGCGTCAAGGGCATCGGTAGCCTCCTCAAGTCTTAAACCTGCAGAATCGAGAAGTCCGATTACAGGTGCGCCCATCTTTAAAGCAAAATCATAAAGATTGGCAATTTTTCTTGCATGCATCTCGCCGACGGTACCGTTAAGTACGGAAGCATCCTGGCTATATACATACACAAGCTTTCCGTCGATAAGTCCGTAACCTGTGATAACACCGTCAGAACTTGCGTCGGACTGTTTCAGATTGAAATCCGTAGCGCGTGCCGTTACCATTGCGCCGATCTCAACGAAACTGTTCTCATCGAGCAGAGAAAGTATCCTCTGTCCCGCTTTTGAAGTAGTGCTCATTAGTTTTACCTCCATTTATAATTATCATAAAACGTTTAATCGCATTCGCATGAAAGTATATCATAAAAACCCTGTAAATATCAACAAAAAAAGAGTCGAACTTTCGACTCTTTTTACGCATATTTTTGTCATATTTTAAGTGTTGTGTTAACTTCTTCTTCGGCCTCGTGCTTAAACTCTTCAACCTTAAGCGAATCAAGCATCGGAAGATCCTTTAAACTCTTGACTCCGAAGGATCTTAAAAACTGTTCCGTGGTGCCGAAAAGCATGGGCTTTCCGGGAGCATCTTTACGTCCCACTTCTTCCACAAGATCGAATTCAATAAGACGGTTGATCGCATGATCGCAATTCACACCTCTTATCGTTTCTATCTCAAGCCTTGTGACCGGCTGCTTATATGCTATGATCGAAAGAGTTTCTATTGCGGAGTCGGAAAGGTTCAGTTTTCTCGGCGTCTTGGCAATCTTGACCAGTGTGTCAAAATAATCGGGCTTAGTGACAAACTGATACGAATCCTCGAGTCTTATAAGCTCGATCCCGTGATCGGGCGAATTAAACTCCTTCATAAGTTCGTCAAGCAACTCTTCGGTTTTTTCGGGTTCTTCTTCTATTGTCTCGGCAAGTTTCTTAAGGCCCACAGACTCGCCCATTGCAAAAAGCACCGCCTCAAGTGCCGCTTTTTTATTGATATCGCTCATTTTAGCCTTCTTTTACCTTAATCAAGATATCTTCGTTTAAATTCTTCTGAACGGCAACGATCCTGCCCATTTTTACAAGTTCCAGAATTATCAGAAAAGAAACTATTATCTCTGCCTTGGAATGTTGTTTTTCAAGAAGTTTTCTGAAAGAAAATGTCTTGTGCTTTGATATGTAATCCTCGATATAAGATGTTTTTTCTTCCATGTCGATCTCTTCTTTTTCAACATTTCCGAATTGACTTCTTATCGGGTCTATCTTATCTTCTTCACGCTTTAACATGAACCTGAAAACTTCCTGAAGTTTTGCAAGGTTCATATCACCCACCAAAGCTTCGTAATCGATGGGATCCCTGTATTTTTTGACTTCATCGGGAAGAGTCTCGCCTTTTGTGATCGAAACGCCGGCATCGATCTGCATGTCCTTAAGCTCATATGCCATATATTTGTACATCTTGTACTCAAGGAGTTTTTCGACAAGTTCGGCTCTGGGATCTTCTTCCTCGCCTTCTTCGTTGACTTCCTTCGGAAGAAGCATGCGGCATTTTATATCCACAAGCGTTGCGGCCATGACCAGAAACTCGCTCATGAAATTCATGTCTTCTGTATCCATATCCTTTATGTAATCAAGATACTGGTCCGTTATTTCCGCGATCGGTATGTCATAGATATCAACTTTATTCTTTTCAATAAGGTGAAGCAAAAGGTCCATCGGGCCTTCAAAAGCTTCAAGTTTGACCGAAAGTGACATTTTTGATTTATGCTTTCTTAAGATTGATCATTACTATCTCGGCGGGATTGAAAAGGCGCATATGGATGGTATGCATCCCAAGCCCTCTGCTTACTATGAGCTTCTTTCCGTATTCATTGAAAAGACCGCCGTCATATTTCGGAAAGAGTTTCCACATCGGTGAGATGACGCCCTTTGAGAACGGGATCCTCACAACGCCGCCGTGCACATGGCCTCCCAAAGAAAGATCCGCTCCCCATTTTGCGTATTTTTCGAAATAATCGGGGTTATGTGCAAGCAGGATATTGTATTTATCATCCGAAGGCTTACCTAAGAGCGATTCTATATAATTGTCCGCCATCGGATATAATTTTAACCGTCTGTAATATTTGTGCTCTATCGAAAGACTGTATACCCTTATATCATCCAAGATATCTTCGTGGGTGTTGACCGATATGTCTATACCGTCTTCTTTTAATGCATTAATGTAATCATCATGCATGGTGCCGTAAAAGTCGGGATAAAGTCCGGCTCTGTACTCGTGATTTCCCTCGGCGTATATAAGTTTAAAATCTTTGTGTACCGCCTTGGCAAACTTAACGGCAGGCGTAAAATCCGCTCCCGGATAAGCAGTCATTAAATCCCCGCCTATAAGCACATAATCGGGGTTTAAGCTTTTTATCCGCAAAAGAAGCTTTCTGTTGTCGTGACCGTAATCCTTATTATGAAGGTCGGAAAGAAACATGAGCTTTTTGTCCGATCTTATCTTATCCGAAGTTATCGTGTAAGTACGGACCACAAAACGGTTTGAATCGATCACGATCATCACTATGACAAACAATATTAAACTTAATATTATGATCAAGGGTAAATATTTCAATAAAGCACCGTGCCTTTTTTAAAAATTAAGCCCTTGACTATTGCCAAGGGCTAATGTTTTTAGTTATATTTACGCTTTCTTGCTGCCTCAGACTTCTTCTTACGCTTTACGCTGGGCTTCTCGTAGTGCTCACGCTTGCGGATCTCCTGCTGGATGCCAGCCTTTGCGCAACTTCTCTTGAAACGTCTTAAAGCGCTGTCTAAGGATTCGTTTTCTTTAACGATAATGTTGGACATCTGTTTACTTCCCTCCCTTCAGTCCCTTCACACATGACTGATTCAGGTTTTTCGTGTATTCACACTAGACCATTATAACAAAAACCACAAATTCGTCAACAATTATTTTAAAGCATGCCGTTAAGAGCATCTTTTGATGCCTTTAAAGCTTCATCAATACCCTGCGGATTCTTTCCTCCGGCCTGTGCCATATTCGGACGTCCGCCGCCGCCACCGCCTACTATCGAAGCGATCGCCTTGATAAGATTTCCGGCATGTGCACCCTTGGCCATTGCATCATCGGTAGCCTTGGATACAAGATTTACTTTACCGTCGGCGTCGGATGCGAGTACCACTACGCCTCCGCCCATCTTTACCGATAAGTCATCGGCAAGGTCTCGTAAACCGTTCATGTCAACACCGGGAACCCTGGCTGCAAGGAATTTAACACCCTTGACTTCCGTAACGCCGTCCAAAACATTACCGAGTGCATCCTTTGCGGCCTTTGCCTTAAGCGACTCAACTTCCGAATTTAAGCTCTTTATCTCAGCCATCAATGAAGCGATCTTTGCATTAAGATCGGAAGGCTGCGTCTTTGCTGTAGATGCCGCTTCGTTAAGCATCTCTTCCTGCTTTTTGTAGAATGCTATGACATTTGAGCCGGTAATTGCCTCAATACGTCTTACGCCTGCGGAAATACCGGACTCCGACATGATCTTGAAATTAGCGATCTCACCGGTATGCTTTACATGAGTACCGCCGCAGAGCTCGATCGAATAATCGCCCATGTTTACCACGCGGACCTTTTCGCCGTACTTTTCGCCGAACAATGCCATTGCGCCCGACTTCTTCGCATCTTCAAGACCCATTACATCGGTCCTGACGGTATAATCATTTTCTATTGCGGCATTGACAAGGGCTTCTACCTTTTCGATCTCTTCCTTTGTCATGGCCTGTCCGTAAGAAAAGTCGAATCTTGTCTTGTCGGGATCCTGGTATGAACCCTGCTGATGTACGTCATTTCCGAGCACTTCCCGGAGTGCGGCCTGTAAAAGGTGTGTAGCCGAGTGGTTGCGACAGGTCTTAGCCCTGTTTTCTTTATCAACGTTAAGAGAAACCTTATCGGACAGTTTAAATGCGCCTTTAACGACTTTTCCTACATGTGCGGTCCTGCCGCCTGCAACATGGACCGTTTCGGCAACTTCAAATACCGATCCGTCATGTCCTAAAATCTTTCCTATATCGCCTACCTGACCGCCCATCGTTCCGTAGAATGTGGTCCTGTCGGTGATAACGGAGCCCTCTTCGCCTTCTTTTAACTCGGATACGAGCGACTCTTCACCGGCGATCGCAACTACGGTACCGTCACATCCGAGGGCATCGTAACCGAGGAATGTGCTCTTAACCGATTCATCGAGCGTGTCAAATATACTTGCATCGGACTTCTGCGAGAAATTTGAATTCTCTCTTGCAAGCTTCTTCTGAGCATCCATTGATTCCTTAAATCCGGCCTCGTTGACGCTTAAGCCCTCTTCTTCGGCCATCTCAAGCGTAAGCTCGTAAGGGAACCCGAATGTATCGTAAAGATAGAATGCGGATTTACCGTCGATCTCTTTGGATCCCGATGCTTTTTTCTCATCGGCGATCTTTTTAAACTCTTTCATACCGTTTTCAAGTGTTGCTTCGAAACGGACTATCTCTTTCTTAAGTTCATTAAGAATGAACTCTTTGTTCTTGGTAAGGAGCGGATAGCTGTCCGAATAAACATCGTCGATATAAACGCTTGCCACATCCAGCATATCTTCCAAAGTAAGATTAAGCGACCTGCCGTGTCTTACGGCACGTCTTAAAAGTCTTCTTAATACATATCCGGGGCCGCCGTTTGAAGGAAGAAGCTTAGCCTCGTCACCGATGAGCATTACTCCGGTCCTTAAGTGGTCGGCAATGATCCTCATAGATCTTGTTGCCTTCTCGTCCGAACCGTATTTTATTCCCGACTTTTCTTCGATACGTGCGATAACACCCGTAAACAGGTCGGTAAGATAAACATCGTCAACACCGTTAAGGAAAGCAAGGTTTCTCTCAAGTCCCCAACCGGTATCAACATTTTTCTTGGCAAGCGGAAGGAGCGTACCGTCCTTTTGCTTGTCATACTGCATAAATACGTCATTACCTATCTCGGTATATTTTCCGCAATGGCATCCCGGTCTGCAATCGGGTCCGCAGGGAGCCTGATCGGATACATAGAACATTTCGGAGTCCGGTCCGCAGGGGCCGTACTCAAGACCCCACCAGTTGTCTTCCGCGGGTAAATAGAAAACGTTCTCAGGCTTAAATCCGGATTCTATCCTGTACTTTGCGCCTTCTTCGTCTCTGGGCGCATTCTCGTCGCCTTCAAAAACGGTGGCTGCAAGATGATCCCTGTCGAACTTGAAAACTTCCGTTAAAAGTTCATAACTCCACTGACATCTTTCTTTTTTGAAATAGTCGCCAAGACTCCAGGATCCCATCATCTCAAAGAAAGTAAGATGACTCTTGTCGCCTACACCGTCGATATCATTGGTACGAACACAGCCCTGAACGTTACAAAGCCTGGTACCGAGGGGATGAGTTTTTCCGAGAAGATAAGGCATGATGGGCTGCATTCCGGCTACGTTGAACATTGCACCGGTCGAGCCGTCGGATACAAGCGAAACTGCACCTACATCCACATGTCCTCTCTTAACATAGAAATCTATCCATTCTTTTCGTAATTCTTTTGATGTAATGCTTCTCATTTCTTTCTCCATCAATAAAATAATCAGGCAATCCCCGAATGAAGACTGCCCTTTATAATTATTTAAAATGTAAACTTATCGGCAAAATATGCATCAAGTTCGTCGATCTTAACTCTCTCCTGCTCCATTGAATCACGGAAACGAACGGTTACCATGTTGTCTGTCTCGGAGTCGAAATCGTATGTTACGCAGAAAGGCGTACCGATCTCGTCCTGTCGGCGGTAACGCTTACCGATATTGCCGCGGTCATCGAACTCGCAGTTGTATTTCTTGGAAAGACTTGCATATATCTTTTCAGCGCCCTCGTTAAGTTTCTTTGAAAGCGGGAGCACACCGATCTTTACGGGTGCGATCGCGGGATGGAAACGAAGGACCGTTCTGATGTCGGGATTTTCTTCAGTGCCGAGGTTTTCCTCGTCGTAAGCTTCGCAAAGGAAAGCAAGTACAACACGGTCGGCACCGAGTGAAGGCTCCACAACATAAGGGATATACTTTTCGTTCAATTCATCGTCAAAGTAATCCATGGGCTCACCCGAAGTCTCCTGGTGTCTCGTAAGGTCATAATCCGTCCTGGATGCAATGCCCCAAAGCTCGCCCCAGTCGGTGAAGGGGAATGCATATTCTATATCCGTTGTATGATCGCTGTAGAAAGAAAGCTCCTCGGGATCGTGGTCGCGAAGACGTAAGTGTTCTTTGTCGATACCAAGGGAAAGAAGCCATTCGTAGCAGGTCTTTCTCCAGTATTCAAACCACTCCGTCTGGGTACCGGGCTTGCAGAAGAACTCAAGCTCCATCTGCTCAAACTCTCTTGTCCTGAACGTGAAGTTTCCGGGTGTGATCTCATTACGAAAGCTCTTTCCGACTTGACATATACCGAATGGAACTTTCTTTCTTGATGTACGCTGAACATTCTTAAAGTTTACGAATATACCCTGTGCCGTCTCCGGACGAAGATATACGATGTCTTTGGAATCTTCGGTAACTCCCTGGAATGTCTTGAACATCAGATTGAACTCTCTGATACTTGTAAAATCATGCTTGCCGCATGAAGGACAGGGAACGTTATTATCATTTATGAATTTTTCCATCTGCTCGTGAGACCAACCGTCAACGGTGCTCTCCAGCTTGATGCCCTTTTCGGCCGCAAAGTTTTCGATGAGCTGATCGGCTCTGAACCTTTCATGGCAGGCCTTACAGTCCATTAGAGGATCGGAAAAGCCTCCCAAATGTCCCGAAGCAACCCATGTCTGGGGATTCATGAGTATCGCACAGTCAACTCCGACATTGTACGGATTCTCCTGAACAAACTTCTGCCACCATGCACGCTTGACATTGTTCTTCAGCTCCACGCCGAGGTTACCGTAGTCCCATGTGTTGGCCAGTCCGCCGTATATCTCGGAACCGGGATATACAAAGCCCCTTGATTTGGCCAGTGCTACGATCTTGTCCATTGATTTTTCCATTTGCTTTCTCCTATCAGTTATATATTTATTTCAGCAGCAGATATGCAAGTCCGTCTGACTCGCTGAGTACTCTTGCTTCCTTGGGGCCTATAACATCCACATTTGCGGACACATATGCTATGTCACGGAATGTCTTGACTCTGGAATGTTCGCTGAGTATTACTATATCCTTATCGATCATACCCATGATCTGAACCTTCCCGATCTTATC
>JAEEMP010000013.1 GCA_016283275.1 Lachnospiraceae bacterium
AAAAAGAGCCATCCAATCGGATGACTCTCTTGTATAATGCTTTGTAATCTAGTATAGAGAAACGATTATCTCTTGCTGAACTGAGGTGCACGACGTGCCTTCTTTAAACCGTACTTCTTTCTTTCCTTCATACGAGGGTCTCTTGTAAGATATCCGGCCTTCTTAAGTGTAGGTCTGAAATCTTCATCAACAGTAAGAAGCGCACGAGCGATACCGTGACGTACGGCACCTGCCTGACCTGTGAATCCGCCACCCTTTACGGTGATGACAGCATCATACTTATCAGCTGTCTCTGTAGCTGCAAGAGGCTGACGAACGATAACCTTTAATGTCTCAAGTCCGAAGTAATCGTCAATGTCTCTTTTATTGATAGTTATATTGCCCTTACCGGGTACTAAATATACGCGAGCGATAGAGGACTTTCTTCTACCGGTTCCGTAATACTTTGCTGCTTTTGCTTTAGCCTTAGCCATTGTCCTAATCTCCTTTCAGTCCTCTTAGAATGTTAATACTTCAGGCTTCTGAGCTTCATGCTTGTGCTCGGGTCCTGCGTAAACGAAAAGTTTCTTTAACATCTGACGTCCTAAAGGTCCCTTGGGAAGCATACCCTTAACTGCGGTCTCAACAACCTCAGTGGGCTTTGTAGCCAACTTCTCACGAAGAGAAACTTCAGTAACACCGCCAACATAATCAGAGTGACGGAAATACATCTTCTGATCAAGCTTTCTGCCGGTTACTGCAACCTTTTCAGCGTTAACAACTATTACATAATCGCCTGTATCAACATGAGGTGTAAAGGCGGGTTTGTTCTTGCCTCTTAAAACCTTGGCAATTTCACTTGCCATGCGTCCGAGGGTCATATCAGTAGCGTCTACCACATACCATTTTCTATCGATAGTATCGGGATTAGCCATAAATGTCTTCATGTTATTTCCTCCATACAAATTCATCGTAACAAGCGTTTCGATTTATACGCCGTACCGGGGCATTGGATGGGCATACTTATCTCGTCGCACCGAAACATTATATTATAAGCAAAGCTTGAATGTCAAGCCGAAAAATAGGGGTTTTTTCAACTTTTTACTCCATAAAGCGAAATTCTTTGAGCAAAAGTCCGTGTGCGGGTGCCGTCGGCCCCGCAGCTTCCCTGTTTAACGCTTCCATAGCGGCTTTGACATAACCTTCGTCTTTTCGCTTTAAGCCCACTTCTATGAGTGTACCGGCTATTATCCTTACCATGTTGTATAAGAACCCGTTGCCGCTCACTCTTATAAAAACTTCATCGTGTTCTTTGACCACATCGATACCCGTAATGTTCCTTACAGTCGTCTCCGCGGTCGTGTATATGCTCGAAAAACTCTTAAAATCATGTTCTCCCACGAGACACCTTGAAGCTTTCTTCATTGCTTCAACATCAAGAGGTTTCGATATATGGTAATAATATAGCCTTTTGGTCGGCGGCATGAAATCCGCATTCCAGATCCTGTATTCGTAAGTCTTCTCGGTAAGCATATGCCTGGGATGAAAATCATCAGGCACTTCTTTGGACCACACTGCCCTTATATCATCGGGAAGTCTTGTGTTTAAGGCAAAAGAAACCTTCTCGCCGGGCATTCTCGCATCCGTATCGTAAACCGCCATATTGCAAAGGGCATGAACGCCCGCATCGGTTCGGCTTGCGCCTATCACGCGTATTTCCTCCCCGTGAATATCGGATAACGCCTTATTAAGTTCTCCTTCGATCGTGGGAGCGTTGTCCTGAAGCTGCCAGCCCGAATAGGCTGTTCCGTCATAGGCAACACACAAAAGAACACGTTTCATTAAAAAATTATCCTTACAGCTATTATGACAGAAAGATACATGAAAATAGCAAGATACGCCATTGCGTCGTTTTTCTTGTACTTTAAAGGCTTCATCTTGGTGCGCCCGTCACCGCCTCTGTAACATCTTGCCTCCATTGCCATGGCAAGGTCGTTGGCACGTCTGAATGCCGACACAAACAAAGGTACAAGAACGGGTACAAGACTTTTGACTTTTTTAACAAGGCTTTTACTTTCAAACTCTGCGCCTCTTGCCATCTGCGCCTTCATTATCTTGTCCGCTTCCTCGGTAAGGATCGGAATAAAACGAAGCGCGATCGACATCATCATTGCGATCTCGTGTACCGGTACCTTGATGACCTTTAAAAAGCCGAGCCCTTTCTCCATACCGTCGGTCAGATTATTCGGCGTCGTGGTGAGCGTCATTATGGACGAACCGACGATAAGGAACGAAAGCCTTATGGCCATGAAACCCGCGGTGCGTATACCTTCCTTTGTGATGTTAAGCTTCCGGAAACTCCATATTACTTCTCCCTGGCTTAAAAACAGATTACATACCACTGAAAGGATAAGCAAAAACACTATGGCTCTCATACCCTTTACAATGTACTTAAGCGGTACCTTTGAAAGCCTTATCGCGATGATAAGAAAGATCATCGCCGGAATATATCCTATGAAATTGTCCGTTATAAAGAGCGAAACAAGGAAGATCAAAGTTCCGAACAGTTTCACTCTCGGGTCCAGTCTGTGAATCGGTGATTCGACAGGATAGTACTGACCCAGTGTTATATCCCGAAGCATTTACTTATAGTCTCCACGGCTTCGGATATATTGATGACATCCGTATCAACATCGAAGCCTTCTTTTCTTAATCGTACCATTGCCTTGGTAACTTCCGGAACCGACAGACCTATCTCATCGAGTTCGCGGGCGTGTTTAAACACTTCCCTCGGCACATCGTCGAATATTATACTGCCTTTATTCATAACAACGATCCTGTCGGCATGATCGGCCACATCCTCCATGGAGTGGCTTACCAATACTATGCTGCAGCCGCGTTCTTTACGTATATTATTCAGGATTTCCAGTATTTCGTCTCTTCCCGCAGGATCAAGCCCCGCCGTGGGCTCATCGAGCACAAGCACATCGGGCTCCATTGCAAGCACCCCGGCAATCGCAACCCTGCGCTTCTGGCCCCCGGAAAGATCGAACGGTGACTGATAGAAATATTCATCCTCTATCCCGACCTGCTTAAGTGCCGCAAAAGCCTTAAGTTCCGCATCCTTCTTGGAAAGGCCTTTATTTAGGGGGCCAAAGCAGACATCCGAAAAAACATCCTCGCCAAAAAGCTGGTGTTCCGGATATTGAAATACAAGACCCACATCTCCGCGAAGCTTTTTCAGCGAAAAATCGGAATCCGATATATCTTTGCCGTTATAATATATCTCTCCAGAAGTGGGCTTTATAAGGCCGTTTAAATGCTGTACCAGGGTGGATTTTCCCGAACCTGTGTGACCGATAAGACCTAAAAATTCACCATCGTTTATCACGATGTTAATGTCCTTAAGAGCCTTGCTCTCCATAGGGGTCCCGGGATTGTAGCTGTACGAAACATGATTGACTATTATCGACATCTCTTTAACGCCTCGCAAAGCTCATCCGCAGTAAGAATACCGTTCGGAATATCAAGCCCTTTCTTTTTAAGTCTGTATGCTAGTTCGGTAACCTGCGGAACCGAAAGCCTCAAAGCTTTAAGCTTTTCCACCTGTGAAAAAATCTCCCGGGGAGATCCTTCCATCTCTATATGTCCCTTATCCATAACAAATACTCTGTCCGCATGGATTATCTCGTCCATATAGTGGGTGATGAGTATTATCGTGATCTTTTCGACATCGTTAAGACCTCTTACGGCATTTATGACTTCTTTTCTGCCGACGGGATCGAGCATGGCCGTAGGCTCGTCAAGCACAATGCATTTGGGATGCATGGCAAGTACGCCCGCTATCGATACTCTCTGCTTCTGTCCGCCCGAGAGACGGTTGGGCGATGACTTCCTGTACTCATACATTCCCACAACCTTAAGGCTTTCCTTGACGCGCTCCCATATCTCCTCAGTGGGCACTCCCATATTTTCGGGGCCGAAACCCACATCCTCTTCGACTACCTGACCGATTATCTGATTATCGGGATTTTGAAAAACCATTCCTGCGGTCTTACGTATATCCCATACATTTTCTTCAAGTTTTGTATCCTTGCCGTCTACCCATACCGTGCCTTCGGTAGGATGCAAAATAGCATTTAAATGCTTGGCAAGCGTTGACTTTCCCGAACCGTTATGTCCCAGTATGGCTATGAATTCCCCGGGTTTTACGTCAAAAGAAACATCATCAACGGCAGTGGTGATACCTTCAACGTTGTCATTCTCGTCTCTTCGTATATATTCAAATGTGAGATTCTCGGTTTTTACGATTTCCACTGTAATCCTCTTGAAAAATAAGGTACACTCCACTTATAATCTAAATGATTATACTTAAAAAGTAAGGAAAATACAAGGAATCCATGAAAGATAAATTGATCGCATTCTTTAAAAGGATAGACAAAAAAATATCGCCGTATAAAAAGAACATAATATATCCTGTTCTTAAAATACTGGCGATAATCATCATTTGTGCTCTTATCGTACACATTATGGGCGGTCATGAAACGCTTTCGCAATATGCCGAGAAAAATCCGGACATAGCATATCATACCGAGCAGATTAAGCCTTAACCGAGCATCATTCTATCATTTGCAAATTCTGTTCCGCTTACCTCCTCAAACTTGGCAAGCAGATCCTTTACATGAAGATTTTTCTTCTCTTCTCCCTTAACATCATAGATTATATTTCCGTTATCCATCATGATAAGCCTGTTGCCGTAGGCAATCGCATCTTTCATGTTGTGAGTCACCATTAAAGCCGTAAGATGATTTTCCGTGATTATCCTTTCACTTATTTCAAGGACTTTAGATGCGGTCTTGGGGTCAAGTGCCGCAGTGTGCTCATCAAGCAAAAGAAGCTTCGGCTGTTTCAACGACGCCATAAGAAGCGTGATGGCCTGTCTTTGACCACCCGAAAGAAGTCCTACCTTGCTGGTCATTCTGTCTTCAAGGCCAAGATCCAAGATTTTAAGGTGCTTTTTAAACAGTTCTCTGTCCTTATTGTTTACACCCCCTCTTAAAGTCCGTTTTTGACCTCTTCGGTAGGCTATTGCCATATTCTCTTCAATATTCATTGTGGCCGCGGTTCCGTTCATGGGATCTTGAAATACACGTCCTAGGTACAGTGCTCTTTTATGTTCGGGAAGTGCGGTAATATCCGTTCCGTCCACTATAACCTTTCCTTTATCCAAAGGCCATACACCTGCGATCGCATTGAGCATTGTCGATTTTCCGGCTCCGTTACCGCCTATTATCGTGACGAAATCACCTTCTTCAAGTGTAAGCGAAAGGCCGGAAAGAGCGGTTTTTTCATTTACCGTTCCCGGATTAAATACTTTAGTTATATCTATCAATTCCAGTGCTTTACTCATTTTGCCTCCTAAACAAATCCCGATATCAGACTCTTACCTTTTTCTGCGTCCTTAAATCCTTCAGATAAGGAATCGCAAGAAATACCGCAACTACTACCGCAGAAAGAAGTTTCATATCTTCCGACGGCATTTTGAGCCAAAGAACAAACTGATATACCATGTAATATATTACGGCACCGAGAATTACCGCACAGAGTGTCCATGCAAAAGCAGCTTTGCGCTTTGCAGCAAATTTACCGAAAGCAACCTCACCTATGATAACAGCCGCAAGTCCTATAACGATCGCACCGCGTCCCATATTGACATCCGCCGCACCCTGAAACTGTCCGTACAGCGCTCCCGAAAGGCCCACAAGGCCGTTTGATATCATAAGAGTAAGAACCTTTATAAAGTTTGTATTTATGCCCTGTGCTCTCGCCATATTGGGGTTGCAGCCCGTTGCCCTTATCGCCTGACCCTGTTCCGTTCCGAAATACCAGTATAATACACCGACAAGTGCTACCAAAAAAAGAACAATGCCCACAAAGAATAATGCTCTTGTAGCCGGGCTTTCGGTAACATAGCGAAGCGAAACCAAAAGCGGATAATTATCTACCGAAACAGGCTGATTGGATTTTCCGAGTATATGCAGATTGATCGAATACAAAGCAATCTGAGTAAGGATACTCGCCAATATTCCCGGAATACCCAATAATGTATTTAATAGACCCGTTATCATTCCCGCAAGCATACCTGCCAGAAAAGCGACTGCCGTTGCAACGATCGGAGGTACACCCGAACGGATCAGCATTACACACACAGCGGCCCCGAAAGCTATGGATCCGTCGACCGTAAGATCTGCAAAATCAAGCAGTCTGAATGTTATATACACGCCAAGTGCCATAACTCCCCAGACAAGCCCCTGAGCAACAGATCCGGGCAGTGCCCGGAACAACGTCATTATGTTTAATGATGAGAAATACTCTAACATGATTATCTCCGTTTCACTTATTATATAAATCAACCAAACGGGGACAGGAAAACATCCTGTCCCCGTTGCTTCTTAAATAAAGATCATATCTTATTCAATAACTTCATAGGTGTCGGGAACCGTAATACCTAATTTGCCGCAAATATCCGCATTGTACTTCTTAGTAACATTTGGCGCATACTGAACATCCAGTGAACTGATGTCCTTGCCGTTTACAAGGATCTCATATGCCATCTCACCCGTTGTAAACCCGAGATCGTAGTAACTGATCGAAAGAGTCGCAACACCGCAGCCTGAACAGATTCCCTCTTCTCCGGCAATTACGGGTACGCCTGCGGGAACAACGATGTTATAAATCGTTTCCGTTGCGTTTGCAAGAGTATTGTCCGTAGGAATATAAAGAACATCACACTCTGAAGCTGCCGTGGTCACAACACTCTGGATCTCGTTTGAATCCGCAATACCGTATGCCTTATATGCGATTCCGTCTTTATCAAGTGCTGCCGAAAACAGATCTATCTGATATGCGGAATTGGCTTCTGCCGTACAATAGAGAAGTCCAACCTGACCTGCATCGGGGAAGAGTTCTTTAAGCATTTCCTCCTGACTGTCTATCGGCGCAAGATCCGAAGTTCCCGAAATATTACGGCCGGTTTTTCCGGTCCAGCCTTCAAATTCAAGTGCCGTAGCATAATCCGTTACCGATGTTCCCAGGATCGGAATGGTAGTAGTGGCGGCTGCGGCAGCCTGTAACGGAACAGTTGCATTGGCAAGGATAAGATCGACGTTTGCAGCCACAAAACCATTACAGATGGTAGCAGCTGTGGCCTGTTCGCCCTGAGCACTCTGTACGTCAAAGGTAACATTGCCTTCTCCCAGCTTTGCGGTAAGTGCATCTTTAAATCCTTGGGTTGCCGCATCAAGTGCGGGGTGTTCCATGATCTGACATACACCTATCGTATATGTCTTATTTGCACTGTCTGCAGCACCTTCACCACAGCCGCTTAATGCAAAAAGACCCAAGGCCATAACAATTAGCAGTGAAACAATTCTCTTTTTCATTTTCGCCCTCACAGTCCGGTATGAGAATCTGAAAAAACAAATATCCATACCGTTTTCTATATTATTACGCTGCCTATGCGACAAAGAGTTTTTACTTTGTCGGTGCAACGCTTCAAATCGCTAAAGCGATTCACTTATAGAAATATATATTAAAAAACGTCGGGCGTCAAGTTTTTTTTGTTACAATTATTCTATTATCACGGCCTGGGAATAAAACTGCTTATAACGCTTTATGAACGTATCGAGATCATATTCTTCGCGGGAACGCATCGGATCCGAAACAATGACTTTATTCTTGATCGTATCATAGCCCTCCACGACCACACAGTGAAGATTGGCTTTCCAGACAAGGTATTCCCCGTCTACCCACCATTCCGTCGTATAGCCCGGATCCTGATTGATATACGCGGTGGTCCATACTATAACGGGATTACCTTCTCTTACTTTATCCAAAACAATCGAAAAATCTGATCCCGTATAATCAACCGCCTTAAGCTCACTGCCCTTTGAAGCAAGATAGGAGTTCGCCGCGTTCACTATCGCACCGGCATAGCAGCCGTATGAATCCTTGTCTCTCGGATTTCCCACAAATTCTTTATAGAAATTGGCTTTTCCCACATCTGCTTTCGGAAGATAGTTGTCCGAAAGGTTTTCCTTTGAAACGTCAAATCCAAGGTAATTTAATACTATGGCAAGACTTGTGATCTCGCACCCGTTCGGAAGCGTAGGGTTTTGAGATATATGCTTTACATTTAATTCAACTCTCTCTTTGGGAAGATCGATCTCTTCCGTAAGTTCCATATTCTCCCTGTTGCGTCTGAAGTATCGTCCGTCCGCATATAGGATCCTTCCGTCTTCGGTTGCAAGCTGATAGCATCCGTTTGAAGATATGCCGACTCTTTTAAATGCTTCCCACTCACCTGCGGTCTTCACGGCATTCACATACGAGGGCGAATCAAAAAGTTTGGCACAGGCACTGGCATAAACGGTTTCGTCAACAGGCCTGAAATCTATCCCGTCAACACTTTCAAGGATGAGAAGATACCTCATTTCGGGATTACCCGCATCATCCGTAGACGTAACCGTCAAATATCTGCTTTTATCGTCACCTGTGATGACCACACCGTTCTGCTTACTGATAAGTGCAAGTTCTTCGCTTGTGAAAGTCCTTGCCTCAATAAGCTCTTCGGTATCAAGAAGTGATACTTCGGATAATATCTCAGTATCTCCCGTAGAATTTTCGGCTTCTTTGGCTGCGAGTTTTGCGGCCTCTTTAGCGGCCTTCTTTGCCTCACGCTCCGCTTTCTTTTCCGCATGTCTTACTTTCATCTCGGAATATTCGGCAGAAATATATTCGCCGCATTTTGTAAGCCACACTTTGAGCGGTTCGCGTTTATATATGCACACAAGTATTATCAGTATTATTAAACTTGTCAGAAGTACACGCGTACTTTTGCTTTTCATAATAAACCCAACAGTTAAAAACTATCCTCTCATTCTTAATGCAGTGGCAATTCTTTCCATCAATTTACCGTATGTCATCATAAGACGGCCGTGATTTCCGCGAAGTGTGCCCAGATCTTCTTCCTTCGCTGCGATCTCAAGCGTATATGCAAGTTCTCCGAGCTCCGTCGCTCCTATCGTACGCGAACTGCTCTTAAGACCATGTACTATTATGGCATAATCTTTCCAATTCTCCATACCGAAGTTCTTCTGAAGATCTTCCATGCGATTTTCCTGAACATAGGTCTTAAGGATCTCAAGATACATATCCTTATCATCGAGACACTCCGAAACAGCCTTTGCGGTATCAAGGAAATCAAGCCTTTCAAGCCATGCGTAAGGTGCTTCCCCTTCTGCCGGCATTGCATCAGCCTCTTTGCTCTTATCCTCTTTTTCTTCTTCAAAAATGACCTTTTCCTCGGGTAAAAACTTAATAAGCGAACGATACATATCTTCCGCCCCAAGCGGTTTTGAAAGGTAATCGTCAAAACCAAGCTCCAAATATTGTTCTCTTGCACCCACTATCGCGTTTGCCGTCATGATTATTATGGGTGTATCGACATTTAAATGATCGTCTGCGCTCTTAATCCTGTCAAAGCATTCAAGGCCGCTCATTTCGGGCATCATATGATCAAGATATATCACATCATACTTATTGTCATATATTCTGGTAAGGCACATCTCACCGCTGTTAACGGTATCGATCTTGATCTTTGTGTTTTTAAGATATCCGCATACAACTTTAAGATTAAGAGCGATATCATCAACCACAAGTATCCTCGCATCGGGGGCGGTAAACGGGCTGGTCCTGTCTTTCTTTTGCGCCCTTTCTCCGACATTGCTTACTCTGAACTCGCCTATCGGGGTATTATCCACGATCTTCTGCGGAATAGTGACCGTAAATGTCGATCCTTCGCCGTACTCGCTCTCCACATCTATCGTGCCGCCCATCTGGTTGACAAAGTACGAAACGATCTTAAGTCCGAGTCCGGAACCCTCTTCATAACGGTTTTTGACCTGATCCAGACGTGTAAAGGATTCAAATATCTTTTCTTTATCTTCGGCTTTGATACCTACGCCGGAGTCTTCGACGGCTATCTTTAAGTTGACTGTAGACTCGTCTGCCGGAGCAGCTTCTCCGTCGACCGAAAGCCTTACGGATCCTTCCTTTGTGTATTTGATAGCGTTGTTAAGCAAATTTGAGATGATCTGTCTTACACGGACCTCATCTCCGGACAATACGCTCGGAAGATTGGGATTTACTTCAACGTTAAAAGAAAGCGCTTTATCATTGGCTCTCATTGCCACCATATGGTAACTGTCGCTTACGACCGTTGCAAGTTTGTAATCGGCTATTACAAGCTCCATCTTGCCCGATTCGATCTTGGAAAGATCGAGGATATCATTTATAAGTGCAAGCAGACTCTTGCCCGCAGAATCAATATTCTCGGAATAATCCAGTATCGATGCGTCTTTGCTTTCCTTCATAATGATGGAATTCATACCGAGTATTCCGTTAATCGGAGTTCTTATCTCATGCGACATTCTGGCCAAAAACTCACTTTTGGCCTTATTGGCACTTATTTCCGCATCTCTTGCCCTCTCAAGCTGTTCGATCGTATCCATGTACTTTCTGTAATCGGCGGTCTCAAGCGAGAACAGCATGAACAAGGCCGACAGGGTTCCGGAAAAGAAAGTAAGAAGTATCTGCCGATTAAACAGCTGCACTATACCAAACAATATCGGCACCACAACGTAAGCAAGGTTCATTATCCACTGATAAAACTTGAAACGCCTGCGCTGTGAGAAAAGAATAGCACCTCCGTGCAACAGATATAAAAGTGTAATGAAATATGGGAATAAGAAAAGCGGTCCTGTTATATATTCATGGTCTTCGAATACAAACATTATTCCGGTAAAAGAATTGATGATCAGAACCACCAGATATATCAAAAGAATCGTTATATCGATAATATCACCGACCCTGGTGTGCCAGTCGATACAGGAGGATATATATGCCTTGCCGAGGTATGCGGTCAAAAATGCCAATACCTGAAAGGCGATATTCAAAAGCATATTCAGATTGTCATTTACATTTTCGGAATGACGGATCGTGAGCGCCGTAACAATGTCCATAACACCGTGCGCAAAAGAAATCCAAAGAAACAACCGATAGATAAGATTGCTCGTGGACTTTATACGATAAGCCGAGGTATGAATAATGAGTAACGATACTATAAGAGCAAGGCCCGCTACATCAAATGCCAACATGTAAGTTTGATCCATACTTTTATCCTCTAAACTTGAGTATAACACAAATCCAAATAAAAAAAACTCCCGTCTTTCAGACGGGAGTCTTAAAATGTCAATCGATTATACAAGCTCAAGAACTACTTCCATTGCTGCATCGCCCTTACGCTGACCGATCTTAACGATTCTTGTGTAACCACCGTTGCGGTTTGCATACTTGGGAGCGATATCATCAAATAACTTATTGGTCTCATTTACATATAAAACCTTAAGCATCTGACGTCTTGCATGAAGTCTTGAAGGTAAATCTTTCTTGATCTCCTTTTCAACTTCTTCGTAAACGGTAACTTTCTTGCCGTCCTTTTCTTCCTTAACGCGCTTGCCGTCCTTGTCCTTCTTGGCAACCTTAGCGGTAACCTTTACGGTCTCAAAGTTATCTTTTTCCTTAACCGCAAGTGCGATAATGCCTTCAACGATCTTCTGAACTTCCTTAGCCTTAGCTTCGGTTGTCACGATCTTACCGTTCTGGATAAGACTTGTTACCTGTCCTCTTAAAAGAGCTTTTCTCTGGGAAGATGTTCTGCTTAATTTTCTGTACTTTGCCATTTTAAATTTCCTTTCTCAATCAGATGGTGCGTCGTCCGTCGCTCTTCGGGCTTACACAGACGGCACATTGGTTTCCATTTATGAGTTAACATCCTTGCGCACATCGGGCTTACCTTGGATGCCATCATACCTTACTTTCAATCCTCGGCGTTCTGAAGTTTAAGTCCGAGCTCATCAAGCTTTGCAAGAACTTCTTCAAGGGACTTACGTCCGAGGTTACGAACCTTCATCATATCGTCGGGAGTTCTGTTAACGAGCTCTGCAACAGTATTGATACCGGCACGCTTTAAGCAGTTGTATGAACGAACCGAAAGTTCAAGTTCATCAATGCTCATGTCGATTGCACGATCGGATGTCTTCTCGGGCTTCTCATCAAGTACCGTTAATGATCTGCCGCTCTCGGAAAGATCTATAAACAAACTTAAGTGCTCGCTTAATACCTTTGCTGCAAGGCTTACAGCCTCTTCGGGAGAAAGTGGTCCGTTTGTATATACATCGAGTGTTAATTTATCAAAGTCTGTTACCTGACCTACACGAGTGTTCTCTACGGTCATGTTTACACGCTCAACAGGAGTATATACGGAATCGATCGCAATAACTCCGATCGGAAGATCTTCGTTCTTGTTCTTATCTGCGCTTACATAACCGCGTCCCTTTGTGATCGTAAGTTCCATGTAGAACTTTGTGTTCTTATCGCCACAGATAGTAGCAATAGTCTGGTCGGGATTCATGATAATGATATCGGGATCAACCTGGATATCGGAAGCCTTAATAACACCTTCACCGGTAAAATCGATATAAGCTGTCTTAGGCTCATTGGAGTCGCTTGTGTTTTTGATGGCAAGCTTCTTGATGTTAAGAATTATCTCTGTAACATCTTCCTTGACACCCTGAATGGAACTGAACTCGTGAAGCACGCCTTCGATCTTGATCTGGCTTACTGCTGCACCGGGAAGCGAGGAAAGCATTATTCTTCTTAAAGAGTTGCCAAGCGTAATTCCGTAGCCTCTTTCAAGGGGTTCAACAACGAACTTTCCGTACTTCTTATCTTCAGATACATCCATAATTTTAATTTCGGGTCTTTCAAAATCAAACACAGGATATTTCCTCCTTCATTTTTAGGTATAAATGCATGATTATCAAATATATTATTTGGAATATAATTCGACGATAAGCATTTCGTTAACGGGAACATCGATCATTTCTCTGGTAGGAAGATTTTTGATGGTACCCTTGAAAGCTTCCTGATCTACATCGATCCATTCGGGAATGATCCTGCCACCCGTTACTTCGATGACATCCTTATATCTCTGTAACTCTTTAGCCTTATCGCTTAATGAGATTACATCGCCTGCCTTGCAAAGGTAGGAAGGAATGTTGATGCACTTTCCGTTTACAAGAACGTGCTTATGACCTACAACCTGTCTTGCTTCCTTACGTGTACGTGCAAAACCCATACGGAAAACAATGTTGTCAAGTCTTGTCTCGAGCATGACCATAAGGTTTTCACCGGTCATACCCTTCATGCGGTCAGCCTTCTCATAGTAGTTACGGAAAGGCTTCTCAAGTACACCGTAGATGAACTTTGCCTTCTGCTTTTCACGAAGCTGAAGACCGTATTCACTCATCTTTCTGCCGGAACGTGTACTTGTTCTGTTGGATTTCTTGTCATATCCTAAAAATGTGGGATCAAGGTCTAAAGATCTGCATCTCTTTAAGACCGGAGTTCTGTTAATTGCCATTTCTTAAAAATTCCTTTCTGTTATTGTTTACAGCCATGCAAAGCATGGTCTTCTTCCAACGATCGATAATATCTTTAAAAGATATCTGTTACTAAACGCGACGACGCTTGGGAGGACGGCATCCGTTATGAGGTACGGGAGTTACGTCTCTTATGGAAACCACTTCCAGACCACATGCTGCCAACGCACGGATTGCTGCTTCACGTCCCGAACCGGGACCCTTTACGAATACGTCAACATACTTTAAGCCATGTACAAGAGCAGCCTTTGTAGCTGTCTCTGCTGCCATCTGTGCAGCGTAGGGAGTAGATTTCTTTGAACCTCTAAAACCAAGACCACCGGCACTTGCCCAGCTTAATGCATTACCTTCGTTATCGGTAAGAGTAACGATAGTGTTGTTGAAGGATGCCTGAATATGTGCCTGTCCACGTTCAACGTTTTTCTTAACGCGCTTTTTTGTTACTTTCTTTGCAACTTTAGCCATTTTAAACTAACCTACTTTCTCTGATCAATTATTTCTTCTTATTAGCAACTGTACGCTTCGGTCCCTTGCGGGTACGTGCGTTTGTCTTTGTCTTCTGTCCGCGAACGGGAAGACCCTTACGATGACGGATACCTCTGTAGCATCCGATTTCCTGAAGTCTCTTGATGTTTAAAGCAACTTCACGGCGAAGGTCACCTTCTACCATGTAGTGTTCTTCAATTACTTCACTGATTTTCTTAACTTCATCATCGGTAAGATCTCTAACACGTGTGTTGGGATCTACCTTCGCATCTTTTAAGATCTTGTTTGAGCTTGTTCTGCCTATTCCGTAGATATAGGTTAAGCCGATCTCGATACGTTTCTCTCTGGGTAAGTCAATACCTGCGATACGAGCCATTTACGTTTCCTCCATTTCTTTGCGCGGCTACACGCTTATCTGATTCCGAATCATGTTCGGAAATTCTGCGCAATATCGATTGCGCCTTACTGATTGATTGGGGATATACATCCCGGCCGGACCGGCGTCCGACTTTTCCGACAAGGTACGAGCTCCCGTTTTCATGAGCTCTTGCGGTATCAAAAGTAATAATGCGTAGGCTCAACTACGTCTTATATATACTTTAAATCCGTAGTATCCGGATTAACCCTGTACCTGCTTGTGCTTAGGGTTCTCACAGATGATTCTGATCTTGCCCTTTCGCTTGATTACTTTGCATTTTTCGCAAATCGGTTTAACTGAAGATCTTACTTTCATAATTGCCTCCTTTCAGTTCTGCCAGTTATTGGTTTTCCTTGTAAAAAGGGCATAAATCACCCTTTTGCACAAAAAAGACCGAGTATTACTATACCACGGCCTTTCAATGTTTGCAAGTATTTTTTTTGCTTATTTTACTTATCTCTCCAGATGATCCTGCCTTTTGTAAGATCATAAGGGGAAAGTTCGAGTGTAACCTTGTCACCGGGCAGAATCCTTATGAAATTCTGTCTTAACTTGCCGCTTATGTGTGCAAGTACCTGGTGGCCGTTCTCAAGTTCGACCTTGAACATTGTATTGGGGAGTTTTTCAACTACTGTTCCTTCAATTTCAATTACGTCTGATTTCGACATGCAAATCTCCTATTTAATAAACTGAATATGCTTACGGTTCTTTTTTACGATCTTTCCCGTTTCATCTTCAAGAACGACATATCTTTCGGCAACCTCTTTGACAATGTATACTTTATCCTTGTCGTTTCCTGCTTTTGAGCGGGCTTTTGTGTATTTAATAAATTCCATTTATCTCTCTATTGTAAGGATCTCGGGTTCACCTTCCGTGATAAGAATGGTGTTCTCATAATGAGCGGAAAGGCTTCCGTCTTCGGACACGACGGTCCAATCATCGTCAAGCCAGCATACATCCGCCGTTCCCATATTGATCATCGGCTCAACACATATCGTCATACCGGGCTCAAGAATAATACCTTTTCTCTTCTGCCTGAAATTGGGAATCTGGGGTTCCTCGTGAAGGCTGGTACCTATACCGTGACCCACGAGTTCTCTAACGATCCCGTAACCGAAAGGTGTTACATAATCATCTATCGCATTTGAAATATCAAAAAGATGATTGCCCGCTTTTGCAAATTTAATTCCTTCAAAGAAGCTTTGCTTTGTAACATCGATAAGCTTTTGTGCCTCGGGAGAAATATCTCCTACCGCATATGTTCTTGCACTGTCCGAATGATAACCCTTGTAGATAAGTCCCGCATCAAGCGAAACAATGTCGCCTTCTTTTAACTTCTTGTTCTTTTTGGGTATTCCGTGTACAACTTCATCGTTGACCGATACACAGATCGAAGCCGGAAAACCGTCATAATTCAAGAAATTCGGTATACAGCCCTTACTTCTTATAAGACGCTCACCCTCTTTATCTATATCGAGCGTTGAAACTCCGGGCTCGATCATTTTGGAAAGACTTACAAAAACTTCACTTAACAATCTGCAGGATTCTCGCATAAGTTCTATCTCTGCAGGGGATTTAATTGATACCATTTCTGCCTCTCTTCTATCCAAGAATGGAAATAATTCTCTCAAAGACTTCATTCATCGACACCGTCCCGTCAACTTCTTTAAGAATATTGCGTGCAGAATAGAAATCAATAAGCGGCTGAGTCTGTTTGTGATATACATCAAGTCTGTTTTTAACAGTCTCGGGCTTATCGTCATCCCTTAAGATAAGTTCGCTGCCGCACTTATCGCAAATACCTTCAACCTTCGTGGGTGCATACTGAATATGGTATGTGGCGCCGCAGTTTACGCACGCACGTCTTCCCGACATTCGGCTGATGATATTCTCATCGGGAACATCAACATTGATGGCATAATCGATCTTATCGTTAAGCTTGTTCAATGCATCTTCCAGAACCTCTGCCTGAGGTATCGTACGGGGAAAACCGTCGAGAACATATCCGTTCTTGCAGTCATCTTTTGCTACTCTGTCAAGAAGTATCTTAACAGTGAGTTCATCGGGAACAAGCTGTCCCGCATCCATATATTTTTTAGCTTCCATGCCAAGCTCTGTTCCGTTCTTGATATTTGCACGGAAAATGTCGCCTGTTGATACATGGGGTAAGCCATATTTTTCACAGATCATTTCGGCCTGAGTACCTTTTCCGGCACCGGGCGCTCCCAACATAATAATCTTCATAATTCCTCCCTCAGTAAAATCAGAAAATCCTCGGAGCAGTGAAGACTACTCCGAGTATCCTGTTACTGATTTAAAAATCCTTTGTAATTTCTTACTAACATCATGCTTTCAACCTGAGTAAGCGTTTCAATGATAACACTTACTATAATTATAAGGCTGGTGCCGAGGAAGGTTACCTGTGCATTAAATACACCATAGAATATGTAGGGAAGAATTCCTACTATAACCAAACCAACCGCGCCGATAAAGATGATAGCGTTTAAAATATTGGTAAGATAATCACTGGTAGGCTTTCCGGGTCTGATGCCGGGGATAAAACCATTGGACTTCTTTAAGTTGTCCGCAACCTCTGTGGGGTTGAATGTTATTGCTGTGTAAAAGTATGCAAATACGATTACAAGCACGCAATAAATCAATAAACCTACCGAGTAATAAGGGTAATTTTTGTTTACCCAGTATTGTGAACTTAAGGTGTGAAGTACATGTGACCATACACCCGTTCCCTTATAACCGACCAACGATGAGATTATTCCGGGTGTCTGCATAATACTTGATGCAAAGATGATCGGAATAACTCCGGCGGTATTGATACGAAGCGGAATATTGGAAGCGGCAGCTCCGCCGATCCTTCCGCCTGCCTGTGCACGTCTTGCATACTGTACCGGGATCTTACGAAGTCCGGAGTTAAGCAAAACAACAAGCATGATCATAAGTACAAGAATTGCGATGATTATCACAACAGCAAGTATTGCGGATGCAATTCTTTTGCCTTTAACGAACTGGTCAAAAAGTGTAGACATATCATGAGGTATTCTTGAAATAATATTTACAAGAAGGATGATGGATATACCGTTGCCAAGTCCCTTCTCGGTTATTCTTTCACCAACCCACATAACGAATGCACTGCCCGATGTTAAGGCTACAATGGCTGTAATAACATTAAGCGCATTGTACGGTACAAGTAAACCCGATCTACCGAATGAGAATGTCATTGCAGCTGCTTCGATCAAAGCAAGTGCTACGGTAACATAACGGGTAATGGATGCGATCTTCTTACGTCCTTCTCCGCCTTCCTTCTGCATTTCTTCAAGTGCCGGAATGGCAATCGTAAGAAGCTGCATGATGATCGAAGAAGTAATATAAGGGGTAATGTTCAATGCCAATAAAGACATATTAAGGAACGAACCGCCTGTAAATGCATCCAAAAAGTTAAATGCATCGCTGGTCTGCTTTGCAAACCAGTCCGAGAAATATGTTCTGCTCATACCCGGTACCGGCATCTGACAGCCGATACGGATGATGATGATCATTAAAAAGCTGTATAATAACTTTTCTCTGATCTCTTTAATTTTTAATGCATCTCTGAGTGTCTTTAACATTTTTAGATCACCTCAGCACTTCCACCAAGTTTCTCAATTTTTTCCTTTGCGGATTCGCTGTAAGCGTTCACCTTAACATTGAGCTTTTTGGTAAGTTCACCGTTACCGAGAATCTTTACGCCATCTTCAGGGTCTTTGATGATACCCTTATTGATAAGAGCTTCAACGTCAACGGTAGCGCCGTCTTCAAAACATTCCAATGCGTTCAAATTAATTGCTACGATAAATTTATGATTTCTGTTCTTGAAACCTCTCTTGGGAAGTCGTCTGTAAAGCGGCATCTGGCCACCTTCGAAACCGATTCTGGGAGCTCCTGAACGAGCCTTCTGACCTTTGTGACCCTTACCTGCAGTCTTGCCGTTTCCCGAACCGTGTCCACGACCTCTTCTAAAATTATCACTGTGCTTGGAGCCTTCTGCGGGCTGTAAGTTAGATAATTCCATTGTGTGACACCTCCTTTTTCTACTGTTCTTCTACCTTAACCAAGTGTCTTACCTGCTGGATCATTCCTCTTACAGCGTCATTGTCGGGAAGCTCCACGGTTTTATTGAGCTTGTGAAGGCCTAATGCTTCAACGGTTGCTCTATGCTTCGGAATAGCTCCGATAGTAGATTTAACCAATGTGATTTTTAACTTCTTAGCTTTCTTTGTTGCCATGTTCTTTTCCTCCTTACGCCATTACTTCGTCGACGGATTTACCGCGATTTAAAGCAACCTGCTCGGGGGTCTTTAACTTGCTTAAGCCTTCGATCGTAGCAAGAACTACGTTCTGCTTGTTGTTGGAACCAAGAGACTTTGTACGAATGTTCTTGATGCCCGCAAGTTCACATACGGTACGTGCAGGACCGCCTGCGATGATACCGGTACCTTCGGGAGACTTCTTAAGTAATACTGAAGAAGATCCGAACTTTCCGATAAAGTCATGACTGATACTGTTATTGTTATCCAATGCAACGCTTACAAGGTTCTTCATTGCATCTTCTTTACCCTTACGAATAGCCTCCGGTATTTCAGCAGCTTTTCCGAGACCGGCGCCTACGTGACCGTTATTGTCACCTACAACAACTAAAGCTGTGAAACGCATATTACGTCCGCCCTTAACAACCTTCGTAACACGCTTGATGGAAACTACTTTTTCACTGAACTCCATGTTAGTTGTATCTATCATAGTGCGTTTCATGTGTGTTTCTCCTCCTAAAATTCTAATCCAGCTTCTCTTGCTGCGTCTGCCAATGCTGCTATCTTACCCTGGTAAATGAAACCGCCTCTGTCATAAACAACGGTCTTAATACCCTTTTCAAGAGCACGCTCTGCAATGACTTTGCCTAAATAAGCTGCTGCTTCGACGTCGTTTGTCTTCTTAAGTTCAGCCTTAACGTCTTTCTCGACTGTAGATGCTGCAACCAGTGTTTTACCAACTGTATCATCGATAATTTGAGCATACATATGGTTGTTGCTGCGGAATACGGAAAGACGCGGTCTTTCAGCGGTTCCTGCAAAACGGTTGCGGATCTTTAAGTGTTTCTTAACACGAATTTCCTGTCTGGATTCTTTTCTAACCATTTTTACACTCTCCTTATCTATTTCTTACCGGTCTTGCCTTCTTTACGTCTGATAACTTCATCAGCATACTTGATACCCTTGCCCTTGTAAGGTTCAGGACGTCTCTTGTCTCTGATCTCAGCCGCAAACTGGCCAACCTTTTCTTTATCTATTCCCTTTACGGTAATTGTGTTACCTTCAACAACTGTCTCAATTCCTTCGGGATCTTCCATCTCAACGGGATGTGAATAACCGAGGCTTAACGTCAGCTTCTTACCGGACTTTGCAGCTCTGTAGCCGACACCGTTTACTTCAAGTTTCTTCTCATAACCGGCGGAAACACCTGTTACCATGTTGTTGATAAGTGTTCTGGTCAAACCGTGAAGAGACTTCATTTTCTTTAAGTCATTGGGTCTTGATACCGTTATATCAGCACCCTCAAGCTTAATTTCCATCTCCTTGGGTAATACTCTTTCAAGAGTACCCTTGGGACCTTTCACAGTCACTTTATTATTTTCTGCAATATCAACGGTTACACCCGCAGGTATCGCGATTGGCATTCTTCCTATACGTGACATGCCCGTACCTCCTATATTATTTGTAAATATCAGAAACAATTACCAGATGAAGCAAAGAACTTCACCGCCGACCTGAAGCTCTCTTGCCTTCTTGTCGGTAATAACTCCCTGGTTTGTGGAGATGATCGCTACACCGAGACCACCGAGAACCCTGGGAAGATCTTCCTTTCCGGCATAAACTCTAAGACCGGGCTTGGAGATTCTCTGTAATCCGGAAATAATCTTTTCATTCTTATCTGCACCATACTTTAAAGCGATGCGAATGGTTTTGAAGTTGCCGTCATCAACGAGGTCAAACTTCTTAATATAACCTTCATCCAATAAAATCTGAGCAATAGCAAGCTTTGTCTTGGATGAGGGAACATCTACTGTATCATGCTTAGCAGTGTTTGCATTACGAATTCTTGTAAGCATATCTGCAATGGGATCGTTAACTGCCATTTGATTGTCCTCCTTCCTTATTCTTTACCAGCTTGATTTCTTAACGCCGGGAATCTGTCCTTTGTATGCGAGTTCACGGAAGCAAACTCTGCAGATTCCGTATTTTCTTAAAACTGCATGAGGACGTCCGCAAATGCTGCAACGTGTATAAGCTCTGGTAGAGAACTTGGGCTTCTTCTGCTGTTTAAGCTTCATTGCTGTCTTAGCCATGAATTAAATTCCTCCTATTTCGCATACGGCATGCCG
>JAEEMP010000126.1 GCA_016283275.1 Lachnospiraceae bacterium
ACCCGATAATACGGCCCAGGCATTGGACTCAAGATGGACCCTTCCTTCCTCGTCCTCAAAGGTTCCTATCTTTTTGCCGTTCTTTGTGATACCTCTTATGTACCACTCCTTGTCCCATAACACGGTGTCGCAGGTGTTCTTTACCTTTGCTGCCACTTCTTCGTAATGCTTTGTATCCTCAACACGGTTTAAATAGGTTGAAAGACCTATGAAATTCTCAAGTGCCCAGTAGTGCAAAAACTCTACCATAGCGCTTTCGCCGCCGCCTAAGTTAAGACAGTCGTTCCAGTCTGCGCGCAGACCCTTGCATACGCCGTTTGCACCGACTTCCTTCTCCGAGAAATCGAGTATCCTCTTCATATGCTCGTATACCGTTCCTTCACCCTTATCGGCATACGGTACGACCCTGTCGGCAAAAGAAACCTCACCGGTCTCTTTTATGTACTCACAGATCGAAGCCACGAGCCAGAGTGCATCGTCCGCGCAGGCATCTTCTCTTCCGTGGATCCTGTCCTTTGCGGAAACGGGGATAACGGTCGGTGATTTAAATCCGTCGCCCTCATCTTCCGATGTCTCAAACCACGCCGGATCAAAAAGATGGAGTCCGTAGCCTTCGGATACAAGACCGTTTAAAAGCTGCAATATCCTTTCCTTGCACTTTTCCGGATTCGAATGCGGTATCGTCATCGCATCCTGTGCCGTATCGCGATATCCAAGTCCCGTTCTTCCTCCCACTTCTATAAAAGAAGCAAACCTCGAAAACATGACGTTTATCTCGGACTGGTAAAGTGTCCAGGTATTTATGAGAGTATTCATTCCTTGATTCGGCGTGGATATCTGAAGCTTATTAAGCTTATTGTCCCAATATGCTTTAAGATCTTCATATGCCTTATCGACATTCTTAAGATCGCTGTATTTTTCTTTGACCCTTAAGCCTTCCGGTCTTCTGCCCTCACCGAGCATAAAGATAAAACGCTTCTCTTCGCCGGGGGCTAAAGTAATGTTCTTCTGAAGGCTTCCGCAATGATTGTTGCCCTTTTCCTCGGAACCCGTACAATTTCCCGCTATCACGGCGGCGGGGTTATCCTCCGTATGGTAAAGGCCCAAAAACTTATCTCTTACGCAGTCAAAACCGTCGGGTTCAAAGCTTGATGCAAAGAACTGATATCCGTCGGGCTCGTAATAAAGATCTTCTTCGATAACTCCGTCCTTATACGAAGAACCCGCACAATAAAGACTCATCTGGAAGTTCTGGTTGTCGACCGCGATCGAGTGGAACGAAAACTCAAGATATGAAAAAAGACTTAAATCCCTGTTCCTGTCTGTCGTATTTTTGATCTTTACATCCCAAAGGAGCGTATTCTCACCGAGCGGAACGCTCATCTTCTGTGAGCATTTAAGCCCCTTATAGTCACATTCGTATACCGTATATGATAAACCGTGGCGGCAGGTATATTTTGCTTCATTAAGATCCTTGCCTACAGGCTGCCAGGAGATCGAGAAATAATCCTTATCCTCGTTGTCCCTTACATATACGTAGTATCCCGGCCTGTCCATAGGGATCGAATTTCCGTGGAAACGGCTGATCCTGTGATATTCGGGAGATTCATAAAAAGAATATCCTCCCGCGGTATGATTGATGACCGTCGCAAATTTCTCGACACCGAGATAATTGGTCCATGATGTGGGAAGGTCTATCCTGTCTATGACATATTCTCTGTTCTCATCGTCAAATTGTCCGTACTGCATGCAAAATCTCCTTCGGATAATGATATTTTATTCTTCGATTATCATTTTATCCTCGGGAGATTCAAATAAGAATGGATGTATTTGCTATTTTGTGATTAATCTTGTCAATTATCGGACCCGGTAAAAAGTTCAAGCTTGGCTATCATATCTTCAAGAAGGTATCTTGAGTCGATATCCGTATAGATACGTATGGTTCTGGCATTCTCATCTGCTTCCGAAGATGTATCGGCAGCTACTTTCGGAGCCTTGCAAAGCTTATACCTTCCCGCATCGGGGTTCAGTGCAAGCGCAACCGCGGGAGAATCGCCGAGCGACCAGCTTTCGCCCTTTGTCCAGCCCGCATATTCCGACATGTTGTAATCCACAAGATTTGTAAAAAGATGTTCGCCGATCTTTCCGCACGGAAGTATCCTTCTTTCGATCTCCGCTATCCCTATATTAACGGTAGTATACACAAGCGAAGGAACAAGCCAGAGATTGACGTTACCGGAAAGCACGAAGTTTGCGGCTTCTATATCGTTACCCGCATTAAATTCCCTGAAAGGCGCCTTGTACGGAGCTTCTCCGTGAGTACCTATCCAGATGACCGTCATTTTATCGGCTATTTCGGGACACCGTTTAAGGGCAGCCGCAACATTTGTGATCGCACCCTGACAAAGAACAAACAACGGCTTATCGCTTTCTTTTTTGGCTTCCGCGATGATAAAGCCCGCACCTTCCGAAAGTTCTGTGTCGCCGCTTCCGCGCTGTCCCAAAAAATGCGGGACATTTAAGCCCATCGCCTCAAGGATCGTTGCTATCTCGTCATAACTTTTATATACCGAGCCTTCTTCGTTAAAGTGTGTTGCCACGATCCCTTTGACGATAAGCTTCGGACTTAACAGAGCATGCACTATCGCAAACGGATCGTCTGCCTCGCAGGCGGCATCCGTATCGATGATCACTCTTACTTTTTTGTCTTCCGTAACATCATATTTATATTTCATAGCGTTCTTTTACCCCTATATCACACCTATCGGAATCAATATGATCAAAAGCAATGCCACTAAAGCCCATTCACAGATCAAAAACGTGTTTCTCTTTTTCTTTGGCATATCGGGCACGTAATTGCTTGCAAGGAAAAACGGCACATAAGTCGTGATAAATACGGGTATCACGCCCCACCACTTATATACCCAGATAAAACTGTTGTTCTTCGTAGCGGCCAGGAACGACTCAAACAGCGCAAACAACAGCGCCATCTCTATCGCACCCATAAGCTTGCAGCTTATGCCCTTAAAATTTCCTTTTGCAAAATAACGCTTACTCCTGTCCGCGGGAAGCATCTTAAACGAAATGATACCCGCAAGAGAGAACATCATCGAAAGTTCCCAGCACACACCGATAAGAAGGATAAATGTCGTGGACTCGTTGCTTACCGACCATAAAGGATATCCCGTGACCTTTCCGATGATCGCGTTACATATCTCGTAGAGCCAGTGGACACCGTAAAGTGCGAGCCCCGCAAAGACACTGTCGTAGTCTTTTTTATGGATCTCGCTCCAGTACACATAGAACACCACTGCCAGGATAAAAATGAAAGTCCAGTTAAAGTTTTCCGTTGAACGAACGGATATCGCACGAACCAGTTCCTTGGCGGCTTCGGAGCCGTCTCCCCAGAATTTGAACATATGTCACCCCCTGTGATCTGTTTATGAATTTTTGAAAACGTCGCTTAGATCTATATATTCTTCCAATACCCGGCAAAATCTTAAAAGTCCCTCTTCATCGGCCTCGCTGAAGCGGTCAAAAAGCGGGCTGTCTATATCCAGGACCCCAAATATCTTCCCGTCCTTGTGAAGAGGTATCACTATCTCGGAATTCGATGCGCTGTCACAGGCTATATGGCCCGGAAATTCGTGGACGTCCTTAACTCTTTGTACCTTATCGCTTTGTACCGCGGTCCCGCATACGCCTTTTCCGATCTTTATATTTATACACGCGGGTTTACCCTGAAAAGGGCCCAATAGAAGGGAGCCCTCATGCATAAGATAAAAGCCCGCCCAATTGATGTCTTTAAGCTCCTGCCATAAAAGTGCCGAAGCATTCGAAAGAAGCGGAAGAAAGTTTGCTTCCGCTTTTGAAAAACCCAAAAGCTGTTCGTTGATAAGGTTATAATCCGTCATAACACCCATTCCTTTTCAAGATCATTATATCAGATATCGACCGAACATACACGTATTTTTCGCCGATATTTCAGCATTTTCCCTCTTCTTACACAAATGTAACATTTAAACAAAAACTGTAAGGAGAATCAATGGAGGCATTTTTCTTTTAACGGTATAGTTTGATCATAAGATACAAAAACCGAAAGGAAATCTAAAATGAAAAACAAGGTCGTTTTAAAAGACAGATATACAAAAGAAGAAGCAAAAAAAGCCATCGATACGATGCTTTCGGAATACGGAAAAACTTGTAAGATCGAGTTTCACGATGCATTTGCTGATATAATCGATTCATACAAAGTCATTTCCGTAAAAGAACAAAGAACGATATGCGAGATCATCTCCCGCACCGGTCTTACAAAAAGAACTTCGAGAAGTCTTGCGGCAGAGTGGCAGGTACACAATCTTGCATGGTATTTAAGAGTGTTCAGATCTCATGCAAAAGATGTTGCTCTTGATTATAAGGGAGACCCCAGAAAATATGTAAGATTTGCAACATCGGTATTTGAACTCTTAAATGCGAAAACGGTCCTTTATGTGTAACATCACTGGGATTTTGTGCGGGAAGCTTTTCTTATGGCGGTCGCGGTCATGTTTGAATACTTTTTTAAAGCCGCCGAGAAATGTTCTCCCGTTGAGTAACCGGCTTCAAAAGCTATAGCGGAAACAGGCATGTCTGTGCTTTTAAGCATATTTATCGCCGCAGACATCCTTGCTTCCGTTTTTTTCTGCAAAAATGTCTTGTTATAGTGTTCTTTTAAAAAACGCTCCGTCTGCCTTGCCGACATCTTAAGCGTCTTTGAAAGCTTTTCAAGCGTTATATCTCTGTAATCGTACAAAAAAGCCTCTTCCACGGTAAGATACATAAGATTTTCGGCATTGGGCTTAACTTCTTCTTTTACCTTATTCTCCGATTTAAGACCGTATTTTCTGACCATAAGGACGATAAGCCTCGATAAGAGATTTTCCGTCATAAGCTCGTAACCCGGATCGAAGCTTTCAAGCTCGGCGACAAGTTCTTTCATGACCTCGTGGATGCTTCCGTCATCCGTCCCTATCCAGAAAGGATCTTCAAGGAAAGGCTTCATAAAATTGCTCTTCTTTTTAAGGCTCTCGGGATTTCCTTCCGTTTTAACGTATACACAGTACTCCGTCATGGGATTGACCTTATCGGATATCTGTTCGTGCATGACTTCGGGGCCGGTCACGAACAAAGACCCCGGCATGATATCAAAGCTTCCGTAATCGGTATTCAACTTACCCTCACCGAAGGAAATATAATGGATCTCATAGCTGTTCTTTGAATGAGCATGCATGGGAATACGATAATCAAGTTTCTCAAGCGCGACGCTTACAAGATTGAACCTGACATTCTCTATGTTAAAACCTATATCGAGATTTCTGACCTTCATGACTTTTCTCCCCGCTTACGATTGTATCATCAAATCTTCGAAAATGCGACATGTAATGCGAATATATGGCGTTTAAATATCTTGTAATAAAAAGACGCGAAAATTATCCTTTTATCATAGATACATTTAATCCCTATATTTTGATACGGAGACTTATATGAAGGTAAAAGGTACTTATTTTCAGAACGATGCGGATAAACCGCTTGTGTACGGTGATGTGGAAATCTCCAATGTAAAAAGACAGAGACTTCGCGGCGAGGAACTTAAAGAGGGAGTACTCTGCGAGCCTGTCATGGTGGGCTTTTGCGGAACTGACTTTGAACTTATGCATATGGGCCAAAGAGGCGAACTTTCACCCAAATTCCCCAAGGGCAAAAAACGCCTTATAAACGGCCATGAAGGTATTGTATGGGTGCCTTCCCAAAACAGATTCGCGATAGTGCTCATAAGAGGCGGCGACAGCGTGGATCCCACCCGCTATACGGAAGACGAAAGCTATTTTGAATACGGATGCGACAGAGCTGACGGCCTCTTTGCCGACAAACAGTATTTTAATCCCGATATGCTTTTAAAGATTCCCGACGGATATGTAAAAGACGGAAAGCTTCCGCTTTCTTTTGCCAAAAAGATGGTATTTCCCGATCCTTTCTCATGTATGCTGTTCCAGCTTGAGAGAATGGAGGACCTGGGAAGCGCGCACAACTTCAGGGTTGTGATGAAGCGTGAGGACTGCGATGAAGAGACGGCACGTAATATTGCCAAAGAAGAGATATTTGAGCGTACGGTGATCTTCGGTCTCGGTACAACCGGAATGTTTATCGGCGATCTTATATTACGCGCCCATCCTCACGCGAACGTGCTCTTTGTGGCCAGAAGCCCCATTGATTCTCCGAAGGTTTCTTTTGCCTTAAGAGAAAGCAAGGCTTTATACCTTCGCAACAACTATGACGATAACGAAGCGCTTGCAAAAGCCATTATTCATACGCTCGGCGGACGGGCCACGACCTTTATCGGTGTAAGCGGCGTAAACGTCGAACACGAGATCGCATTCAAGCATAAGGTTTTGGGATGCAACGGCATATACAACAGCTTTTCGCTGGGTCCCAAGATCACTTTTGACACAATGCCTTTCGGTTTTGAGAATCACCTGATCTTCGGTTCCATCAATTTCAGGCAGGACCATATGGAAAAGGCCATCGAAATGCTTGCAAAGAGCGATTATGACAAGATCGTGGAACTTATAGATAAAGAGGAGTTCATAAAAGATCCGATCGATGCTTACAACAACAAGATCTACTGCAAGAATTCTCCTCTTAAAACAGCTGTAGTATGGAATCCCAAATATGTGGATATGGGTTGACATAACATTACCAATTGAGTAAATAAAGGCAGTGCGGCAGGTAGTTTATACCGCCGCAGGCCGATGAAAGGCAGAAAAATGAAAACTGTATTGATCGATAAACCCTTTGAAATCTCGGTTGCCGAAACCGAAAAGCCGGTTCCCGGCGAGGGCGAAGCTTTACTTGAAATCTTATATTGCGGTATCTGCGGTTCGGATGTCGCAAGTTTTACGGGCAATCAGCCGTTCACGACGTATCCCCGTATCCCCGGACACGAATTTTCGGCAAGGATCCTTTCCATACCGGATAACGACAAAGGTTTAAAAGCCGGCGATGTGGTCACCGCAAATCCTTATTTTAACTGTAAAACATGCTATTCCTGCAGACGCGGCCACATAAACTGCTGCACCGACAATCAGACCATGGGCGTACAGCGCGACGGATGTTTCCGCGAATATATCGTTATGCCGGTTGAACGCATATATCCCGGTAAAGGTCTTTCCGCAAAAGAACTTGCTTTGGTGGAACCCTTTACGATCGCATATCACGCTCTGCACCGTGCAAAGATCAACAAGGGCGATAACGTGCTTGTGGTAGGTGCGGGCCCCATCGGACTTTTCGCACTTTTATCGGCAAAGGCTCAGGGCGCAAACGTATATGTGTCCGATCTTTTGGACGGAAGACTTGACAAGGCGCTTCATTTCGGGGCAGACGGAGTCATTAATTCAGGCAAAAACGATATAGTAAAAGAAGCAATGAGGATCACCGAAGGAAACGGCTTTGATGTATGTGTGGAAGCCTGCGGAAGCAACGTGACATTTTTAAACTGCATCGACTGCGCCGCATTTGCCGCAAATATCATACTGATCGGTAACGGCAAGAAAGAAACCACCTTCTTACACTCCATCCTTCTTAAAAAGGAACTGAATGTCTTCGGAAGCAGGAACTCACTCCCCAAAGACTTCTGCGAAGTTATCGATCTTATCGCATCGGGCAGGGTCAATGTTCTTGATATGGTCTCCGACGTATATCCGATAGACAAAGCAAAAGATGCTTTTGATGCCCTTACACACAACGACGGAAGCCTTGCAAAGGTTCTTATTCAGGTACACGGAGAATAAATATGATAAAAATCGATGCTCATGTACATCTTTGGGATAAAGAAGCCGGCCTTGTAAACGGAAAGCCGGTATACGGTATCGGAAACGGAAAGGTTGATTTCGGCGGCGAGATCCGCCAGATGATGCCTCCGTACATGGATGATGACAGAAACACCGTTGAACGTCTCATCGCCAATATGGATTACGCCTGCGTAAACGGCTGTGTGGTCACTCAGGAATACATTGACGGAAATCAGGATAAATACCTTAGATCTTCCAAAGAAAAATTCCCCGAAAGGGTCAGGATCTGTTCTCTTTACGAGGAAAAGGAAGGTTATGCGCTTGACGGCTTCGACGGCATAAAGATATGTGCATCGAGGCTTAAAGATAAGGATCTTAAAAAGCTTCTCTTTCTTTTTAAAGAAGTCGAAGAAACAGGTAAATTTATAGGATTGGACCTTGCCGACGGCGATCTTCAGACTTTAGACATGGAGTATCTTATAAAGGAATGTCCGAAACTTAAGATCACGATCGGACATTTCGGAATGGTCACCACGAAAAACTGGCAGGAACAGATAAAGCTTGCAAGGCACGAAAACGTATACATTGAAAGCGGCGGTCTTACATGGCTTTTCAATTATGAGTTCTATCCCTATCCTTCCGCGATTGACGCGATCTGCGAAGCCAAAAACATCTGCGGTATCGAAAAACTTATGTGGGGAAGCGACTACCCCCGCACAATGACGGATATAACATATAAGTCCGCCGTACGCTTTATTCTTGAGACGGATAAACTTACCGGACATGAAAAAGAACTTTTCATGGGACTTAACGCAGTTAACTTCTATGGTTTTGAGAATTTGAAAGAAATACCGGAACCGTTAAATATGCTTTAAAAAAAGAGGATCATTTATGTTAAAAGGAATATCACCCATGTTATCTCCACAATTATTAAAAGTTCTGTGCGAAATGGGGCACAGTGACACGATCGTCATTGCGGACGGAAATTTCCCCGCAGAGACCATGGGAAAAGATGCGATCGTGATAAGAATGGACGGCCACGGTGTGCCCGAGATACTCGATGCCATACTCTCCGTCTTTCCGCTCGACAATTATATAGATAAGCCCGTAAAACTCATGGACAGGGTCAAAGGCGACAACGCCGATGTATCGATCTGGAAAAAATACGATGAGATCGTCGCAAAATACGAAGAACGCGGAACAGACGTTATAGATAAGCTTGAACGTTTTGAATTCTATGAAGAATCCAAAAAGGCGTATGCGGTGATCGCCACCTCAGAAACAAGCCAGTACGCGAATGTGATACTGCAAAAAGGCTGCGTACTCCTTTAGTATAAAAGGCTGCCCTTTTTGATACACGTCAAACGTATCTTTCGGATATCCGATAGACTAATCGTACAAATAGGGGTAAACTGTTGGAAATAAGAATTTCATATCACGAAGGAGGAACAACTATGTGCCACAAAGATGTGTTAAAGCTGTACATGAAGAAGATCATTCCCGAAAAATGCATTCTTTTAAAAGATGATGTCATTCTTGAAGCCGACAACGAACACATCGTAACATCATGGAAAGCGTTCCATCCGGGGCCCGATTTCTCTCACGGGTATTCCTGCTACTATCTGGATCAGGGCTTTAAGATAAGCAAATTCTATAAGGAAGACGGCACCCTTTTATACTGGTACTGCGATATCGTCAATTACGACTACAACGAAGATGAAAACAAGCTCGTGGTCACTGACCTTTTAGCCGACGTGGTCATGTATCCCGACGGGCATTTTAAGGTCGTGGACCTTGATGAGCTTGCCGAAGCATTGGAAAAGAAGCTCATCACAGAGGAACTTGTCGCAGAATGCCTGCGTTCCCTGCATGGGCTTCTTAATATCATTTACCGTAATAAATTCGACAAACTACAAAGTCCCTTGGACTGAACTTTTGTATTCAACGGTCTTACCGTCTTTTTCATACTTAAATCCCACAAGATTTAAGCCGTTCCATATTGCATAAAACGTCGATCTTCCGGAAACGGAATCCGAAATAAGTTTCTCAAGCTTTTCTTTGAGTTCTTTTTCACCCGCCCCGGGAAAACCGGTCTTTGCATATTCGGCCCACAGCGGGAATATCTTTTCGACCACGGGCTTATCCGCGCCCGGAACCGGGTAATATTGGAAAAGCCTCTTTAAGTAGCAGGTCTCGTTTTCCTTGTCGTAAAAATCCGCAAATCCGCACGGTTTCTTTGTGTCATAAAAACCAAGTCCCGTATGTAAGCTGACCGAGGGCTTATTGTCACGATCCACCGATGCGATCACATATTCGGCCGCATCGTAATACGACAATTCGTCAAAGGCCTTTAAATAAAGTTCAGTGGCTGTCTTATGCCTTCTGTACTCCTTTAATACATATACATCGCCGATATACCATCTTACAAGATCTTCGGGATCTCTTAAACACCTTAGATAACCGACGGTCTTCCCTTTATCAACGGCCATGACTTCAAACCATTTGACCGCATACTGTTTCTCGTAATCGGTGCAAAAATCCACCTGGATATCTGCATTGTTTTCGCCGGCTTTTCCGGCATTTACAAAAAAGTCTGCAAGAGAGCTTCGTCTTTCTTTCGATATGTTCTTGTGCGAATCAAGTATCAGATATCTCATTTTCCTATACCGGTTTAAAAAATTCGGGATTTTCAAACTTTACGCCGTTTTCAAGAAGATAGTCCAAGAACCGGGCATAATACTTGGGAACCAGTTCCTCCGTCTCATCATGAGCATGAAGAAGCAGTATGTTAAGACTGTTTTCATCAAACACGCTTCCGCCGTTCTTGGGATCCTTATCATTTATCCTGTCCCATACGTTTTCAACGGTGAAATCTGAGCCTTTACGGATATTGTATTCCGCAAAATCAAAGGTCCAATATGTATCTATATCCTTATCAAGTCCGCTCTCCGGCCACCACTTATAAGTGACCGCTCTGTCCGAAAGCTTGTCAAAGCCGTTTGTTTTAAAGAACTTTTGATACTCATCCTTATGTTCTCCGCCTTTATCTCCGTAAGGGAATCTGAACGGGCGGAAAGAACGCGCCACTCCCGCATCGGCATACAGTTTATCAAGTATCCTGTCGCATTTTAGGATATCTTCCACTCCCTCTTCAAAAGAAATCTTTGAAAAATGAGGATGCGAAAAACTGTGATTGCCGACCGTCATGCCGTTTTTTAAAGCATATAAGGCTTCATCATAATATCTTTCGACATTCTCCCCGACTGCGAACATAACGGGTCTTATGCCTTTTGAATTAAGATAATCCACTATGGCGGGCGTGTTCTTTGACGCTATATCATCGATCGTAAGGATTGCTTTTAACATACTTTTACTCCAATGCACTTTATCTTCCTTTAACCTGATATCTATTATAACTTATTTTAGTGATCACGGTCAAAATCGCCGCAATCATGATATAGATAACGGGAGCCGCTTCAATGATCGTAAGGTGGCGGCCAAAGAACCATACCAGATGATAATCCGTAAAAGTCCAGCTTCCCAGAAACGTTACCGGCAAAAATCCCCATATTCTTTTGATGACACCAAGCGAATCGGGCAGATTGACCATAGACATAAGCCACATAAACATCAGCACCGCAACAACGGCGAGCGAATTATGCGTAACCTGCGATAAGCACATTGCGATAACGGAATAGAGTATCCCGATGATAAGCATGATGCACACATACCATATAAGCGCCTTGCCAACCTTCATATCCATAGCGGTCGGACCCACAAAGAACTGAACGGAAGCTTCACTGCCGCTCATCCCAAGGATCGCGAACTCTGTACCCACACACGCCAAAAGAAGTACCGCGGTCTCAAATACCCCCACTGTAATACCTGCAAAGAACTTTGCGATCATAAGCCTCTTCTTTCCGTTTACCGATGAGAAGATGAGGGCATCTGTTTTAAGCCCCGTCTCGTCCGAAAAAACACCCGATAACGTTGCCGCGATCGCAATAAGTGCAAGCAGCGATGCCACATATATGATCGTCACAGAATCTCCGTAGCCGTTCTGTATTTTGCCGTATGTAAGCTTGTCGGGGTTATCTTCTCTCCTTTTCTCCCAATAAGCCTTTTCTTTTTCGGTAAGATACTGTTCTTCTATCTTGGTATCTATCATTTCGTCAAAGGTCTTATATAAACCTTCTTCCGACATATTGTAGGCTTTATCGTAATTCCCGCCCAGCATAAAAAGATAATTGATGAGCGGCTCATAAGTCCTGTCCCTGACACCGATCCCTATGGAAACGCTTTCTCCGTCTTCCAAAGTGGCATTCTTAGGGTCTATGGCCTCACGCATTTCCGAAAGAAGCGAGTCGTCCACAGTACGGCCGACTATTTCGATCTCTTCGTTGTTGACCGACTTGCCCCCTATTATATACTCACCGGCATTTATGGCGATCATGATCAAAGTGACCAACGCCAAAACGATAAATGTGATCTTCCGGCAGAGTATCTTCCGTACCTCATAACGATACATCGTACCTATATTTTTCATACTGTTCATGTTGTTTTCCTCTCATATTACTCCGCAAACTTGCTCATATAGAATTGCTCAAGATCATCGGGAGCTTCATCGCGGCTGCCGTCCCAGATGATCCGGCCGTCTTTCATCATAAGTATCCTGTCCGCGATATGTTCGACATCCGACACGATGTGTGTCGACAAAAGCACTATGCTGTCCTTTCCGAATTCGGCGATCATATTCCTGAAGCGGACTCTTTCCTTGGGATCGAGTCCCGCGGTAGGCTCATCAAGTATCAATATCTTCGGATCGTTAAGTACCGCCTGAGCTATGCCGAGTCTTTGTTTCATACCGCCCGAATAAGTCTTTATCTTCTTGTTGGCGTCATTTTCAAGATTTACCTTAACAAGTAACTCTTCTGTCTTTCTTTTTGCTTCGGATCTTGATAATCCTTTAAGCGCAGCCATATACATAAGAAAATCCTTTCCCGTAAAATTCGGATAATATCCGAAATCCTGAGGAAGATAACCGAGCACGTCCCTGTACATTTCGTCGGAGACATCGATGCCGTCAAAGGTTATGGTCCCACTGTTCGGCTTTAATACGCCGCAGATCATCCTCATAAGGGTAGTCTTGCCCGCACCGTTTGCTCCGAGAAGTCCGATGACACCGGGCTTTAAACTTTCCGATATCCTGTCTGCCGCTATCTTATTGCTGTATTGTTTACTGACCCTGTCTAACACAAGTTCCATTGTAATTCCTCACTCTCTTTTACATATAAGTATGCCTGCCTGCCCATCATGAATACCGTCAAAAGCAGCAATATGAAACAGGTAAGCTCATTAAGGTGCAGGGCTTTGACAATATATCCCGCACATTCCGTCACGGACAAAACGCTTACGCCTGCCGCGATCGCCAGACAACCGAATATATTCTCGCCGGCATGCCATCTTCGTATCAGGAACATACATGCACATGCTGTGATCATGTACGGAAATGCCGACATCAAAACAGCGCCGGGTACCGGGACACCTGATGTAAATATGATCGTCAAAGCCACGACCGCTACCGAAATGACCCCTGCAGTTCCTGCAAGTGTCAGTCTTACGCTTCGTATCATCCTCATGGAAAATCTGGTGGTCATCTCAAGTTCATCCATTCCGTTTCTTTCGGATTTACCGAGACCCGTCAAAAGAATGATCACAAGGAAAGGAGTCAGCGAAGAT
>JAEEMP010000127.1 GCA_016283275.1 Lachnospiraceae bacterium
ATCTTCTCATAATGATGGTGAGCTGTTCATGCGGACATTTCTCGTAAATATAAAGCTGGATATCGGTAAAATTAACGATATTAAGCTTAACAGGGCCCGTATACCTGCTGATGATCTTTGCAAGATCGATGACCTTCTGTTTAGCACGCTCGCTCGTATACGGCGGCGCATGAAAATATGTGGCTTCAATGGAAACACCGCGTTTTGCGATCATGTAACCCGCAACCGGACTGTCGATACCGCCCGAAAGAAGCAGCATTGCGCGTCCTGCCGTCCCTATAGGCATACCGCCTGCGCCCTCTATGGTTTCCGAATAAATATAAGATCTTGTCCTTACTTCAACCGTAATCAAAACATCCGGATCATGCACATTGACCTTTGTGTTCGGAAAATTATCAAGAATCGATTCCCCGAGTCTGCAGCACATTTCCGGTGAAGTGATCGGATATGACTTGTTTGCACGTTTTGCATCAACCTTAAAAGTGAATTTTCTGTCTCCGTAAGTATCCTTTACATATTCGAGCGCAGTCTTCGTTATCTCATCCCAGTCCGTAGAATTTACAACTACGACGGGGCTGATTCCTATAACACCGAAAACCTTTGTAAGCTCATCCATCGTGCCTTCGTAATCATATTCGTCCGGGCACTCCACGAATATTCTGCCCTGCTCTCTGGAAACCTTAAAATCACCGAACTTCTCAAGGTGAAATGATAACTGCTCGCAAAGGGCATCTTCAAAGACATGGCGATTCTTGCCCTTTATTCCTATCTCGCCGTATTTAACAAGTAATGCTTTGTACATCTATATCTCCAGTTTTTTAAAATCTGACAGAGAAAGCTTCTGATTCAGGGTCAATGAAACAGATACCGTCTTTGCCGCTGTTTTTTATCTTGTAAAGTGCTTCATCCGCAAGGTGAATGAAATCAAGAAGAGTCTTGCCTGATGACATCCTGCCGTTTACAATACCCTGCGTTATCGTTACTTTTTCCCTGTATTTTCCGTCGGCAATTATCTGTTCGGAAAGATCCCTGCTTATCTTCTTGGATCTCTGAAGCACCTTGTCATCCGTCAGGTTCCTTGAAACGATGAAGAATTCATCACCGCCGTACCTAATTACGGCATCGTCATTCGTACAGTTTTTCTTGATTACCGAATAAACTGTCATGAGAACTTTGTCTCCAAACATATGCCCGAACTTATCGTTAAAATACTTAAAGTTATCGACATCGAGAATAGTAACGGAAATTTTTTTGTTTTCATCCTTTGCCGCTTCATCACACCACTTCTGGCAGGTGGAATTAAGCACATAGCGGTTATACGCTCCGGTGAGCGGATCATGCTCGGAACGCGCTTTAAAAACAACACTCTTCTTTTCTGCCTTGTTTCTTCTTTCGATCTCTTTCTCAAGAAGAAGCCTGTTATTGATGAATTCAGTCTGCATGCGCTCATTCTGCTTCTTCAGCATAAGATTGGCCTCGTAATACTTGCTGTAAAGCGTAAGGAGCGTATCTTTATCATTTATGTACGCGCGTTCATAGTCTATGCGTATCGCCAGGTACTCACACGCTTCTCTGGGCCCCAGCTTGAATACGACCTTTTCAAGCAGCCCGAGGATCTTTTTTACGTTGTGAGGGTAATTATTCTCAAGGAGTATCCTGGCAAGTTCAAAATAGTTATTTACCGATTCGGTAAGCTGTGCGGTACTGTAAGCGTCGAATACGTCCATATCATTGTATTTTTCAGCTTCCGCATATCTTCCGAGTCTAAGGAAAACACATGCACAAAACGGCTTGTATCCGTCCGGAACAGGCATTTTATCTATATCACCGAACAATCCCTCAATACAACTGATCATTCGAAGAGCATTCTCATAATCGCCGAGTTTGTAATAAATGTCGGCTATGTTTTTAAGTATGGTATTCGTACAGAAATAATACGCATTCTCGCCGTATTGCTCTATGACCGTATCTCTTTTGTCAAGCGATATCTGGTATCCTTCGCGAAGACATAAAAGTGCAGGCTCAAGTGCACCGAGTCTGACAAGCTGACCTGCCATATTGTTACTGCTCTTCATGAAATACAGATAAAGCTTTCCTTTTTTTGACGCATCAAATGCCGCTTTAAAGTTCTCGTAAGCGCCAACATTATCGCCTTTTTTCGTGAGTACTATGCCAAACCTTGAACGGCACTCCGAGATAAGCCCGGGATCACCGATCTCATCAGCTTTCTGAACAGCATTAAAAAGCTTCTTAACGGTCGATTCATCGCCCTTACCGTTCGAAATGGTCTGATAGTCTATGTAACAGTTCGCATAGGTAAGCGCAACTTCATCGCCGTCAGCCTTTGCCCTGGCGCGAAGCTCCTTTAAAAGGGACATATATTTATTGTTGTTTCTCTCCTTGCTGTATCTGAACTGATTAAGTTCCCTTAGGTATTTCTCGAGCTCTTTCTTTGTCATATTCTTCTCCTGATAATGACATAAAACCCCTAAAATATTACCATAGAACCCGTCATATTACAAATAAGCAAATATTAAATCTTTATGTAGTTAATCCCGATATATTAATGCCTCCTGTACTTTTTAAGC
>JAEEMP010000128.1 GCA_016283275.1 Lachnospiraceae bacterium
AATGATCAGAAGACATCACACCTACAGAGATGGCTTCCCTACAATGTCAGTTCTTACAATTACCTCTAACGTTACATACGGTAAGGCTACAGGTAATACACCTGACGGACGTAGAAAAGGCCAGCCTTTCGCTCCCGGTGCTAACCCGATGCATCAGCGTGATACTCACGGTGCAGTTGCTTCTCTTTCTTCAGTTGCTAAGCTTCCTTTCATGGATTCTCAGGATGGTATCTCCAATACCTTCACTATTATCCCCGGAGCACTCGGCAAGGAAGATCAGATCTTTGCAGGTGATATCGACATCGATTTAAACAAATAATCTAAGATTTAAGGAGGTGCTTCCTATGGACGCAAAAGGTATGGATCAAAACGCTATGATCGACGACCTTGTTAAGATGCTCGATTCGGGCATGGCAAACGGAGTCGGACACGTCAACGTAGATTATGACGAAAATGCCGCACCCAAGACAGTGGAAACCATGGGGTGCACAGATTGTTCCAGAACGCCTTTGGCTTGCAGTGTTCCTACACTGCACCAGGGTCTGGACGCATATGAATAATGGTTCGCTGCCGATCCGGCAAGCGTTCCGCTAAAGCAATTTACAAAATAAGGAGGAAAAAACAATGGCAGCAGCAAGTGCAGCACAAGTTACAAACCTTGTATCATTACTTGACGGCTATGTAACAAAAGGTGGTCATCACCTTAATGTTAATGTATTAAACAGAGATACTCTTATTGATGCTCAGGCTCATCCCGAGAACTATCCTCAGCTTACGATCCGTGTTTCCGGATACGCTGTTAACTTCATTAAGTTAACACCCGAACAGCAGGCAGATGTTATCTCCCGTACATTCCACGAAGCTATCTAATCAAGTACTTACAAGCCCGGAGATAATTCCGGGCTTGTTTTGTATTAAAACCTAATGAAAGAAGGATAAACTATGCAGGGAAGAATCCATTCACTACAGAGTTTCGGTACAGTAGACGGCCCCGGAGTAAGATATGTGGTATTCTTACAAGGCTGTCCCATGAGATGCCTCTATTGCCACAATCCCGACACTTGGGAAGTCAATGCCGGCGAACTTATGGATACAGACTATATTATTGAGCAATTTGAACGAAATCGCGGTTTCTATAACGGCGGCGGTATAACCGTTACAGGCGGTGAACCTTTGGTGCAGATTGATTTTGTGACCGAATTGTTCGAAAAAGCCAAAGAAAAAGATATTAATACCTGCATTGACAGTTCAGGTATAACCTTCAATCCATCAAATCCCGACATACTTGCCAAATTTGACAGACTTATGAAGGTTACGGATCTTGTTATGCTTGATATCAAGCATATCGACAATGAAAAACATAAAGAACTGACATCCCAGTCCAACACAAATATTCTTGCGTTTGCGCAGTATCTTTCCGATAAGGGCATAGAAATCTGGATTAGACATGTTTTAGTACCCGGATATACGGATATAGATGATTATCTGTACAAACTCGGATATTTTATCGGCGGACTCAAAACATTAAAGGCTCTGGATGTTCTTCCTTATCATACAATGGGTGAAGTTAAATACGAAAAGCTCGGTATCGATTACAAACTTAAAGGTGTTCCCGCTATGACACAAAAGGAAGCTATCGAAAAGAAACAAGTCATCCTTGAAGGTATAAAAGCAAGAAGAGACGAGGATTCCAAATAACTTTATTAAGGGAAAATTAACTTGTGTATTTATCCCCGTTGTATTAGAATTAATTAAACCAAAATGATAAAAAATCTATAAGGAGGTGTCATATATGGCATTTTGTATTGGCGATTCTTGTGTATCCTGCGGATCATGTGAAGCACAGTGCCCCGTTGGAGCAATCAGTGCCGGTGATTCCAAATTCGAAATCGATCCCGATGTATGCATTTCATGTGGTGCATGCGCAGGTCAGTGTCCTGTAGGAGCTATTTCAGAAGAATAATTAAATTAGACAATAAAAGGGCTGTGCAATCTGCACAGCCTTTTTATTATACATTTCTAATGAAAATCGTCTCTTTTTCTTGCAAGATTGGCAAACTTGGTAAGTTCTGAAAGCCATGCAAGCTCTACGGTACCGATAGGACCGTTACGCTGCTTGGCAATTATGATCTCCGATATGCCCTTCTTTTCCGTATCTTTATTGTAATAATCGTCTCTGTATATAAACATTACGACATCGGCATCCTGCTCGATCGCACCCGACTCACGAAGGTCGGAAAGCATAGGCCTGTGATCGGGACGCTGCTCAACCGCACGGCTAAGCTGCGAAAGCGCAATGACCGGAACATTTAATTCCCTCGCAAGACTCTTTAATGCTCTTGAAATGTCCGAAATTTCCTGCTGTCTTGAATCTGTTTTTCCGGAACCTGTCATAAGCTGCAAATAGTCGATAATAACAAGCGACAAACCGTTTTCAATCTTATATTTTCGACATTTTGAGCGAAGTTCGGATACGCTTATACCGGGAGTGTCATCTATTATAAGCTTGGATTCTCCGATGTCCCCCGCACCTTCGACAAGCATCTCCCACTCTGAATCGGATAGATTACCTGTTCTCAACTTCTGGGCATCGACACCCGACTGAAGTGAAAACAAACGGTTTACAAGCTGCTCCTTTGACATTTCCAGACTGAATACAGCTGTACACACCTGATTCTTTATAGCTACATGCTGGGCGATATTAAGTGCAAAAGCCGTTTTTCCCATTGAAGGACGCGCGGCTATAAGAACAAGGTCGGAATTTTGTAAGCCCGCGGTCTTATAATCAAGGTCCGTAAAGCCTGTTGCTATACCTGTAACGGCGCCCTTATTACGTGCTGCGATCGCGATCTTATCAAGCTGATTGTTAACCGCAACACTGATCGGCACAAAATCTCCGGCATTTCTCTTCTGAACGACCTTGAATATTTCTTTTTCCGCTTCATCCAGGATCGTATTTAAAGGCTCTTTTTCTGCATACGCAGTGTTGGTAACATCCTCGGTCGCGCGTATAAGCCTTCTTAATGTTGCCTTTTCGGATACGATACCCGCATAATGCTTTGCATTAGCGGCGCTTTGTACAGTGTTGATTATGTCCGCCACAAATGACATATCCGACACTTCCGGCGGAACATCTTTTTCTTTTAATCTGTCGCGTATAGTAATAAGGTCAGCCGGCTTGCCTTCATTATTAAGTTCAACAATAGTTTCATAGAGAATCCTGTTCTGTTTGATATAAAAATCATCACCGGTAATTATTTCGGAAACTACCGTTATTTGATCTTTATCCATGAGCATGGCACCGATAACGGATTTCTCCGCCGCAGCATCATACGGAAGAATTCTCTTCTGCCATTCCTCAGCCATTTTCCTCGACCTTTACTTTTATTTTTGCCTGTACTTCGGGGTGAAGTTTAACCGTTACTTCGTATGTGCCGAAACTCTTTATCGCTTCGGGAAGTACGACCTTTTTCTTGTCCAATTCCACATTGTGTTGTTTCTTTGCCGCTTCAACGATCTCCTTGCTGGAAACGGAACCGAAAGCCTTCCCGCCTTCTCCGGCCTTCATACCCACAACAACGGTAAGCTTTGATAACTCTTCCGCATAAGCCTTTGCATTGGCAAGATTCTCGGCTGCTATCTTGGCTTCATTGGCCTTCTGAAGTTTAAGTGAGTTAAGATTTGCGGGCGTTGCCTCTATACCTAATTTCTTGGGAAGGATAAAGTTTCTGGCGTAACCGTCATTAATATCCACGATCTGATCTTTCTTTCCAAGAGTCTTTACATCCTGAAGTAAAATAACCTTCATTAAATTTCTCCTCCTTCTATCATGCCGTCAAGCGTATCCTTAAGTGTATTGATAACGGCATCTATTGTACTATTCTCAATCTGAGCACCGGCAATACTCATATGGCCGCCGCCGCCCATTCTTTCCATAACGATCTGAACATTCAATTCATCTATCGATCTTGCGCTTATAAATATCGTACCCTGAAATTGGGTTAAAACGAAACTTGCCTTGATACCCTTAATATTGAGAAGTTCATTGGCTGCCTGCGCACCGATAACGGTAGGACTTGCAACTCCTTCGCTTCCGCATACGGAAATCGCATAACAATCTCTGTATATCTCGGCTTCGCTTACACAATCGGCTCTGGTCTTATATTCAAGAGCTTCTTCCCTGAACATCTTACGTACCCGTACGACATCCGCGCCGTTTCTCTTAAGGAAAGCGGCAGCTTCAAAGGTCTTAACACCTGTTTTCTGATTGAAGTTATTGGTATCGATCATAATACCGGAATAAAGGCAATCGGCTTCCTCATTGCGGATCTTGATGTTATCTGATGTGTACTGAAGTATCTCTGAAACCATTTCGCAAGTAGAGGATGCATATGGCTCCACGTAAGAAAGTGTTGCATTCTCGACCACTTCCGTACCCTGTCTGTGATGGTCGAGTACCACGATGGATTTTGCCTTCTTGATAAGATCCTCACACTCGGTAAGTTTGGGCTTATTGACATCGACGATAACCAAAGCCGCATTGTTTCCAACCTCTTCAAGAGCCTTCATGGAATTGATGATCATATCCGATTCAAATTCGGGGTTATTGACAAACATGTCAACCATTGGCTGCATGGAATTGGTAACAGTATCAAGTACTATGTAGGCTTTACGGTCAAGCATTCTGGCAATGCGATATACACCGACACTGGCACCGAAACTGTCGACATCGCCGCGCTTATGACCCATGATGAATACCTGATCTTTACTGGTAATGATCTCCATCAATGCATGGGCCTTTACTCTTGCCTTAACACGCGTATTCTTATCTACCTGCTGGCTCTTACCGCCGTAATAATTGATCTGATCCACAGTCTTTACAACGGCCTGATCGCCGCCTCGACCGAGGGCAAGATCGATAGCCGCACGGGCAAACTCATAATTCTGTGCATACGAAAGACCGTCAAGACCCACACCGATACTTAATGTGGCCGCCATATCATTACCGATATTGACCGTCTTAACATCTTCAAGAAGATCGAATTTTGCCTCTTTAAGCTTTGCAACAGCGCTCTTTCGAAGGATGACCATATATTTATCCTTCTCCATCTTCTTGGTGATGCCGTCCACTCCGGACATATATTTATTGATCTTACGCTCTATAAGCGCGGTAAGAAGAGATCTTCTGACTTCCTCGACACTCTCCATCACTTCATCGTAATTGTCGAGATACACAAGTCCTATTGCAAGACTCTGATCGTCAACTTCACGAAGTGCAAGCTTTAATGCGGTGTTGTCGAACATATAAAGAGCAACCAGATAACCTTCATAATTCTCAGTCTCAATAAGGTTGCTGTTATCGGCCATCTCTTTTAACGAAACTTTTTTGAGCTTGCATAAATAATCACCGTTATTGTATTTGATCTCAAGCTCGTTCTCATTAAAATCTTCTATGCCGTCCGGAATCCTGTCTTTGGATAATTCGGGAAAAAATGCGGTTATGGCTTTTTCTCTGGTCCTCGTCTCTCCGATCAGTTTCTCGAAAGCCGTATTTGACCATATTATCCTTCCGTCTTCGTCGAGTATCGCATGAGGAAGATCAAGCGTCTTTAAAAGCTGCTTTTGAACCTGCCCGTACTGTGTCGCAAAACTGATAAGCTCATATACAATGGAAGGCGAATTCTTATATAAAAGCGTGAGTATTATCGCAAAATAGACAACCAGAAAAACACTTAAGACAATTCCCACCCTGACGTTCTCAATATATGCGTATACATCCACAAGGCATAATACAAGCCCCAGGATCACGCTCGCCAACAAATATCTTTTTATTCTGCCTTTGACTTTGACTTTGCTCTTCATAAGTACCCTCATTAAAGCATGATTTCCTAAAAACCTTAATAAACAGTATACCATCTTTTGAATTAATAGAGAAGAAAAAAAGGAGTAATCGCATGATTGCGATTACCCCTTCTTAACGATAAAAAGTACTTACTTATCCTCTCGGAAGAAATTTTCTGATAAGTGCAAATGCCACAGCAGCCAAAGCACCGAGCGAAACAATCACTATCGCAGCGACCGCTCCCGCAGAAATATGATTGCTGTGTGAAGAACCTACCGTTACAGGTACAGAAACCGGTTCAGTTTCATCGGATATATTTCCTGTAGTGGGAACATCCTCGCTTTCAATATCTACAGAAGGGTTATCCGCTTTAACCGTTTCGCTTTCTTTTTCGGTATTTGTTGCTTCAACTTCTTCAACCTCATTTTCTTCGGCCGGGTCAACACTGCTCTGTGAAGGTGTGTTGTTCTGATAACTTGCACCGGTTTGAGGATTATGCGTTGCACCCTGATTTACGGTACTGTTGTTATTTGCAGAAGCGGTGTTGCCTGTCTGAGCCGCTGCATCGGAACCGTTATTGCCCGAATTATTCTCGGAACCCGAGCCGTTATTTGAATTGTTGCTGTCGGAACCGCCATTATTGCCGGTGTTTCCTCCGGAATTTGAGTTGCCGTTTCCACCCGAAGGCTTCGGGAATGAATAATAATACCAGCCGTCTCTTCCGTCAGCACCATTGGTACCACCTGTTATCGTATTAAATCCGCCCCAGTAATAATCATAAGGTGTTTCGGTATTGCCGTTTGAGATCTTAAGATTATACGGATCAGTATTTAAGTAATTGTCCGTCGCATCGCTCATTTCGGTGCCAAAGAAATAGTAGTTCAAGTACTCTGCACTTCTGGATCTTTGCGCACTGTCATTTCCGTGAGGATCGCCCGATTTGACGTTTCTGTAGTTAAACTTGACAAGATCGTCAGCCTCATAGCCGAGTGTGTTGTATACAGACTTTGCAACTTCGGCAGAAAGAGCGTCTGCAGTACATCCGTCGTTATAATCGTTAACGGTGTTCTCGATTATGATCGCTCTCGGTGCAAGCGTTGCCACAAGGTCACTCTGGTCATAAGGAAGGCGGGTTCCGTATCCGTAAGCACCCTCTTCAAATTCATAGAAGTGGCCCGGTGAAAGAAAATGACGGAAAAGTTCTGTCTCTCTGACACGGTTATGGCGGATACTGTTGGCCATGACTTCCGTACCCCATGCAGTCTGAACACTGGGCTCGGAGTTATCGGAAGCAAATATCGTATTCGTAAAGTCGTATTTCTGACCTCTGTATACGTATCTCCAGGGCGAAGGACCCGTTGCTCCCGCAGCACCGGGAATACATACATCTATTCTGTCATCGAACACTGCCGATACAAAAGCATATTTTCCGTTTATTGAAAAGCCTGTTACCGCAAGTTTATCGATCGCGAGGCTGCTTACGGAATTCCTGATCGTCTCGTCATCGCTTGCCGCTGCCGCTTCAAGAGTATCGATCACAACCGATGCCCCCCATGCGGAAGCCATCTCGTTACTTACCTCATTAAGTGCAGCCGAACCGTTTCGACTGTACGGATACAGATCGTAAAATGTACCCGTTCTGTTGCCCCAGGCATATTCGTTTGTACGGGTATCGCTTACCACAGAAGGCAGGCTTATCAGCGCAATACCTGCATTTAAATAAGAACTTATTGATCCGTCGAAGCTTAAAACGATCGGAAGTTTTTCATCCTTATGCCCGCTTGCTTCAAGCTGGGTTTCCGTGGGAAATTCCACATCAAACGAAATATCCTTGCTTCTTGAACCAACCGTTACGGTTGCGGTAAAACTTGCACCCGAAGAAGTATATGTACCGTCATCAACGTACTTTCCCTGACTGTTTGACCATCTCTTCTTTGGATCTCCGACTGCATGATACGATGCACTCTTGACCGTTAAACTGTCGTATTCCGGCTTATAACCGTATTCATAAAACTGTGCGAGATCCAATATCTCGGCCCGTCTTTGCTGCCACTGTTCATTGTTTGTAACAACTTTATCGCTGTTAAAGAATTTATAAGGATTCGGGAGTGTATTTAATCTATCAAGATCCGAAGGATCCGGATACTTTGTATCACCCCATTTAAGGCCCTTGAATGCCGCTTCAAGATCGGCTGCAACCGATTCGGTATATGCCTTATCCTTATACGCGCTGCTAAGAACTATCCTGCCCGCGGTTACCGCAGCATCAAGCCTTGCCTGTGAGTCAGCCGTATATACTCCTTTTGCAAAAGAAGCAGAGTCGATATAATCGATTATCTTCTTAATGCGCCATTCGCTGTATGCGAATGCGTCGCTTCCGTTCCAGCCCGTAAGTGTTATTTCGCCCCAGTCAACAGACTTTGCGTGCTCATGGTCGTAATCGGTATAAAGGCCGTCATCATCATGGCTCCAGAATATTCCTGCGGATTTCTGAGCTTCACTGTATATCGGAGTCTTAACTTCTATATACTGTGGCGGTATCTCGTTCTCGGATACATCGGATGCCGTGGCATCCTCTTCGTCCCCGCTATCGGCTGCATTTACGTCATCAGCGCCGGCATCATCACTCTGCGCTTCTGCAAAAAGCGCATCATCTTCACCCTGATCCTCGGAATTCAATGCGTCATTTTCGGATACATCTTCATTTGCCGAAACATCATTACCGATCTCTTCATCCTGTCCTTCGAAATCCATCTGCTCATCAGGTGTTACGTTATCGTTTTGCGAATCCGTATCCTGCATTGAAGCATTATCGGATACATCAGACTCAGAAGTTTCGACGTCTTCACCGGGTTCTTCGTCATTATCGGATATCGATGCGATATACTCGGCATACTCAGGATTTTCTACAGTCTCTGTATTGTAACCCGTAACGATATCATTGATATCGTTGATCTTAACGTCAAAGCCCAACTTTGTACCGTTATCCAACCGAAGATCTTCGATCTGAAGAGCAAGCTCGATACTGTAACCGATCTGCTCGCCGTTTTCATCCGTTAACGGTGCAGCGGCATAATCCTTTATTATATTCATATATTCGGGATGCTCGGGATCACCCAAAGGACTTCCCAAAGAAGGAATATTTGAACTGTGGTAATAATACAGATTGCCAAGTGCATCGATCGTAATAAGGCCCGCCGTATCGATCTCGTAGGTAGTCCTGTCGTTATAAAGATCGACACCGATGGCTACACTGTCACATGTCTCCTTGGTGGAAGTAACAGCCCATGTTGCCCAGAATCCTCCCCAGGAAGCATACGGATATGTTACAGTCTCCGTCCCGGCTACCGCAGGATTGGAAACAGGTCCTTTATTGGTCTCGGTACTTGTAAGGACACACTCATCATATACGGTTATGCCCATATATAAAACAGGACCGTCCCAAAGACTTCTTAACTCCCCGTAAGTCTCGCTTTGCTCAAGACCGTAACCTTTATCGCTTTTTAGATTTTCGATCCTTGAAACATCCGATGCATTGTATGCATCTTCCAATACCCCATCAACCTCAATTGATGAATTTGTAAAAACCGAATCAAGAGTCTTAAAGGGATGTGCGTTCATATCATAATCCCCGTAGTACTCTATCATATTGCTGCCTTTATAACCGGAAAATCCGCCGTCAGCAAATGATTCGGTTGAAAAAACTGCCGTCACCGACAGAACTGCAACAATAAATGCCGCAATCTTCTTTCTCGCCCTTTTCATTTTAACCCTCCTATACCTTACTAAAATGGTGGCTTAAGTATATTAAAGGAAAAGAACGCGGTCAATATTTGATGATAAATGAGCAAAAATGACTGTTAAATTTATCATTTTAGCATTATATTTACCAATTTACATCTTTCTTAATACAATACACAACAATATGATTCGAAAATCGGGTATCGTACAACGATATTTACTTTTTACGCATAAAAATACCTGTCGGATCGGGTTTATGTAAATTCAAATTGTGCTTTTATATAGGGAATTTCATAGAAATATCTATAAAGCAAAAAACCGTCCGACAAATGTCGGACGGCCATTCTCTCTTACCGGAAATAAAATTCGATTAATCCTGCTGGTAAGGCATCAATGCAATGTGACGTGCACGCTTGATAGCAACTGTTAAAGCTCTCTGATGCTTTGCGCATGTACCTGTGATTCTTCTGGGAAGGATCTTACCGCGCTCGGAAACGAATCTCTTTAACTTAGCTGCATCCTTGTAATCGATAACGTTATCTTTGCCGCAGAATGCGCAAACCTTTTTACGTCTGCGTAAGCCACCCTTTCTTCTGATGGGTGCATCTGCTCTGTCACCTTTTTCAGCTTTATTATATGCCATAATTAGCCTCCTTAAATACTATCTGCTGGGTTGTGCAAACGGGAGGTCTTCATCAATTCCTTCGGGAACGTTCATAAAACCATCGCTTGCTGCCTGGGGAGCGGGTGCCGGTGCTTCCTGGTATCCCCCACCTACAGAAGCTCCCTGAGCATTCTTGCTCTCCGCAAATTCAACTTCATCCACGATGATCTGTACGTTGTATCTCTGTACACCGTCTTTATCCGTATAATTGTCGTTCTGGATACTTCCGGATACTACAACCTTCGTGCCCTTGTGAAGATATTTCTCAACAAACTCACCTGTTCTTCCGAATGCGGTGCAGTTAAAGAAATCTGCTTCGGGCTGACCTTCGCGTTTGAATCTTCTGTCTACGGCAATTGAAAATCTGCCTATTGCCGTCTGAGATGTTCCCTGAGAATATCTGACCTCGGGATCTCTCGTCAATCTACCCATAAGTATAACTTTATTCATCTTCTCTATTCTCCTTAAAATTACTGTTCGTCAGTGCGCACGATTAAGAAACGGAGAACATTGTCCATAATGCGGATGCGGCTCTCGATCTCACCGGGAGCTGTTGCTTCTGCATCGAACTGAACGAAATAGTAGAAAGCTTCACTCATCTTCTGAATATCATATGCAAGTTTCTTCTTACCTGCCTCTTCGACATTCGTAATCTTTCCACCGAATCTTTCGATGTAAGCCTTGCACTTATCTACAACTGCGGCTCTTTCATCATCTTCGATTTTCGCATTGACAACGATTGTTAATTCGTATTTGTTCATGCTCGGTTACCTCCTTTTGGTCTCTGGCCCCCGTCTTGTCGGGAGCAAGGAATTTATTATCACGGAAATCAATAATATCATACTTTCATGCGGCCTGCAAGGAATTTTTCCCTTTTTAAGGCACTTTTTTACGGCTTTAAAATACTCTTTATATTCTTTTCGACATTCTTGCGCGGAGACATCACCTGATGCCCGCATCCCATGCATTTTATGCGGATATCCGCGCCGGTCCTTAATACTTCCCATTCCTTGGAACCGCAGGGGTGTTCTTTTTTCATTACCAGAATATCGCCTACATTTATATCCATGGCTTCACCTACAGTTTTGAAAATACTTCGCCTATCTTTTCATGTATAACAAGATCCGCATATCTGTCCTGCGAAGTCTCCGAAAGATTGACAAGCACAAGCTTGTTGCCGGTGTAATATCTGATAAGACCCGCAGCGGGATATACCACCAAAGACGTGCCGCCGATAATGAGTACATCGGCCTTCTGGATGTATCGGACGGCCCTTTCCATAATGTCCATATCAAGGCCTTCCTCGTACAATACGACATCCGGTCTTATGCGGCCGCCGCATGAACATTTCGGTACACCGTCCGCTTTGATGACATCTTCAACGGTGTATCTCTTCCCGCATTTTTCACAGTAATTCTTCATGACCGTACCATGCAGTTCAAGAACTTCCTTACTGCCGGCAAGCTGGTGGAAACCGTCTATATTCTGGGTTATAACAGCCTTGAGCTTTCCCTGCTTTTCCCATTCGGCAAGCTTATAGTGTGCAACGTTGGGCTTTGCGTTTAAGACCGGGGCTGCCAGTTTTTCTTTGTAAAAATCATAGAATTCTTCGGTGTGTTGGGTCAAAAACGTATGGCTCACCATCACCTCGGGAGGATATTTATACTTTTGATTGTATAGTCCGTCAACCGAGCGAAAATCAGGAATTCCGGACTCGGTGGACACTCCCGCCCCGCCGAAAAAAACAATATTGTCAGATTCATCGATCCACTGTTTTAAAGTTTCAATTTCGCTCATGCTGCCTCTCCTTTCCTATGATCAATAATCTTTAAATGTAATGTTAAGATCCACTCCCGAACCGATGCCGTCTATCGTACCGTTACTCGTGTACTGCCACATCGATATCTCATAAGGGAAGTATATCTGATCGTTATAAAAAGCATACCATTTTTCGTAAGCTTCAAGCTTATCCATATCAAGTCTTTTGATAAAATACTTAAGATTTGAATAGATCATCGGTGTATAACCCGCATCTCTTATCTTATCAAGGAAAGCCACGCAGAAGTTTGTCCTGTCTTCGTTTGTAAGATTATCTGTCCTTGCCTTGTCGTCTATCTCTTCGATATCGATCGCCACCGGAAGATCGACTTCATAAGGCTTTATAAGCTCAAGCGCATATTCAGCCTCCTCTATGGCCTCTTCCTCGGATGTAGCCTGGGTAAAGAAATAAACACCGACCTTAATGCCCGCACTTGTGGCTGCCTCTATATTTGATGTAAAATACGTATCTTCGACAAGCTTACCGGAACCGTATCCTCTGAAACCGCATCTTATCATTGCATATTCAACGCCCGCGGCCTTTGCCTTGTCCCAGTCGATCTCCTTCTGGAAAGAAGATACGTCTATACACATATGAGACTTCTTCGTGCCGTCCGGTTCATATGTGATATATCCGGTCAGTTCGTCCTTTTTAAGATCCTTATTATCGACAGTGTTCTGCTTAAGTTCTCTGTTGATCGGATAATATTCATAATACGATCCGTATATAAATACCATATCATCGGGATAATAATCCCTGAGCATATAAAGAACGCCTGATTCTTTTTCCGAAGCCGCCCTTAACTCCTCTTCCATTTTCCTGCTTGTTTCTTCGGCCTGTTTGACCTTGGCATCTTCGACCGCAACTGCTATCATACCGTCAAGCTGGGTCTGAGAATATATGGGTGTATCTTCCGTAACCTCTTCCTCGATCTGTTCCTCGCGCGCAAGAAAAATATCCTTTCCCGCATACAGGATCGCAAATGCAAGACCCGTAGCGGTCAAAAGAAACAGGATCACAATAAGAACAGTGAAAAGAGGCCCCCTCTTTACCGGCTTTTCGTATCTTGCACCGGCGTAATCACTGTCCCGATAATACTCGGTAGCATCCGTTTCTTCTTCATCGGGTTCATCGAAAAGATCCTCAACTTGGTCATCTTCAGCCTCATCAAATCTGGTCCTTATACTCTTGTCGACGGCAATATCCAGATTGTCGATATCCACATCTTTTAATTCCATAAGTCACATCCTTTATTTTCTTTCTTTGGGCGGATTCTTCTCAAAAATAACAGAATCATATCTTCGCTTTGCGCTTTGTATCTCGGCATCGCCCCTTGCCGTCCATGCAACCCATAAGGGTCTGTAGAATATCCTTTCCAAATGCCAGCCGAGACTCTTATGATAATGGTTGTAAGCCACAAAATCCGGCCTTGATATGGCATTCACCATAAGCTCTGTCAAAAAGAAATGAATGGGGTTAAATCCCATGCTTTTTACAAAATTTTCGGAAAGCTGGCCTCTTATGATCTCGGGATGATTTTTCTTAAACCATCCAGTGATATAAGGACTGAACGATTCCATGCAAAACTTTCCTTTATAAGTCATAAGCATGTCATACACAAGTTTGCACAGCTCATAATTCTTCATGCCGTTATCTGCTTTGATCTCACATATAAGATCTGCGCCGTCAAGAACCTTAAGCACTTCGGAAAACAGCGGGATATGCTCGTCGGTTTCTTTTAACCTGAATTTTGAAAGTTCTTCGTAAGTGAAATTTTTCAATTTTTCATCCACACCGCACATCCGTTTCAGATCGCCGTCGTGAAACACGACAAGCTGCTTGTCTTTTGTCATCTGGACATCAAGCTCCACGCCATAGCCTGCTTCTTTTGCCAGTCTGAATGCGGTAAGTGAATTTTCCGGAACCTCGTCGTCGTGAAGGCCCCTGTGTGCATACATCTTTCCCTTAAAATATGATGTGTCTCGCTTTTTATTCGGCCTTTCAAGTATTACCATCAACGCAAACAGGATAATGATAAAAGAACTCAAACAGATCAAAACAACATATAACCAATTCATTTTACGCCTCTAAAAAATTTCTCCCCACACTCATTCTATTTTACTTGTTTTTTCTTATTTCTTCCACTACCTATTCTTATTTATTTATTAAACATCATTACGCAGGCAAAAAACACTGTCTGCCGCATTTTCTCAAATTGACTTAAAGTTATCGTAAAGGTATACTAAACTCTGTACCGAATAAGGAAAAGAGAGGTTTTTATGGAACAGGAAACAACATACTGGCACTTACCCGGAATATGCTATTTCGGAATGATCAATCACATTTTATTCGACGCAATGAAGAAGCATCCCGGAATGTTTCGCGATAATTGCAAGATCGGATCAGTATACGGCACTTTCCCCGGCGCGATCTGGAACGGCGGGCGTAATATCATTGACGGTTTTTCGAGCAAAGGTGAAACCGAAAGAGTAATACGTTCTTACAACGCATCAAAGATCCCGGTAAGATTTACATGGACCAACGTTCTTTTAAAAGATGTGCATGTGTACGACGCATACTGCAATATGATCATGAATGTCGGCAATAACGGCATGAACCAGGTATTGGTCAACAGCCCTGTTCTTGAAGAATATATAAGGAAAAACTACCCCGATTATAAGATCATTTCCTCCACCACAAAGAGGATATTAAGCACCGATAAATTGCTGGACGAACTTAATAAGGACTATTTCCTTGTAGTGCTCGACTATGATCTGAATCACGATGAAAAGGTCATAGAAAAGCTTCTTCCCTATGCGGACAAGATCGAGATACTTGTAAATGAAACCTGCCAGGCCCACTGCCCCCAGAGAGTCAACCATTACAGAGAGATCTCCAAGCATCAGCTTGAGTTTGATACCAGGATCCAGTTCCCCTGCACAGACCACGACCCCGATAAAAGAACATTCAAAGGCTGCATGAAGCGTCCTTCTTTCATGTCGAATGAAGACGTTGACGCATATGTCAAAAAAGGCTTTAAGAACTTTAAGATCGTAGGCCGCGGCGAGGGTATGGCATTCTACCTCGATTCCCTGCTCTATTATCTTGTAAAACCCGATAACAGAGACTTTATACGCAGATACATCACGGATATGCTCGGAAAGATGGGCGTAGTAATACAAAGAGAGAACGAAGCCAAGCGTGCCTCGTTCCCAAGAAGGTAATACTCTTTAAGTTTGAGTTTTTTGGGGGATGCCATGCTCCTTCTATGAAAAGGATAAGTATATTATAGTATGATAAATGCGTACTCGATTTCAGCCATTTTAGTCTGTCTGCTTATATTCCATAAAGTTTTGCTATCGAAAAAAGATAATGGTTTTACGGTTACTCTCTCCGATAAAGCGTCTTGGATCCTTTTTATTGTCTTGTTTTCAATATCGATCATTTTAAGATTTATCTATATAAATGAGATTCCGGGAATCATAAACCAAGATAGTGCCATGGCAGCGGTAAATGCCAAATCGATCATGCAGACAGGCTGCGACATAGACGGGGTAAGATTTCCCATGCATTTTAATGCCTGGAATTTCTCTCAGATGAATGCTTTGCCTTCTTATTTATTGGTCCCATTTTTCTATTTGGGCGGCATGAACATGTTTACATTGTTTCTATGCATCTTCCTCTATAGCATTACAGGAATGTTATTCGTATTTCTTTTTACCAAAAAAGCATTCGGCAATACTGTTGCAATATTGTTTATGCTTTTTTGTTTATCAAATCCCTGGCACTTTATGCAGAGCAGATGGTTTCTTGAAGCCAGCTTCTTCGCCCATTTTTTCGCTATTGGTGTTTATTTCCTGTACATTGGTTTTATTGACCACAAGAAATGGTGTATTTATCTTGCGATCATTGTTTTTGCAATAAGCCATTATACCTACGGGGTATCTTTGTACACTGTCCCATTATTACTGATAACCCTCTATATCATAGGTTTTAAAAAGAAATATATATCCGGAAAAACATTTATAATTTCTGTTCTCCTTTACTTATTTATTTCTTTACCGTTTTACTTAATGATTTTCATAAATATGTTTGACTTAAGCTCCATAAACTATTTTGGGATCACCATTCCTTTCTTCCCTAACAGTGTAAGAGCGCAGGACATAGTTTTTTTCACAGAGCATCCCATCAAACAGTTTGCCAAAAATATCGGATATCTGTTAACAACCGTGTTGTCAGTCCAATTCGAAACTATCTGGACTACAATTCCAAATATAGGAACCCTTATGCTTTTCACGATTCCTCTATACTTAACAGGCATCTTTTTATCCATTAAAAAGATAAAAAATACGTTTGATATGAAATACGTATTTATTTTTGCCTGGCTGGGCGTTTCAATAATAAACGGATGTATCACAAATAAAAGCAATTCCAACCGATTAAATATTATTATGTATCCGCTGATGATATTAATGGCAATCGGAACATACTACATTATTAATAATTCCAAATTCAGGTTTATCAGCCTCTTCCTTATTTACCTTGTATGCTCTTCCGCATTTTTGAAAACATACTATACGGAATATGACTCATATTTACATAATGCGGATTATACATTTACAGGGAAATTCTACGATGCACTTAACAAGGCAAAAGAACTTAACAGTACTTATTATGTCATTACCCCCGATTCTCAACACAAAAATGCTTTTGAAGTAACCGAGGTTTATACACGCTTTGTTTTTGACATAGATTCCGATTATGCCAATGGTGATACTTTATCGTCCGATTCTCTTTCATACAGCGAAAAGTACTGCTATAGAAATGTAACAAATGAGGATATACTGCATCCGCAAAAGGATATCACATATTTAGCAGACAGCAACCATATAAGTATGTTTGATGCAAATGAATGGACTATTTACGATTATTATCCGTTCTATGTCTGCCAAATCAAAAATTAATATCTAATGAAGGTCAAACTCCGAATAGGCGTGTTCTTTCTCTATGCGGTAGTGACCGGGTTTCAGTTCTCCGTACATTGTAAGGTCGCAGTTTTCCTCTTTACTTGCGCCTGCAGGAAGTACTATGCCTATATCCGTAAATGCGTAGTTTGAAAGTGCGGGCGGAAGTATGTACCAGATTCCGTCAATTTCCCTTTCCAAAGTAAAAAATGTACCGTAAGCAATCGTATCCTGAGTCAGGTTTTCCAGTTTAACGGTCACGATCGGGCCTTCTTTTCCTACAAAAGAAAGCCCTATTTTGGTACTTTCATCAGAAGAATCATCCTGTTTAAGATAATTTAAACTATATTCGGAAAGGATAAAAGAATTAGGCATCGTAAGGCCGCTCTCCCAAGCATTTTCATCTCCGTCAAAGCTGTCATAGATGCCTGCAAGATCATATTTCGCTGTGTATACAGATCCGTCTTTCGTAAGCCACATACCGTCAGAATAGGTCAGCCATATATCATATCCGTCCTTATCGGAGATAGTGATCCCGTAGCAAGGCTCCTCCCAGTTCTCAAGCAGCTTATCATCCGCCTTCACTGTCGGCAAAGCATTGATCTTTGAAATAATGCGTTTTTCTTCATTTATATCATACAGCCATTTGGATACAGTCGTTTCTCCGTCAAACACATAAAAACACATTGCACTGTTCTCCGGAGCTGCATTTTCAAGAAGCTTTACA
>JAEEMP010000129.1 GCA_016283275.1 Lachnospiraceae bacterium
AAAGAATAAAAAAGTCATTAGGATATTTGAGTCCTATGGAGTACAGGCATAGCCTTGGGTTAGCCGTATAGGCTGTCCAAGAAAATGTCCGCACCCTCCACTCAAATAGGGGCTGCCACACTAATTGTTTAGCGCTACAGCCCCTTCTTCCATTTTTGCCAATCCACCGCGACAGCGCTCATTTTGTGTTACTGTCTTATGAACGCGGTTTCTTTTCTTTTGCTCTTCTTATGCCCAGTGTACGTAATTGTCTTTTCTGGGTGCTTTTTCACGTTTTCCGTTGTCATCGTAACCGATCACAAGATTTCCGATCCCTTCGTAATCTCCTTCAATTCCGGCATCCTTTAATATCTGCTTTCCTTCGGGAGTGTCGAACATTTCCTTTGCTCTGTGTATCCAGCATGATGCTACGCCGAGATCCTCTGCAGCATTCATCATATTGCCCATTACAAGGCTTCCGTCGTATACATATGTCGCAACATTCCTGTCGGCAAGTACCACGATCACCTGAGGTGCTCCGTAAAAAGGATCTGTGTCGGCATTCATGACAGCTGCGTTCATCTTTGACAGTCTGTCGCGAAGTTCCTTATTCTCAACGACCAAAATGACCGGTGACTGCTTTCCCATTCCCGTAGCGGCATATGTGCCCGCTCTTACGATCTTTTCGATCACTTCCCTTGGTACAGGCTTGTCGGTATACTTACGACAGCTGCTTCTTGATTCCATTACTTCCAATGTGTCTTTCATAGTTTTCCTCCTCATTAAATATGGTTTACATAATTTTGGCAAAACTATCTATCCTTATCTCACAGGTGCTACGAAGATATCATCAACGTAGTAATCTGCATTCCCATCCGTTTCAATATAGACTTCCGCCGCTTTGAGGCCGCTTGGAAGTTCTGTTTCAAAAGAAACTTCCGTCCAGTCTCCGGTTGCCGGAACTTCCGCAAGTTCTTTTGACGGTGCACCGTCAAGACCCGCTTTTACAAACTTATCTCCGGTCTTGACGAAAGCCGTAAACTTAACCTTCATGCCTATATATGAAGATATGTCGAACTTAACGGTAGCGTCCTTTTCCTGACGCCTTACCAAAAGCGAATGGCCGCCTCCGCCTCGGCATACCTCGTCGGTCACGGTAAGCACCGGAAGGTGGCCTGCACCGCGGATTCCGGCAATGTTTGTCTTTTCTTCGAAGTTCTCGGAAAGTCCCACGAGCTTTACTTCCACATCATCGATATAGATAGGGCTCATGCTCAGACCGTCTCTATCCTTTGAGACAAATAAAAGCTGCATGGAATATACATCGTTCGGAACCTTATATCTGCCGGTAAGGTGTACCCATTCACCGCTTTTTGTATCTATCGTACCGATAACGGGGCGGGTATCGTTGTCATCGGCCTTTAAGAGGACCTCATCGGCTTTACTCTTGACCCACGCGCTTACATCTATCGTCTGTCCTATGAAATCGGTAACATCAAATGCAACTCCGCACCAGTCGCCGAAGCGGTGCTCGTTGTATATAGCCTTTTTGCCGCTGTGTGTTACTTCTTTCTGGATCACAAAGTCGCCGAAACCTTTCATCGTAAAGCCCAGTTCCTCGGCCGGCATATCGCTTTCGAAGTCGTAGAGTCTGTCGGAAAGGTCGATCTTGACCGGTTCGGGATCGCCGAGGCTTTCTTTGGTCAGCGCATAGCATAATGCGTCAAAAGAACGCTTCTTTGAAAGATCTCCCTTAAAGAGGAGCGGATCCGCACCGCGTATCCAGGAATTGTCGTCAGTAAGACCCCAGAAGGTCACGGAAGTGATGTTGGTCCCGTTTATCTTGGCTTCAAGAAGCATCTCGAAAAATGCCTTATAGAACACTGCCTGGTAATATTCCCTGTTTACGCCTCTTGCCGTACACTTGACATCAAGCTCCGTAATATGGATCTCACGCACAAGCTCACCGTATTTTATAAGCGCCTTCTTGTATTCTTCAATGTTGTTATTGTCGCTTAAATGCCCCTGCATTCCTATACCGTCGATAAGATCTTCGCCGATAATGCTCCCGTGGCCGCAGCCTTCACGTTTAAGCGCCGCTATTATCGCATCCTGCTTCGGAGGCTGGAATTCGTTATAGTCGTTATAGAAAAGCTTAGGCTTTATCGTATCCGTATCATCGGGCTTAAGCGAATATACATCCGCATACTTTGCCGCCATCTCGTCTACGGCATCATGAGCGTATTTAAATGCCCAATACATAAAATCGTCGCCGATCACCCGGTACCAGTATGTGTCACGAAGACCGGTCTTGGTCTTATCGGCAAGCTCTATGGCTTCATTAACGACATCCCATGCATAAAGAGTCTGCATATAGCCGTTTTTGTACATATATTCCATAAGGGAATAAATGTAGCTTTTAAGCCTTTTAAGCATCGTATCCCTGTCTACATAGCAAGAAGGATCAAGCTTTTCAAACCGCTTAAGCTCCGGGTGTTCTTTTAATTTTTCGGGATCCGTCGGTACGGTAACGGGCTTATAGCCCTTACAGAAAGCTTCCTTCGGACACTGACTGTGCCATACGAGCACATGGCCGCGCATCTTCATGCCGTGTTCTTTGGCCCAATCGAGCATATTTTTTGCGAAGGGATTGATCACAAAAGGAAGGTAGTCCTCTTTGGCATCCTCTGAGTTATAGCCCATGTTGTAGGCGGGTTTAAGTTCATTTGCGCATGTCATCGAAGAAAACTGCTCAAGGATAAGAGCTTCTTTATCGGGATTTCCGATCTCGTTGTTCTTAAATCTTTCGCTTCTCTTCTCGCATGCTGCGCCGATCTTGAAATAATCCCGGTAGATATCCTTAAGGATAAGAGCATCTGCATTATTCATATTGTATCCCCCAATCTACTGTGCATAACGCATTTACATATCTACTATGCCAAAAAACCGAAAAACTATCCACCTATCCGTTGCTTTTAAATTATTTCTGTTTTATGTTTTGTTGCTATAAATGCGCAAAGATAATATAATAACCCAAGGACCTATAAACCGTTTCGGAGGATGATATGGAAGTCAAATGCGAATATTGCGGGTCAATGATCCCCGCAACAACCCCCAAGTGTCCAAACTGCGGCGCGCCGAATGAAAACATGCGAAGAAGCGTCGACGGAACACCAAAAACAATAGAAGACTTAAAGAACTGGTATACGGCAATGCACCTGCCGCCCGAAGAAAAAACGCGTTTCTTTATCGGCAAGGACGTTAAAGAACCCAGAGCTTTCGGTATATACGAAAAATCCGGCGAGTACATTGTTTACAAAAACAAATCCGACGGATCACGTGCGATACGTTATCAGGGCCGTGACGAAGCATATGCGGTAAATGAGATCTATTTGAAGTTAAAATCCGAGATCTTAAACCAGAAATCCCAAAATGTCGGGAAAGCACCGGTCAGAAGCTCCGGACCCAACAAATGGCTTAAAAGTCCTTTTGCATGGTTCATTGCGATCCTTGCATTGGTACTTGCCTTCAACGGATGCAATCACAGAAACGACGGATACTATCAGACCGGCAACGATATCTACTATAACTACGGTAATACCTGGTATCAGTACGATGATGTATACGGAGATTATTACGAGACAAGTACGCCCTATTTCTCGGGCAACATGTCCGACTATAACGTCGATGACAGCTATTACAGCAATTCCCAGTACGATTTTGAAGAATCTTCCGCATGGGACAGCATCCACGACTCCGATTACTCAAACGACAGCGATTACGACTGGGATTCCGGTTCCGACTGGGATTCCGGAAGCACCGACTGGGATTCGGACTGGTGATGATATTTCAGTAAAAAATTATGAGACCGACACATACGTGTCGGTCTTTTTTATTCTATGCCGTCAAGGCGTGATCACGCAAGGCCCGGTTTGCAGGGCTTGCCGATCTTTCTCCTGTGATCGTAGTATAGTTCTTCGGTGGCGAGAGCCATCTTTGTAACGGAGAACGGTCTGTCGTAAGGGTAGGTGTACCAGGTATCCTCAAGTGTGTTTAAGTCCACGCAGTCTCCGTCTTTGAAAAGGTACTCATACTCAACATGACAGGAATACATTGACGGAACGGTCTTCACCATCTCGTAGGCCTTTCCGTCTTCTGATGTTATGTTAACTTTAAACCCATTCATGTCGTGCACAAGTGTGCCTTTACCAAGGTTTATGTAACCCCGTGCATTCGGAAGACTTTTTACGTAAACCGGTAATTCACCTGAAGAATATGTTCCTTCGGCCACTTCTCTTTTTACGTTTTCCCTCTCCCACTCATACCAGTCGGGAATATGCGAAAACCTTGTCTTACCGTCAACTGCCTTAAGTTCGCCGTACTCGGTCATCTCCCAGGTCTTTTTGCATGCGGTGCACGAAAGATGTATACCTTCGCTCTTCATCATGAATTCTTTACCGCATTCGGGACACTGATACAGTATCTTTTCAAGACCGACGGCTCTGTCCTTACAGTCAACCTTTATCTTATTGTCTTTCTGCCATTTGAATTCATCGTATTGAAACTCTTCAACAAGACGTTCGTTTATCTCGTCGGCAGACAACTTTTCGACATCCTCTTTGGTAAAGAAAAGCTTCATTGTAGCTTCGGTCGGCTTTACGTTTCTTTCATGCCTTGTGTTCCAGAAAGGATGATTGATATGATGTCCGTGGCAGATAAGCGTCACAACGGGAACACCCGAAAGCTTTATAAACTTTCCGAGTGCTTCGGGAAGCGGTGCGGTAGTGCCGCACAGCGAATAGCGGGCTTCCGGATAGATCGCCGCAATGCCCTTCTTATTAAGAACCGTTCTCAAATGTCTTATTACCGTTAAGTCGTTGGTGAATTTTCTTTTGCAGATACAGCCGATCGCCCTTAAGACCCACTCCCGTTTAAGGTATCCGTCTATGGCCACTATGTAATTGCCGAAATACGGAAATGTGGCTGTGATCGAAACGTTCATATCAAAGAACGCATTATGATTTCCCAATAGAATGTAAGGAGGTTTTACGCCCTCCATACCGATCTTTTTTATCTTTGTATGATGCTTTAATATACCGATATAACTGCCGGCCTGCGCAACGACCTTAAGTACGGGATTGCATTTGCGCGGAGGCTTTTTCATGTCAAATCGTTTAAAGTTATCGTCCATTTTACTCTTCGCTTGCTTTGATATCGGCAAGCTGCTCCTCGAGTTCTTTGATGGCGTTTCTGGCATTTTTGATGTCTGTCATCTGCTTGTCGAATTCGGGATTGTAACCGCCTTCGGCATACATCTCGTAAAACTTTCTGCCGATCGCGATGTATGAACGGTTCACAACGCCTTCGCAGGTGTCGATCTCGCCCTTTATGCGGATCATCTCTTTTGTGGTCTTGCCTTTACTTAAAAGCTTGCCCATGCGTGTGCTGAATTTATCCTTAAAAACCTGTAGATCTGCCATTTTACTCCTCCCGTTTAAAATCCGTAAGACATTTCCTTATCTTGGCTTTTGCTCTGGAAAGAGCATTGTCCGTGGACTTTTCATCTTTGCCGAGCACCCTTGCTATGTCGGTGTAGCTCATGCCCGTAAGATGCAGCTCCATGACCTGCTTTTCAAGATCGGAAAGCCTTGTATCTATGAGATTTTCTATTATCTCGACATTCTCTTTGTCGATGAGCATCGATTCGGGTTCATAATCCATTACCGACAATATGTCCTCAAGGCTTCTTACACCCGTCTCGGGATCTTCCTCCGAATACAGCGATATATAATTGTTGAGCGGTGTGTGCTTCTTCCTGCCGGAAGCGGTTACCGCCGTATACACCTGTCTTGAGATACAAAGCTCCGCAAAAGTATAAAAACTGGCATCTCGTCCGGCATCATAATCCCTTATCGCCTTAAAAAGACCTATCATGCCTTCCTGGATAAGATCCTCGGGCTCCGCGCCCAATATATACATTGATTTTGCTTTGCTCTTGACAAGATTCTTATACTTATCAAGTATATGATCCTGGATCTTTTCTTCACCCTCACGAAGCCTCATTATAAGTTCTTCGTCGGATACGCCCTCATAATCATTTAAGGCGCTGTCTGACAATTTCATACGCAAGTACCCCACATGCCACCGATGCGTTTAAGGAATCTATATCGCCTTTCATAGGGATGGAAGCTATGTAATCGCATTTTTCCTTAACAAGCCTTCCTACCCCCTCGCCTTCGCTTCCGATCACAAGTCCTATCGGACCCTTAAGATTTAAGTCATACATGACCTCGCCGTCCATATCGGCACAGACAAACCAAAGACCTCTCTCTTTAAGTTCTTCGATCGTCCGGTTTAAATTCGTAACCTTCACGACCGGAGTATAATTGAGCGCACCCGCGGAAGTCCTGGCAACCGTTGCGGTAAGCCCTACCGCACGGTTCTTCGGTATGATAACGCCGTGGGCACCCGCAAGATTTGCCGTTCTTATTATGGCTCCGAGATTATGGGGATCTTCAATATTGTCAAGGATGATCACAAACGGATCCTCACCCTTTTCTCCGGCTTTTTTAAATATATCTTCAAGCTCCGAGTATTCATATGCCGCCATTACGGCTATAACACCCTGATGCTTGCCTGTTTCCGACATCTGATCGAGGCGTTCCTTTTCGACATATTTGATCAGTGTATCCTGCTTGCGCGCCTCGCGCTTTATGGTCAGGATCGGACCGTCCTGACAGCCGTCCAATATAAAAAGGCGGTCAATCGTCTTACCGCTTCTGAATGCCTCTATGACCGCATTTCTGCCTTCTATCTTAAATTCATTGACTTCCATGTTCACTCCTTGATAAGCCCGAGTTCTTTGAACCCAAGTTTACATAACTCTAAAATCCTCTCGTTCTTTCGCGAAAGAAAAAGATAACCTATAAGCGCTTCAAAGCCCGTAGCCTTATGATACTGTGTAAGGCTTGCGTTCTTGGCAGAAGTCGCGGTCTTTGCGTTCCTGCCTCTTTTATACTGTTCAAGCTCCTGTGTGCTTAACTTATCTTCGAGAAAATCCGCGATCTTCGCCTGGGATACGGCGCTTACATACTTTACATTGTCCTTATGTATGGCATTGATACGACGGTTTCCGCCTGAAGTGACTATCGTCCTGGTCACCACTTCATATACCGCATCTCCGATATATGCAAGCGTTATGGCGGCCTCCTCTTCGGGCGGGATCGTATCAAGATCGAATTCTTTTATAAGACTGTTTAACAATTCACCGTTCAAATCGATTTCTTAAGCTCCTTTACTTCTGCTTCCAGCTCAAGGATCCTGTTTACAAGCTCGGTGTTGGACTGCTGGAGGGCCGTGATATCCTCTCTGATGGGATCCGGAAGATCGATCTGGTCAAGACTTGCCTGGGGAAGATTCTCATCGCATCTTTTAACGACTCTTCCCGGAACGCCGACAACGGTCGAGCACGGAGGAACCTCTTCAAGTACCACGCTTCCGGCACCGATCTTTGAATTGTCGCCGATCTTAAAAGAACCCAGAACCTTTGCGCCTGCGGATACCATGACATTATCGCCCAATGTGGGGTGGCGTTTTCCCTGCTCTTTGCCCGTACCGCCCAAAGTCACGCCCTGATAGAGCGTACAGTTCTTTCCTATGACGGTGGTCTCGCCTATGATGACACCGCTTCCATGATCGATAAAAAGACCTTCTCCTATCGTGGCACCGGGATGGATCTCTATACCGGTCCTTCTGGCCGCACGCTGGGATATAAGTCTTGCGATGAAATAATGTCCTTTAAGATAGGCCTTATGGGCACGCCTGTAACTTAACATTACTTTGAAACTCGGATACAGAAACACTTCAAGACTTGAATGTATCGCGGGGTCGCGTTCTTTTATTATTCTGATCTCTTCTTTAAACTGTTTTAAGAAACCCATGATCTTCACATTCTCCGCAGTGCAGGATGCATAAATATCAATAGAGCAAGGGCATTAAACCCTCGCTCTATTTTACTTCATGTTATAAATCTTGGCAATCGGGTATTTAAGCGTTCTCTGTCGCTTTCTTTTCCTTAAGCTTGCTTAATATATCGTCGTATGCAGCCTCATCAAGCTTATAGTGCTTTCTGTACAGGAAGCATGCAATGAGCATCAGGATGCACGGAATTACCGTCATGGAGATCAAAAGCCCTATCTTCTGGGCGTTGTCGACGGAATCCGTAACCGCTTTTATAAGCGTGGTCTTCTCTTCCGCACTGATGACTCCCTGGTTGGCCTGCGATTCATAATCGGAGATCCTGTTCGTATAACTGGTCACACGGGTGATCATATATGTCAAGTACGTGATTATGACGGTAAAAGAACTCGCCATCTTCGTAAGGAAAGGCCTCATAGACGTTATGATCGCCTCATCACGCGTACCCTTGTTGAGTTCGTTGTACTCGACGGTGTTGATAATGGATATCATCATGATAAGGTAAAGTCCGTACTGACCTAAGTTGGCAAGCATGAAACCTCCCGTGATGATCCAGAACTTGATCATCGTTGCCGGCATAAAGATACCGCAAAGAAGCTGGATAAGATAACCGATCGTGGCGATGAAGCCCATGAACTTTACCAAAGGCTGCCTATGGTACTTTTTGGAAAGCATCGGGTAAAGGATCATCAAAACCGCGGTGGCTGCCATACCTACGGTATTGAAGGTCGAATAAAGTCCGCCTTCGTAGCCGAATTCAAAGTAGATGTAATTGGAACCGGGACCGCCCAGAACTATGCCGTTACCGATCTGCTGAAGCAGGAATATGAATGCGATCCACAAAAGCTGGTCGTTTCCGAATATCGTGCCCACTATCTTCTTAAAGCTTACCTTAGGAGCGGGCGTATCCATATCCGAACGGTTTTCTTTTACACCGAATATCGGGAAAAGGATGAACAAAGGACACAGGATCGCGATTATCAAAGCGATGCGTCCGTATGCGGTCTTGGCGTTTCCGCCGAGTGCGAAGTTACCCGTTGTAAGCACCGGGATAAGCACCGATGCGAGCGTTCCGCCGATACCGGCAAATAAAGTAGCGCGTGAGGTCAGGCTGTTACGCATGTTGCCGTCCTGGGAAAGTGCGGGTACCATGCCCCAGTAAGAAATATCGTGCATCGTATAGGTGATCGAATAGGAAAAATAGATCACCCCGAAGAATATGATAAAGTTCCAGCCGTCAAGGTTTGTGTTGAACACAAGATAAATGACAAGGCTGGTAGCCAGAACTCCTATCAGAAGCCATGGCTTGAACTTACCGAAACGTCCTCTGGTTCGTTCGATGATGTTACCCATTATCGGGTCGTTCAATGCATCAAATATCCTGGCTGCCACCATGATGGCCGTAACCGCGCCGAGCTGGGCTCCCGTAAGCTGCTTTGTGTAGAGGATGAACAAAAGCACATAGTTGGTAAACAGTGAATAGACCATGTCTCTTCCCACTGTTCCCAGGGGGTAGAAAATGAGATTTCTTTTTTCCTGATTCATAATCGTCTCCGTTTCTTTTGTGGTTTGATTTTTTATTCTTTATCGATCCGTAGCTTCCATAAAATACATTCTTGAGTAGAAATCCTGGAAAAGCCTTGTCTCTCCGCCTATGCCGGTACCGCCGAAGGCCTGCGAAAGCTTGATGCCGGCATTGTTTAAAAGCTGTCCGCTCACCGTGTAATCTTCTTTTTCACTGTCCAGCTTTATAAAGCGGGCAAGAGTGTTGTGGATGAGCGAATCCTTCTTTATGTGGATCGGCGCCATCTGGTTTATGAGGTCGCCGAAAAGCTTTATGTTGTATTTCTTTGCTATGTTGTAAACGTGATACTGAGTATCCGGATCAAGGCCCGCGGTCTTAAGCTTTAGGTAAAAGTCGTTCGGCCTGCAGAGTTCTTTCCATATGATCGCTGCCGCACGTTTTTTGTCCTTTGACACCACCATCCAGCTTTGATCGGAAAGCCTGTAAAAGTCTCCGCCGAAGAACACGTCGCGCCACTCCTTGTAAAGTGCTGTCTGTTCTTTTACCAGTTCAAACTCCGCGCCCGAAATATCCGAAAAGTTAAGTTCGTAACCCAGTACTCCGAAAGCTGCCACATTAAACCTTGTATCCATAGGCGTGTTCCGAAGCGTCTGATGGTTGGGACAGGCCGATACGTGTGATGTTATCGACGACATCGGGTAGCCGTAGCTTAATCCCGTCTGTATCCTTGTGCGCTCTATCGCATCCGTATCGTCGCTTCCCCAGATCTGCGGCATATATGAAAGTATTCCGAGATCCGTCCTGTTGCCTCCCGAAGCACAGCCTTCAAACAGGATATCGGGAAACTCTTCGGTTAAAGTCTTTAAGATGTCGTAGAGTCCGATGTAATATCTGTGAAGCGTCTCACCCTGTCTTTCTTTCGGTAAGACTTTTGAATACACGTCGGAGAACATCCGGTTCATATCCCATTTAACGTAATTTAAGCCCGGTGTCTTAAAGATGTTCCGCATCGAATCCTTAACGTATTCCACAACTTCCGGATTCGTAAGATCTAATAGCATCTGGTTTCTTCCGAGAGAATTTTCACGTCCCGGGATCGTCATTGCATATTCGGGGTGCGCCCTATACAGATCGCTGTCCTCACTGATCATTTCGGGCTCGACCCAGATACCGAAATCGACCCCGGCTTCATGGACACGGTCAGCCAAAGCTTCAAGCCCGGCAGGTATCTTCTTTTTATCGGGAGTCCAGTCGCCCAGCGATGAAGTCTCGCCGTTTCTTCCCTTAAACCAGCCGTCATCCATGACCAAAAGCTCGGCTCCCGCTTCTTTTGCCTTGGCCGCAAGGCTTACTATCCTTGAAGCGTTTACGTTAAAATATGCCGCTTCCCACGAATTTAAAAGTATCGGTCTCGGCTTATCCTTATACTTTCCGCGGACCACATGATTTCTCACAAAATCATGCATATTATGCGAAAGTCCTCTGTATCCCTCAGCCGAATAGCTCATGACGGCCTCGGGCGCCTCAAAGGCCTCGCCCTTATCAAGCACCCAGTCAAAACCTTCGGGATTTATGCCCGCCACAAACCTTGTCTTGTAAAAACCGCTTACTTCAAAGGCTTCGTAATGATTGCCCGAATAGATAAGGTTAAATCCGTAGGCGTCTCCGTGGGTTTCGGATGTATCGGGGTTGGTTAACATAACAAAAGGGTTGCTCCTGTTCGAAGAAACTCCCGCTCTTGATGAGACCACAAATTTTCCCGTATTTAAAACGGTATCGAAACGATCCATCTCACGGCCCCAGTTTCCGCCGAAAGAAGTTATCCTGTAACCGCAATCGTCGAAATCCACCTGATTGCTGAGCAGTCTCAATATCTTAACAGGCTCTTCGCCTTCATTGATGATCACCGTTCTCCTTGATATCACGTCCGAAGACTCAAATACGATATAATCGATGACGATCTTTACAGGTTTTACGCGCTCCTTTAATACTATCCGAAGGCACCTTGCATCATCATCCCGCAAAGAACACGGCAGCGTCCTGTAACATTCCGGTTTTTCAACCGTCATGTAATCCTCGAAAACAAAATCGCTCGTACGGCTTCCGTCCTCATACACAAGCTCGATCAAAGGCTCCCTTAAGTCGCCTTTTCCAACGGACGAAACTTCAAGCATCATGTCTTCAAGTATCGTAAGACTGTCCTTTTTATAGGCTATCGTCGTGCCCTTGTTGTGGCTTACTTTTTCTTTTACGGCCTTAAAGAAATCTTCGGTATCGTTTGAAGGCGCTATAAGGGCTCCGTAATGAAGATGCTCCAAGAGACCTTCTTCATTCACGCAGAAAGCATATGATGTATGAGCCGTACTTAAGATAAAACACTTATTCTCGGCGTATATCATGTAACCCTCCTTTAATATCAGGCTTTTGACTTAAGTGCCATTGCCGCTTCGACCACTTTATAAGCTCCATCGTAAAGGCCCGAGATCTTATTGGCCTTGATGGCATTGCACATATCGGTAAGCTCGCTGTCGCTTTCCATGAAAAGGCTTACCATCTGAAGCGTATGGGGTATATCCCTGCATTCAAGCGTTCCGTCGCCCATCTCAGCCGAATGGATGGCTCCCCACATCTCATGCTTGCCCACTCTCTTTATAAAAAGTTTGGGAACCGGATAAAATGCAAGTTCCGAAGGCTTTGTGACCAGCACATCGCAGGAACGCATGAGCAGATTGGTACAATATACGGCTTCGAAGATGTTCTTGTGCCAGAAACCGTGGATACCGGTCACATCGGTATCGGGCAAAAGGGCGCTTTCGGAAAATCTTACCGTATCCTCCCAATCATCAAAATGCTCCGTACTTACAGCCTTCATTTCGGGGATCTCTTTTATAAGATCATCCCAGACATTCTTATAATCACCGACATTTACGTATAATGCGGCTTTTTTATCTTTTATGAACGGCAAAAGATACTTTATGATCGCGGCAAATATCTCTTTCTGAGCACCCGCTCCTCCGATCGTGAGCAAGAACCTCATCGGCTTTTTGTCCGTTTTTCTTTTTATCCTTGCATCGCAGTCCGCCTCGATATTGGCCACCAGTTCATGATCTATATAGTGGCCCGTATATAAAAGGCTTCCTTCCGGCATGGGCTTTAGTACCGCCTTTTTGTTCATGCCGTTTAATATCTTATAACCCTGATAAGCGTTTTTGCACTGTATGGTGTGGACCGCTCCCTCGGCTAAATGAAGCGCCATGGGCCAGTTATCCGGGATCGCGTTCACAACATGCTTCATGCCCGCATGTATCGCTGCCTGGGCGGGCCATACATGGGTCCCCACCACCGGGATGTCCTTTGGAACATTCTTATATACGCTCGCCATAAGTTCGGCGTTCTTCTGATCCGACGCGTTGTATGATAAGGCTCTGAACCCCTCGTAATTCATGGGTTCCCACACAAGCCTGTTGAAAATGGGGTTCTTTGAAAGTCTTGAACCCAGAGAATACAGCTCGTTCTGCGCTCCGATGACCTTTGTACATGTGGTCTCACCGTAAGAATTTAAATCCATCCAGTAAGGTGTGCAGCCCAAATGCTTTGCAGCCGACGCTATGGCCATCGATATCCTGTAATGCCCGAATCCCATACGGATATTACCGACGATAATGCCTTTTTCAAGGTCCCACGAAAGGTCTTCCTCTCCGGCTTTTTCGTTATAATGTGCGTTCTTCTTAAGATCGCCCACCAAAACGTTTATTACGTTCAAAGAATCCCCTATGTAAGGATTTTTCGAAAGAACTACGGGGTAATCCGCATTTGAATCGTCTCCGTACTTTCGTGCGAACTTTTTCTTTGACTTAACAGCCTTCTTATATACCTTTTGGGGCATTTCGTTTCCGAAAATGATCTTTGACTTATCCATCTACATCGTATCCTTTCTTTCGACCGTTATGTTAAAAGAAACCTCGGCGCATACGCCTCTCTGCGTCTTTATCTTAAGAGCTGCGGAGCCCGCTTTGCCTGTGGTCCTTACAAAAACTCCGCCCATGCCGCCTCTTAAGGCCGATATCTTATCCCCCATAACTTCGATCGGACCGTCCGTGATAAATTCAACCGGCTCGTTTAAAAAATAAACCGGATTGCCCAGATCGTCGACCGCTCTTATCCTTACAAGCGCCGCATCATAGCTTTTGGTCTCCCTAAGCTCGCTTTTGCTCACGCTCACCGAAAGATCAAGTCCGCTTGCGGGCTTTTTTATGACTGTCTTTTTAACTTCGCCGTCTTTTATCGCTTCGAAGCGGTATTCTGTAGCGCTTCCTCCCCAGTCGCCCACATACTTACCGTAAAGTGCGACCGCATCCGAAAAGTTCATATGATAACGAAGCATCATAAAACCTGCTTTGACCCATATACGCTTCGGCAGGTTCGACATCCCGTAAAGGGCGGTGGCATTTAATATCTCTTTGACCGTTTCGGCCTGTTTTTCCGTAAAATCCTCACCGTTTTTTATCGCATCTCCGATAAAATCGTCGATCCTTATCGGTCCGTGCTTTAAGTTCTTATATGCGGAGTCGGACGGGAAATATTCTTTTATGAATCTGCCGTTTTTATACATCTTAACGGAATCTGCGTTTGAGTATATATATGTATCGCCTCTGTTGCAGCCCGGATGCTCGCCTATATCCATCGTGGAGGAAAGCTCGAGGACGGTTTCTTCTGCCCCTTCTGCCGCATACACATATGCTGCAGGCTTAAAGTTCCTGAACATATCGAGCACTCCGTGATAGCATATCCTGTCGCCGCTTCCGAAGTCCTTATGCGTATTGTAATCGGCCATACACCAGCCGAAACTTCCGGCTATGTCGTCTTCTTTCGCTACGGCATTTAGGACATTTGCATGTCTCAATGCATGTTCACGCCTGTGTTCCTCGCTGTCATATATCTTTGTGGGAAACATATGACCGTTATATTCGCTTATAAGATACGGTTTGTTTATATCGCTCGTGACGTTTTTCTTCGGTTCACAGCCTTTGGCTTTTCCGTCGTGCACAAAATCATTGTAGGTGTAGACGTCTTCCAAAAGCCGGCTCTTCTTTAAAGCTCTTACACCGCCCGTTTGTCGCGTGGGGTCAAGCTCATGCGCGGCTTTGTTCGTGCGGGCATAAAATTCATCGTCGTCGACCGATTCGTTGATCCTTACGCCCCAAAGAACGATCGAAGGATGATTCCGGTATTGAAGGACCATATCTTTAACGTTTGTAACCGCAATCTCCTTCCATGCTTCACCGCCTATATGCTGCCAGCCCGGTATCTCGGTAAAGACCAAAAGCCCAAGCCGGTCACAGGCCGATATAAAATCATGTGACTGCGGATAATGAGATGTCCTGACCGCATTGACTCCGAGTTCGTTTTTAAGTATATAAGCATCGTTTTCTTCGATCGAAGCAGGCATTGCATAACCGCTGTAAGGATAGCTCTGATGCCTGTTGAGACCGCGGATCTTGATCTTTTTACCGTTTAAATAAAATCCGTCCTTTAAAAACTCTGCCTTTCGAAATCCGAAACTTATGACCTTTTCGTCAATGACCTCATCCCCTCGCGATAAGACCGTCTTTATATCATAAAGGTTGGGAGCGTTTATATCCCACAGGTCCACGTTCAGTTTTCCCGAAAGAAGCGAAAGCTTCATGTCCACCGCACCGGATGCGATCTCTTCTTCATTGCCGGCGCGGTCTTTAAGATACTGTTTGATCTGACACACTTCCCTTTCGGGATTCGAAACTTCGATCTCGGAAGCCAGTCTTATCGAATATCCTTCGATAACGCTTTTAAGGAAGATATCATTTATGTAAACCGTGTCGCTTACTTCGATATATACATCCCTGTATATGCCCCCGTAAGTCATATAGTCGATCACAAAGCCGAAAGGAGGCTGATCCAGGGTCTCGTTCGAGTCGACCGATACGGCGATCACGTTATCTTCCCCGTATCTGACACTGTCACTTATGTCAACCTTGAATCCTGTGTATCCGCAACTGTGAGAGGCCGTTTCTTTCCCATTTATGTAAACCACGGCCTTATGTGCAACTCCGCAGAAATTAAGGCTTATTCTTTTACCTTCATGATCGGCCGGTATGAACAGATGTCTTCTGTATAAGCTCACCGTCTGATAGATCTTTTCGTCAAAGTAATTAAACGGCGTGGCTTTTACGGTATGCGGAAGCCTTACATCTTCCATCAAAGACTCGTCGTATGAAGGTTCTGTCATCCGGTCTTTAAGATCAAAAGAAAACTTCCAGTTATCGTTAAGATAGATCTTTTTGTACATTTACTTGTCCTTTTCTCTTATCAAAACGCCGTCTGTCAATATCCTTACGACTTCGCTTATCGCATCGTTATATGAGATCCTGTTTCTGACAAGGACGTCTCTTTGGAAGAACTGCTCGATCGACGCCTCAAGCATCATCTTAACTATCGGGATCTTTATATCACGTCTTACAACGCCTTCTTTTACACCCTTTTCGATCAAAGCTATCGTACTCTCCCAACCGGTCTCAAGCCTTTCTTCTACCTGAGCATAGATTAAAGGATACTTATCCTTAAGGGAATAAAGTCTTGTGAAGTCTATCTCCTGATAGCCTTCCGGAAGAACACACAGGACCTTTTTTATCTTTTCTGCCGTTGAAAGAGTCTTATCTTTCAATACATCCGCCTCTGCCGTCTTTATCTTGTCAAATATGAAGTCGACCATCTTGTAAAACATGTCTTCCTTGTCGGCAAAAATAACATACATGGTCTTCTTGCTGACATGGCAGGCTTTCGCAACATCGTCCATTGTGAATTTAAGGCCTTTTTCGTTAAATACCGTAATGCAGGCCTCCATTATCTCGTTCTTAAGTACTGTGGAATCTTTGGGCAACTTAGGCATAAACTATACCTCCCGTATATGGTATGTGAATTGTTTGAAAAGACTGTCTTTTTGGGAAACTCGGAAACTGAATTTAGTTTCTCGGTTTCCTAAATCATAACATGTCCCGCCTTTTTCGGCAACAAAAAAGACGCCCAAAAATGGGCGTCCCAATTTGTCTATTTCTTACAAAAGAACTTTCTTTAAATATTCCCACATACGCTCCGAAGAGGAAAGGCTCAACCGCTCGTTGACCGTATGAATATCATAAATATCGGGGCCGAACGATATGCAGTCAAGATCTTTGATCTTTGATGCAAAAATACCGCACTCAAGGCCCGCATGCAAAGCTTCGACCTTGGGCTCTTTATCAAACATCTCTTTATATACCCTTACCATCTTATCGCGAAGAGGTGAGTTTTCTCTGTAAGCCCAGCCGGGATATTCACCGCGGATATTCATCTTTACGGGACGGATCTCCGCAAGCTCCCTTAATGTCTTGATAAGTTCTTCCTTCTTTGCATCGATATTGCTCCTTACGGAAAGGCTTAAGTTCACGATACCGTTTTCCATCCTTATGATACCGTGATTAAGCGAAGTCTCCACAAGGCCTTCGATATCCTTGCTCATTGCCTGAACACCGTCGGGAAGAGATATAAGGAAATGCAAAAAATCTCCTGCCTGATAAAAATCGGGAGTCGCATCCAATTCCTTTGATGTGATCTTTGCATCTTTTTCCGTCGCAAAGTACTTATCTATCGCCTCGTACTTAAACATATCGAAAAGTTCCGGCTCAATGGCTTTTGAAAGAAAGACCGCCTTACATCCGTTACAGATCGCGTTGTCTGCGGTACCGCCGTTAAAATCGGCAAGACCGAGCAAAAAGCCTGTGTCCGAAAGCTTCTTTAAAAGCCTGCACATGATCCTTATGGCGTTGGCACGGTTCTTATCAATCTCGGTACCCGAGTGTCCGCCCAAAAAGCCTGACATCTCGATCTCATATACCTTATTGCCCGGCTGAGGCACCACCTTGGGTTCCTTTGTGCAATCGTATGCAAAATCCACTCTTGCACCGCCCGCGCAGCTCACAAGGAATATCCCTTCTTCTTCGGAATCGATATTGATGAGCGTGTGGCCCTTTAAGGGTGAAAGATCTATTGCCGATGCACCTTCCATACCCACTTCCTCATCGACCGTTATGACAACTTCAAGTCTGGGAAGCGAAAGTGTATCGTCATCCAAAAGGTTAAGAGCATATGCGACCGCAATACCGTCATCTCCGCCGAGCGTCGTACCTTCAGCATAGAGAAAATCTCCGTCGGTGTTAAGTCTTAAGCCTTCTTTTGTCATATCTATGTCACATGTATCTTCTTTTACCGCGACCATGTCCATGTGACCCTGGATGATAACGGGTTCATCATTCTCCCGCCCCTTTGAGGCCTCTTTGATGATAATGATGTTATTGAGATCATCCTGATAGCACTCAAGGTTGCGTTCCTTTGCAAAACCTTTAAGATAATCGCTTATCATCTTGGTGTTGCCCGAACCGTGAGGAATACTTGCTATCTTCTTAAAATAATCCAAATAGTTCATAAGATCCTTTCAAAAAACTACCCGCAGGAAAATCCTGCGGGATTAAGTTCTCATATTGATTATGCGTTCTTCTTTGCAAGTTCAGCGAGTGATGCAAAACCCTGCGCATCGTTAACTGCCATCTCTGCGAGCATCTTGCGGTTCATTTCAACACCTGCGTTCTTAAGACCGAACATGAACTTTGAATAAGAAATTCCGTTAAGTCTTGCTGCCGCATTGATACGTGCGATCCATAACTGTCTGAACTGACGCTTTCTCTCCTTACGTCCTGCGTAGGAAGAAGTAAGTGCTCTCATTACAGACTGCTTAGCTGTTCTGTACTGCTTAGAGCGTGCTCCTCTGTAGCCCTTAGCGAGCTTTAATACTCTATTATGCTTTTTCTTGGCATTCATGCCACCTTTAATTCTTGCCATCTTCTTATTTCCTCCAATCGACTTACATGTAAGGTAAAATCTTCTTCATGTTCTTTACATTTGTCTGGTCCGTAATAGCGGGCTTTCTTAAGTTACGCTTTCTCTTGGTAGTCTTCTTGGTTAAGATATGGCTCTTATATGCCTTGGATCTCTTTAACTTACCGGTTCCTGTAGCTTTAAAGCGCTTTGCAGCCGCTCTGCTTGTTTTCATTTTAGGCATTGTTGTTTCCTCCTGAATCTGATTAATCTATCATTTTATCCGGATATTAGTTCTTTTTGCCGGCTAAAAACATTGTCATACTGCGTCCCTCAACCTTGGGAGCTTTATCGATAACGGCAATATCCGAAAGACCTTCCGCAAAATCATCGAGAATGTGCTTGGTGGTCTGCATATGTGCCATCTCACGGCCTCTGAACCTTAATGTTACCTTAACGCGGTCGCCGTCCGACAAGAACTTTCTGGCTGCGTTAACCTTGGTGTTTAAGTCGTTTGTATCGATATTGGGTGACAGACGAATTTCCTTAATCTCCACAACGTGCTGTTTCTTCTTGGCTTCTTTCTCACGCTTCATCTGATCGTACTTAAACTTACCGTAATCTACGATCCTGCATACCGGCGGATTGGCGTTCGGAGCGATCTTTACAAGATCGACGCCTGCCTCATCGGCCAATGCCTGAGCTTCTTTTGACGACATGATACCCAACTGCTCGTTGTTCTCTCCGATGACTCTTACTTCCTTGTCACGGATCTGTTCGTTAATCATTAATTCGCTAATAGTTGTACCCTCCATAGGTTAAAAAAACGGATAAGCCAAACAAGCTTATCCGTCAACATACATACATGATCGCACAATATCCTCGATCTTCGTATTAACGCCCGTCAGCCCAATTGCCACGGGGTGAGAGATAACTCTGCTTGTTTGTCATATATCTTTGATACTCGGATAAGATATCATACATATTTCCGAGTGTCAATACTTTTTTCAGGCGCTGTTGCGTCCGCAGCACTTTTTGTATTTCTTACCGGAACCGCAAGGGCAGGGATCGTTGGGATATACCTTTGCTTCCTTACGGATGGTCATTGACTGCTTCTGCTCTTTGTAAAGCTCCTTCTGCTCTTCTTCGGTAAAGATCGCATTCCATTCGGGAAGTCCGTAGAGCCAGTCTGCCTTTGCCGCTACCATGTTCTTATAAAGGAGCGCTTTGTCGAAGCCTAAATTGACTTCGGTCTCTGCATCCATTGTCTCGATCGGATTGGGCTTGATGAGCGAATCGTTGATACCGTCCAAAAATCCGGTCATTACAAGCTGTGTGACCTTATATTTTTTCGCAAGTTCTCCAAGCGTACCTGTTACCACCTCATCGGGATTTTTAAGAAGTTTCTGATAAATAGCCTTCTCTTTCTTGAAATAATCATCCCAGATCGCCTGAAGCTTGGCTGAATCTTCCTGTTCGTTGTAGGCTGTATTGCGCCATTTTTCAAGTAATGTCATAAGTCATTCCCTTCCTTAAAACTAGGATTAGTTCCTTGCGTAGTTTAGCACATGAATTCTTTATTTTCAATAATATTGTTCAAAGAAGTATGTTATAATAACCGAAGTCACTTTTATAAAAGAGGTAAGCATATGGAAAAAGAAAAAACATCCAAATATACAAAGGGTCAGCGGATACTTGCGCTTGTGGGAATAGTCCTTATCGTGCTCATGTACCTTTTGGCACTTATTTTTTCCCTTCTCAAATACGACTGGGCCAAAACTGTCGCTCAGGCCGCAGTATTTTTGACCGTTGTCGTGCCCGTACTCATATGGGTATATATCTGGATGGCGGGAAAGATCTTCCATAAGCACACGATCGCCGACTTCGATCTTAACGGTGTCCCCACCGACCACTCTCCTTCGATCACGGTCGATCAAAAAAACGACAAACCGGACGAATAACTATTTGACCGTGTTTTTAAGCTTTTCGATCTCTTCTTCGACCTGCTTTTTACTTTCAAAGACTATGCCGTACATGCCGAGTTCTTTGGCTTTATCGATGTTTCTTTTAACATCGTCTATAAAAACGCATTCCGACGGGATAAGGTTGAATTTCTCAAATAAAAGATCGTATATGGCCTTTTCGGGCTTTATGATATTGTAATCGCAGCTTAGGATGGTACCGTCGGTAAGCGGTATAAAATCAAGGGCGTCCGCATTTTCCCTTACGGATTTGTGCGACATGTTCGAAAGGCAGTATACCTTAAATCCTTCAGCCTGAAGGCTTTTAATCCAGCCCTTCGTGTAATCGTACTGTTTGAGCAGATCGTGAAAATCCGCATATATGGCCCTTATTATGTCCTCAATGCCGGGATCGTTGGCTATATAGCCGTTAAGTATCTCTTCTTCGCTTACTGCCCCTCTGTCCATCTCGTTCCAGACATTGCTCTTGACCGTAGCATTTACAAGCCTTTCGAATTCTTCGGGGGTTAAGTTGAACTTATCGAAATACGGCTTCCAGCCGAACTCCACAAGTACGTTTCCAATATCAAAAACAATATTTTTAATCATCTTTACTCTCACCTTGTTCGTAAATATTTATAAGCTGCATGATCTTTTCGGCGGACTTGGGATGTTCCTCGATAACGGCTTTTATGGCATCGCTTGCTTCGGTCGCAAGATTCTGATTGTATTCCATCTGCTTGCGAAGCTTCTGGCGTCTCTTTATCAGAGAATGCCGCACTTCGACCATATCTCTTGAATCCACTATGGCATCAACCTGATGGATCCATATTTCGGGATCCTTTACGCGGAATTTTCGAAGTTCCCTTACAAGTCTTGCAAGTTCTTCCTGGTAGATCACTTCATTCTTTTCAAATCTGGTCTTTGCTTCGCGTTCTTTATCGAAGCGTTCATAAAGGTCCTTAAGCGTCCAGGCGTCGGGCACATCATATTTCATGTACAGATAATCAAGGAGATTTTTGTTGTTGACGTATCTTATCTTGACCTTGTTTTCAAGAAGGATAAGCTCGTTTATCGTGTTTCCCACCCTTGCTCTCTCATCCACGAACGACGTGTACTTAACATATATATACGTAAGCGTCACCGCAAGCGCGGCTATCGTAAGGTAATAGCCTATCGAAACGTTCAGTTTAAAGAACAGGTTCATAAGGAAAAGAACGACCACCAACACTGCTGCCGCACCCATCGTCACAAGCGCCGACCCTCTCGCGTTTTCTATCATCTGGTCGAGTTCTTTTTTCCTGTAATTGTAGGCATGCCTCTCCTTATCGACCCTCTTAAGATCCGCCTTGACCTTTTTCTTGTAATCTTCCTCTTCCTCAAGCTTTTTGATGGCTTCCACGATCTCGTCCTCTATGGACTCCACAAGCTTGTACTCTCTGTCGGTCATCGTGCTTTCTTTAAGCACATACGTATCATGCTCTGTCCTTAACTGCTTTATGTGCTTGGCGATCTCGACAAGCTGAGCCTTTTCCACCTGAGGGATCTCTTCGACTTCTTCAAGATCGGTAAGATGGCCCGTCACAAGGTCGTACTCCCTGTTAAGCCTGTCCATTTCGGTCGATGCGGCTTTCATCTGTTCCAGGCAGTTTCTTACATACTGCTCCATGACATTTGCATCGTTTAAGTCTAACGGCTCACGGTCTCCGGCCATCCGGTCCCAGTCGGGATCTTCATATTCGGCGTCATAATCGAAATAGTCGTCATCGGTATATTCGGTTTTTCCCAAAAACAGATTCTTAAAAAATCCCATGAAGTTTAATTCTCCGTATTGGTGCCCTGTTCGTTTTCCAAAACGATGTCTCTGTAATCTTCTTTAAGCTGATGGGTGATCCTTGCGATCTCCTCGTAATAGAGATTACCTTCCTTAGTGTTCTTTAACTCGAAAAGTTCCTTAAGCGATCTTGCGGTATCGGTCCTGTCAAAAGAACGCTTAACGTCATCCATTCTGCTCTCAAGCGTTATCGAAAGCCTGTAAGATTCCTCTTCCTCGGCAATGAGTCTTATATAATCCTCATCGGAAAGACTCATCCTCTTTACCGTAAGATAATGTCTGTAAGCATCCTCGTTGTTATCGGTCTTGTAAGACATTGAGAAGCATTCTTCGGCCGAATCGAAAAGATACAGATACATATAGGTGATACCCATATTGTTGTAAACGTTGGCTTTAAGGGTCGCTTCATCGTCGGGAAGGCTCTTTATAAGTCTTTCGTATTCGTGGATCGCAAGGGTATAATGCTTGTTCTCCACAAGAAAATCAGCCTTTGCCTTCCACTTTTCAAAAACGCTCATGGATACGTTCATACGAAGGATGCTCTCGGCCTTGGATATCTCTTCGCCCGAATAGTATCCTACATACGAAAGAATGGTACCCACAAACGACGCTGCGGAAGCATTCTGATTGATAAGGACATATAGGTCTCTTGCAAGATCCTTAAGACCCAGCTCCCTGTCTATCCACTCGGCAAGCCTCATATCGAGGATATCCCTTTCCAAAAGGAATGCATTTTCATAGAGTACATAGCAGAGTTCCTCGGCGGAATAGACATTTACAAAAACTTTATCCACATAGAACGGTGACTTTGCGTAATCACCGATACAGGTCAATGCACGGTTCATACACTTATCACCTCATTCCATTCAATATTTTCGGCAGGGAAGATCTCCCCGAACCCAAGATCTTTGACCGTTACCGCGATCCTCGTCTCCGACTGCATCTTAAGCTTTATATTAAGCCTTGTGGTGCGCGGAGGACGCTTCGGAAGATCGTTTAATATAATGTCAACGGTCTCCGGATTTTTACCTGTGAGCGGCGTGATCACAAAGCTTAATTTGTTGCCCTTATCAAGGATCACTTCACACTCGTTTCTGGCATCGAACCAGTTTATGCCGCCGTCAAGGAGCGGAAGGTAGGCATCCTCTCCGCGTTTTGAAACATTCATTCCCACGTTGCACTTAAGCTTATCGTTGCCCAAAAATACGAAACCGCTGTTTATGATCGAAGGCGATACGCCCGCTTTTGCGGCATGGCATGCGCCCTTCGAGAAAAGATTGTTACCCTGGAATACCCTTCCCTTTCTGCAAAGTGCGGTGACCGAATCGTGGCACCATTCGTCCCTGAATATATCGCCTATCAAAAACGTTGCCGATATCATATGGCCTTCCGTAACATTCTCGGTAAATGCCTTAAATACCGCACCGTAACCCGGAGCTTCCGTATCGTTCGTCGCAAGCTTTGAATCCTCGTGGGAATCTATGAATGCCACTATGGGAGTGGTGTTTTTGTTGCACTCCATCCTTAAACTCTTTATATACTCTCCGGTACCGTCTATCAAAAGCGCATCCCTGTTCAAGAATTCTCTGGGCTGGAAGAGCATGTAGTTATAAAAGCTCTCCATATGGCTCTGGAAATGCACTTCCTTTGTCTTAAGGCCAAGCGACCTGACCGCTTCGTCAAGGACCGTCACAAGATCCGCGTCAAGAGTATCAACGGTGATCATCAAGGATGTTACCTTGGCTAACGGAGCTACTGTATTGACAAGCGAAAGGATCCTCTTCATGTAAAGGGCAAGCAAAGCAGACGGTCTGAAGCTTTCGCTACCGATCGTGACATCCTCTCCGGCTCTTGCCTTTGTCACAAGCTTATCGATATAGAAGCCTCCCGCCTCTCTGTATTTATCGGCCTCTCTGCCCGCAAACCACTGGTTTACCTCCGCCCTCTTAAAAAGCGCGGTGGGAACCTGATAGACGTTCTGCCCCGGCAGCACCGACACGGTCTCGATCTCGTCGGAATCGACCGGGCCCACGCTTACCTGCGAGAAACCGTCCGTAAGATCAAGTCCTACGGCATACTCCCTATTTCGTTTTTTCAACTCCTGATCAAGAGGTTCCATCGGCAAATCCTATTTCATGGTAAACAGCTTGTTTATCATATATTCCTTACGTCTGTATTCGTAGATCAGATGCTCGAGCGCATCGTAGTCCTGAAGTGTATGAGATATCACGATATCGTTGATCTCACTGAAGCGGCTCGTGGAGATGTCGCTTCCGATATCGCTCTTTGTAATGTTGCCGGATTCCGTAAGCTGCTCGGTACCGTCGATCTCCTCGGTAATGTAATACAAAAGGTTCTCACCGAAGAAAAGAACAAAGGACATTGAGTGAAGTCCGCCGTACATATCGGGCATTTCCCTTGTAATGTACTCTCCCTGCGATTCGTCGTCCGCTTCCACGATATAGTGGATCTTTACCTTTCTGTCGGGTTCGGTCTTGTACTCGATAAACGTCTTGTCCGCAAAACGGTTTATCTCTTCGACGCCCTGCTCCATAAACTCCTTAAAGTAGGAAAGATATATGCCTTCGCCGATAAGGTCGTCTAAAAATTCATTGATGTAATCCCTTATCGTCTCATCGACCATGTTCTTGTTTTCGGCATAAAACTTTATGTATGCAAGCTTGCATACCTTAAGCATCTTTTCGCCCTGACCCTTTAACCTGGTAAGTTCTTCGAACACAAAGCTTTCGGTAAGCTGTTCTTTTACAAAGTAGTCGTATGAGCACTGTGTAAGGAAGGCCATCCTTATGTTCTGGTTGGCTCCGGTGCTTATGTACTTTCTGTAAATATCCATCCGCTCCGACACATAATAACCCGTAAACAGCATCTGGACGATAAGCTTTTCGCACATGCCGTGCACGTCGATATCGAAGTTCTCGGCTGCTGTAAAGAGCTTTCTTAAATCCTTTGTCATGCCGTTATAATTGTCGCAAAGGTATTTAAGTATCGTCTCATCGTATTTGTTCTTAAAGAAACAATATGCACTCATGTCGGTTATATCGTCCGACGGTTCAAAATCGCCTCTTACGATGAGATTCGAGCAAAGTTTTACAAGGTCCCTTAAATCCACGCCCTCTATGCCGAAATCAAATATCCATTCAAGAGCCTTATCGTACATGCCGCGCATGATCATGTATTTTACGCAGGTATTTCTCTCTTTTGCATTCATTTCCTCGGCATTTAAGCTTTCAAGCAAAAGATCGAGCTCCCTTATACGGTCGTTGTCGTAGTAATACTGCATGATCTTTGAACGTATCTCGGCCTTGTAGGCTGTATCTATTTCGGGAGCATCCAGTATCCTCTGATATCTTATGCGGTTCTCGTCGTCGATCTCCACCATTTCGCTTGAGCATTCACAGGCGTAGACATCAAAAGAAAGATTGTCGTCCACATGGGGAAGAAGCATGTTTGCAAGCTTACCGGGTACGATCAGCTTCTCTATGTCGTAATCGACCGACTTCATATATCTGTTTGAGAAGTTATCCTCAAACATGATGTCAAAATCCTTGTTGTATATGGGCACGAATGCCTCATGATCGACTATCGGATATGATGTTCCCACAACCTCGCGGCTCTGATATACGATCACCCTCTGCGGAAGATCGGAGCTTATGCTTATCCTGTGCGTGAATATGAGCTTGGCAAGCTTTACAGCCATATCCCTTGATATGACATTTTCGCTCAGAACAAAGCGGTATATTATCGCAAGGTCTTTGTTCATATGACCTTCGGCGATCTGATTGATCGTAAATCTGTCTATCTGCTCCTTATATGTCGGGAATATATCTTCAAGCTGCTCGCGGTTTTCGATGACGCGTGCATAAAGGTATGCGGTAAGCTTCCAGTCAAGTTCGTTCTGGTAAGAAAAATAAAGGTATACCATCTTGGGAAGTTCATTGACCCTTACCGTGTCCATGCTCATCATGTAATATTCGTATATCTTGGTGACCCTTGCCTCTTCTTCAAGTGCGAGCTTATACCACTGGAAGTATTCGGGGCCCTTTTTGTCGTGTGCTATCAAAAGAGTACACAGAACAGTCAGTGCATCGACGGATTGAAGCACATCGTAGCATGACTTTAATATCTCTATGAGGCTGCGCGTATACCACTTTCCGCTGCCCGCAAGATATACGACCTGTCTTGCGACTTCGTTTGTAAGAAGGTGTTCCTTGACCATGTAACTTAAGATCCTAAGCTCCACGGTATTTAAATCCGCAAGGAGGGCTGAATTTAAAAGAAGCATATTGGCTGCTTCCACATACATGACGGGACTTGTGCAGCCAAGGGACAGCTGGTTCGTGATAAATACCCATTTTTTTGTGGGACTTACCGCATATTCGGCGGAAAGATAGAGCAAAAGCCATGCCACACGCCAGTTTGACGTATCCCTGTTGTATATGTTCTCAACCTCTTCGGTTATCCTGTCTATATAATCCTCTTCACGGTTTATAAGCGTTGTGAGATAGAGGAAATATGCCCAGCTTGAGGTCGTATAATCGGTGTCCGGATCAAATTCGGGTTCTATCTGATCGAGTATCCATTTTGCCTCGTTGTACCGCTCCTCCGTGATAAGAAGCTGCGCCTTGAACATCCTTATGTTCTTTTCCGACGGCTTAAGCGATAAGAGCCTGTCCACTATCTTGCCGGTCTCGGCTATCCATGTATCGGTCGTTATGTTCTTAAGACGGAAGGCCTTATAGTAGGTCACCATCTCCATAAGGATGCGATCGTATTCGATCTTTTTCGAGATCTCGGACTTAATGAGCACATTCTGCACGACCTTGACCGTTACTTCAAACGAAGTGAAAGCGTTAAAGAACCTTATGGTCGCGTAATTGTTGCCGCTGTGAAGTCTTTCCGGATTTATCACAAAAGAAAAATGCAGGTAATTCCCCAGAAAATCATTGTCCGAAAGGGTTTGGGCGGAAAGTTCCACAAAATCCGCATCACAGATGACCGAAAGCGAAGTATAACCCCAGCCGTTTCTTGTAATATCTATGTATTCTTCCCTTGCCTCTTCGGGTTCTTCCAAAACGACCGTATCACGATCCACAAGATATTCCGTGGGCTGCTTTTTATTTATCTTTAAAAGAAATTCTTCGACGTTCTGTTCGTTTCCGTAGTAAGCCGAAAGACCCATATATGCTCTTAAAAACTGCCTGTCGTTTCCTTTGAAAAGTTCCTTGAAACGGTCGGAATAGAAAAGCTTGACCGCCTCATCCCAGTCAGTCTTTGCAAGATTGGCAAAATGGAAAAGATTTCTGATATTTCCAAGACTTGAATCAAGTGTCGAATGAGCGATGTTTACCACATACGGAAGATAGTATTCGCCGTGGTTGGATACCACGTGGATCTCTCCCTTTACAACGTCCCCCTCGGCAAGGCCCTTTGTGGAGAACGAATATCCTATCTGCTCTCCGGTCCCCGAAAAACTGTCCGTAAGAAGATGCATACGGATATCATTGGCATAGATAAAACCTTCGGAAGCGGTGCCCGACGGGCAGATGATGTCAAAAGAACCCGTGTAAAGCTCATCGGGAGACAGACTGAGCTCTATGCGGGCACACGAAAAATCGATCGACCCTTTATCATATTCGAATTTTTCTTCTAAGATCCTGTCGATTACCTGCTTCATCGATGCTCCGGGAAAAGAAAAAAGATTATATGCGCCCATAATTCCGCATACTAGGTAATTATAGCATATATTACCGTGTGGTGCGAGTATTTATGAACAATTAAAGAGCGGAAAAAAATCGGGCAGACAATTATGTCCGCCCGACGCAATATGTACTGTCTTTTTACTTATTTTCGGTAAGTTTTACAAGAATATCGTTGCTTCTTTGGATGAATCTCGTCATCTCATCGGCAGCAAGAGGAGCCTGCTGAAGCTTTGCAAGATCGTATAACTGCTCCGCAAACATGCCCGATTCCTCGGAATCCTTGTGAGCGGAAATATAATCGACCAGAGGATGATTGGCGTTAAGTATGAGCGTCTCTCCGTCAGAACCTCCGAACATCGAAGGATCCATGCCCGGCATAGCGTACATCTTCATCATGTCCTGCATACGGCGGCTTTCCTCGGAAAGTGTGATCATCGATGCGATCTTCTTGTTCTTAAGCTTCTCTACCTTGACCTTTAAGTCTTTCTTCTTTAAAGCCTTTTCAAATACGGGCTTTAATTCTTCGGCCTGCTTGTCGAGTTCTTCCTGTGCCTTCTTTGAGGTCTTGTTCTTAAGAGAATCGGTGATGTCGGCATCGATCCTTAAGAACTTTATGCCTTCGTTCTTGGCTTCAAGCTGTGAGATGAAAGGCTGGTCGATATTGTGCTTTAATATGACCGCATCCATCTTGGCCTGCTTAAACATATTGATGTACTGACTCTGCTGTATCTCGTCGGTCACATAGTATATGGTCTTCTCTTTCTTTTCCTCTTCGGCGGACTCTTCCTTTTCGTCCACCACTTCGGCTTCAACCTTTTCGCCGTTTTCGTCCGTAGCCTCGGCATCCGTATCTATAGGCTTGACCGCAAGGCATTCGGGAAGGGTTAAGTACTTTCCGTCAAGATTCTTAAAGAGGATGTAGTCTGTCATCTTCTCGCAGAACTTATCGTCCTTTAAGCAGCCGAACTTGATGAACGGGCTTATGTCTTCCCAGTACTTTTCATACTCTTCTTTTTCGGTCTTGCACATGCCCGAAAGCTTATCGGCAACTTTCTTGGTGATATAGTCGGAGATCTTCTTTACAAAACCGTCGTTCTGAAGCGCAGAACGCGATACGTTTAACGGAAGATCGGGACAATCCAGAACACCCTTTAAAAGAAGTAAAAATTCCGGAATGACTTCCTTGATGTTATCGGCAATAAATACCTGATTGTTGTAAAGCTTTATGGTCCCTTCGATCGATTCGTACTCGGTATTGATCTTCGGGAAGTAGAGGATACCCTTTAAGTTGAAAGGATAATCCATATTTAAGTGTATCCAGAAAAGGGGCTCCTTGTAATCTTTGAATACGTCTCTGTAAAACTTCTTGTAATCCTCGGGGGTACATTCATTGGGATGTCTGTTCCACAAAGGATTGGTCTCGTTTAAAAGTTCGGGACGCTTTTCGATCTTAAGCTTGATCTCTTCGCCTTCTTTTTCGGGAGCGATGGTCTCGACGATCACATCACTGTCGAGTTTTTCATCCATCTTGATGATCTCGGTTCCCTTGGGATCTTCCGAAAGATATATCTCGGTAGGCATGAACGAACAATACTTTTCGATCACTTCTCTTGCTTTGTATTTGTTGCAGAACTCAAGAACGTCATCGTTGACGAAAAGAGTGATCTTCGTGCCGACTTCCTTCTTGTCGCCTTCCTTCATGTCAAACTCGGTACCGCCGTCGCATTCCCAATGTACGGGCTTTGCGTCCTTTTTGTAGGAAAGGGTATCGATATGTACTTCCTTTGCTACCATAAATGCAGAATAGAAGCCCAGTCCGAAGTGGCCGATTATCTGATCGTCATTGGCCTTGTCCTTGTATTTTTCGATGAAATCGGTCGCGCCCGAAAATGCTATCTGATTGATGTATTCATCAACTTCATCTTCGGTCATACCGAGGCCGTTATCTATAAATGTAAGTGTCTTGTCAGTTGAATTGACAATCACGTCGATCCTTCCTTTATAACCCTGCGGAAGATCGTACTCGCCCATCATGTTAAGTTTCTTAAGCTTCGTGATAGCATCGCATCCGTTTGAGATAAGTTCACGGAAGAAAATATCATGATCGGAATACAGCCACTTCTTGATGATCGGGAAGATATTCTCGCTGTTGATCGATAAATTGCCTTGTTTTGCCATAAAAACGCCTTCTTTCATATATTCTTACGGGATCCGCCCGCGATAATTTTCTCAACAAGATAGATTTTAAGAGCCGAAAAATTAAAAGTCAACAATAAATTAGCACTCGGAAGTTCCGAGTGCTGATTATCGGCTTTAAACCCGCATAAATACAGGCTTTATCCATTTCTAAAACTTTTATAAACCACCAAGATATTCGTCGGAAAACATATTTGAAGTCGTAACGTCTTCATCGGTTATAAGCTTAATGGAAGCGTAAAGATCTTCGTTTAAGTTTTTCTTTATACCCACCACAAAACTGTTGTAAGTCTCTTCAAAAACCTTTTCCTGACGTTCTTTGACTATCTTGACCTTGTTTTGCTGTGTCTCGTCCACATCGAAGGTGCTGACGCACTTAATGATATGATAACCGAACTCCGTCTCCACAACCTCGGATATCTCGCCGTTATCCAGCATGAACGCGGCGTCTTCAAAAGCCTGTGCCATTTCACCTCTTCCAAACGAATAGGTGGTCTCATCATCTTCGTTGTACTCGGCGGCAAGAAGTTCAAAATCAACCGGTTCCTCTTCCGAAACCGCCATTTCTCTTATCTCTTCGGCTTTTTTACGTGCTTCTTCCCTGGCTCTTTCCGTATACTCAAATCTCTTGCCGTCACCGCTTAAACCGTAGGTCTTTATGAGTATATGCTGGACCGTAACGGTCCTCGCCTCATCATCGCTTATCTCGGGATTGATGTCCTTGATGATGTAGGCGTAGACCCTGTTTGCGATGACATATTCTTTAAAGATCTCTTCAACCGTCTCCGGTGTCGCTCCGGTAAGCTCGATCTCCTTTGGAGAAAGCGTACCATAATAGGCCGATGCGCGTTCTTTTATCGTATTTAAGTCATCTTCCGAAAGCGTTATCTCATAGTCCTCGGCCATAAGGTTCATGACCTTGACCTGGGCTACCTTGGCAAGCACCATGTCCTTTATGCTTTCGGACAGTTCTCTTCCGTTTAAGGATTTTGTCCATATCTCTGAGCCGAATACCTTTTCGTAATCGTTCTGTGCGTTCGTAAGATACAGCATCATCTCGGGCACATAGCAGGAAAGCGTATTGATGCGCATAAGCTCGCCTTCCTCAAAATCCGTGGTGATGATGATGTTCTTATCTTCGCAGCCCGAAAGGACCATGGTCGATAAGGCCAAAAGCATCATTATTAACTTGCTTTTATGAATGAATCTTTTAAACAATCAGATCTCCGACGCGTGTATACCAGTGCTCGCCGTTCGTGAGCACATAATCTTCTTTGTTTCTTACTCTTTTTACGAAATCCGCAAGCGAATCAAGCTTTGTGGGGAAGGCCATGCCGCCGCCGAAAGGATCGTTTACATGTATATCCGAACCGGCCGTGGTGCAAAAACCGTGTTCTTTGGCATAAGCTATGGCTCTTGTGTCAAATACGGGATCGTTATGTGAAGTCGATCTCGAATTTGAGTGTGTGGCGTTTATGATCTCGCAGCCGTCCACATCGTCCGGATAGAGGCGGACCTTATCGATATACCACTCTTCTCTGTAAGGGTGTGCCTGGATGACGATGGCATCCGTCGTATGTATGATCTTGATCTGCTCGCTTACCGGAGCTTCTTTTAACTCTTCGTGATCGAGCATCCATTCGGGAGAGATGCCGTATATCAAAAACTCGGGACCGCCGTAACCGGCTTCATATCCGGGAAATACCTGAAGGCCGATCTTGTCGCCCGTTTCCTTGGCATCTCTGTAACCCGCAAAAAAATTATCGATCCATTCCTTCCACGGAAGCGACCTGTCTATTGAGGTGTTGCCTCCCCAGTTATGATCGGTAACGATGATACCCGTATAACCGTACTCCTTATGTGCTATGGCCTGCTCGGCCCCCGTAGATCTTGCACACTTGCTCGCCTGGCTCGTGTGAAGATGCGTTTCGTACAAATAAGGGTATTTTTCCCTTAACTCTTCAACTGTCATTTTGTCCTTCTTTCGTACTTCAAAAAGTTATAGATTATATCAAAGCAGTACATTTCATCCGAATCGGCCGTAATTGAAAAAGCCTCGTCCCGGTCAAGATCAGGTATCGATGCGTCTGCATTGTATTCATAATCGATTTTGGTCACATGGAAGGTGTCAATGTCATCATAGAAAGCATTGTAAAGAGAAGCCCCGTGAATTATGTAAACCTCTTCATCCGCTTCTTTTTCCAATGCTTTTTTAAGATCGTCTATCGATTCATAACAGAAAGCACCCTTTATATCACCCTTTGAACCATCAAGATATATATAATTTCTGCATCCTTTTACGGGCTGAAGACCGGGTAATTCGGAAAGAAAATGCACATCGTACACTATAGTCTTTCCGCTTACGGTCGAAAGCATCGTCTTCTTCTCGGCCGGTATGGATACAAGCGGTTTATTCTTTAAAGACACCGAAAAGTTATTGTCGACAGTGACTATAGCATTCACTAGATTGCCACCTCGATGTTCTCTATCTGGGGATGTGTCTCGTACCCGTCCACACGGACATCATTCCTCGTAAACTTATAAAAATCATGTATATCGGGATTAAGCCAGAATGTCGGAGCAGGGAGCGGTTCCCTTGCAATTAGTTCCTTTATGAGCGGTATATGCCTGTCGTAAATATGAGCATCGGCTATCACGTGCACAAGCTCGCCCACATTCATATCCGTAACCTGAGCAAGCATATGTACCAGAACCGCATACTGCACAACATTCCAGTTATTGGCTGCAAGCACATCCTGCGAACGCTGGTTGAGTATCGCGTTCAATGTAAGCTTATCCTCCCCCGGACGCTGCGTAACATTAAATGTCATGGAATATGCGCAGGGGTATAAGTTCATCTCGCTCAGATCCGCATGGACATAGATATTTGTAAGGATACGCCGCGAAAAAGGATTATTCTTAAGGTCGTAGATCACTCTGTCGACCTGATCCATCATACCTTCTTTGTACTTGTGCTTAACACTCATCTGATAGCCGTAAGCCTTGCCGATGGAACCGTCCTCGTCGGCCCATTCATCCCAGATATGGCTGTGAAGATCGTGAACGTTATTTGACTTTTGCTGCCATATCCACAACATTTCGTCCGTAGCGCTCTTTAAAGCGGTCTTACGAAGTGTAAGGATGGGAAACTCCTTCCTTAAGTCATAACGGTTTACCACACCGAACTTTTTGATCGTATATGCCGGAGTGCCGTCCTGCCAGTGCGGGCGAACCTTTTCGCCTTCCGTGGAAGTACCGTTCTCAAGGATATCCTTACACATGTTTATGAATGTAACGTCAGCTAAGCTCATTTTGGTTCTCCTGATCTGTTTCTTTTACCTTTTCCATAAAGGATACCACATTTTTGTCCGTTTTAGGATTTCTTTTTACTCTTTTTGCTCTTTTTTCCCGAAGGCTCCTCTATATAGAAATTGTCGGGATCCCACTTGTCGCAAAGAGAATTGATCTGGTTTGTAAACTTCGCAAGATCTTTGTTGGCATGATCTTTATTCTTATTGATAACAGCCATAAGCCTTTGCCCTGCGGCAACAAGTCTTGCAAAGGCATCGGATACGATAAAGATCTTCTTCTTGCGCTTTTCGGGTATTGCTTCGTATTCAAACTCGCCGGTGGCCAGATTAAATACAGTGCCCGAATAAGGAACGTATGCGGGGATCTTCATCTCTTTATTGACATATTCGGCAAGCGATTCAGCCGACATATCGTCACCGTGTACCATAAATACGCACTTAGGCTTTTCCTCAAATTTATCGAGCCACTCTATAAGGCCGTCTCTGTCGGCGTGTCCCGAAAGACCGGGAAGCGACATGATCGCCGCCCTTACGGATATCGGCTCGCCGAAAAGCTTAACTTCATCGGCTCCTTCCACTATCGCACGGCCCAAAGTTCCCATAGCCTGATAACCTACGAACAATATGGTACACTCCGGTCTCCATAGATTGTGCTTTAAATGGTGTCTAACACGGCCGGCCTCGCACATACCCGATGCGGATATGATTACCTTGGGTTCTTCATCGGAGTTTATCGCCTTTGATTCTTCGGCGGTGATCGCAAGGTTAAGGCCCGGGAATGTAAGCGGGTTCTCGCCTCTTCTCACCATCTCGAGAGCTTCTTCATCGAAACAGGTGTAGAAGTTCTTCTGGAAGATCTCGGTCGCATCAACGGCAAGCGGCGAATCCACATAGACCGGGAAATCATGATATTTTACAAGTTCGCGTTCTTTTATCTGTTTTATGAAATAGAGGATCTCCTGGGTACGCCCTACGGCAAAAGAAGGAATTACGACATTCCCGCCGCCGTCCAGTGTCTCCTGAATGATCTTTGCAAGATCTTCTATCGGATTGATCTCTGATTTTTCGTGATATCTGTCACCGTATGTTGATTCCATGAGAACGTAATCGGCACGTTTGGTGTAAGCGGGATCTTTGATGAGAGGCTGATCTTTATTGCCTATATCTCCCGAGAAGCATATGGTCTTGTATACTCCGTTCTCGCTTAAGAATACTTCGATACTCGCAGAACCGAGCAGGTGTCCGACGTCGGTAAATCTGACTCTTATTCCTTCGCAGATATCCACCATGACATCGTAGTGGCAGGAAACAAGAAGTCTTATAGCATTGTCGGCATCGGCCATTGTATATAAGGGTTCAAAGCCTTCGGTTATGTCGGCTCCACGCTTTTTCTTACGGGCTTTCCACTCAGCTTCCTGTAACTGAATGTGGGCACAGTCACGAAGCATTATCGAGCAAAGATCGGCTGTCGCATCGGTCGTGTATATCGGGCCGCTGAAGCCTTTTGCACAAAGATACGGAAGCATACCGGAGTGATCGACATGTGCGTGAGTCAAAAGCACGAAATCGATCTCAGACTCGGCACAGGGCAGGCCCTGACTTTCGTAACTCATGTTTCCCTGCTCCATACCGTAATCCACAAGAAAGCGCTTACCGCAGGCCTCCACATAGTGGGCCGAACCTGTAACCTGATGATTTGCTCCGACAAATTGAAGTTTCATCCTTTACCCTCCTGATATTGTTATATACATTATATATCGGCCGTTTTTCCCCTTTCGGCCACATATATTCCAATGTTTTCAATAACTTATGTAAATTATACCTTCACACGATTAACCGTGAATATACCGGCAAAACCCAAAATCACAAAAGATTAACAAGGAATATGCTCAAAACCGCGCAGGCGGCCACCACCACAAGACTCTGCTCAAAATATGCAAGCACAAGCGCCACGACCGTCCCCACTACGGCCGCGATCATATTATCCGTGCAATAAAAGATTGCGGGAAACGTAAGGCTTGCAAGTACAGCGTACGGTACATAGAAAAGAAACGACTTTATGAATCTTGACTTTATCTGCTTTGAGAACACCGCAAAAGGAAGCGCCCTCGGTATATAAGTCACAAGCGCCATTATGATGACCGCGATAAAATATCTAAGCGTTAAGCTCATGCCGCACCTCCTTCTTTAACCGGTGCAGCCTCTTTATCCTCAACGGGCGCAAGCCATGCCATTATGCCCGCGCCGACAAACGTTGCGATTATCATCGCAAATCCGTCCGTTACAAAAGAAAAGACCGGAACATACTTCAAAATACAGGTGACAAGGATCGAAATAAGGACTGCGAAAAGGATCGCTCTCGATTTCTTGGCAGGCGGGATGATGATCGCTATAAACATAGCATAAAGTGCGATCCCCATCGCATCCGCAAGCCTGTCCGGCAAAATGCTTCCCGTTACGGCTCCGAGTGCCGTACCCAAAGTCCATCCGAGGATAGGCGTGGACATAAGACCGTACATATAGTGCGCGGTAACTTCTCTTTCTCTTGTGGAAGCTATCGCAAAAACCTCATCCGTTACACCGTAACCGAAGATGAGTTTCTGACCCAATCTTGTGTTTTTGGAAAGTTTCTGGGTGAGTGCAAGACTCATAAGCATATATCTTATGTTGATAACGAAAACCGAAAGGCCTATCTCAAAAAAAGATGCCCCTGCGACCATAAGTCCCGTTCCGGCAAACTGGCCGGCACTCGTAAGATTAGAAAGCGAAATGAATATTACCATCCATATGGGAAGACCGGATTCGACGGCCCATATCCCAAAAGTAAAAGATACCGCCAGGTATCCTACACCTATCGGTATCCCCTTTTTGACTCCGTCGGCGAATTCCGACTTTTTAGTGAAATCATACATCTATATAAAGCTTCTCCAACGCATATTTGCAATAAAAGTCGGAGTTTTTACACTCCGACTTTATTTTAACCCTTATTCTGTGCTTCCACAAGACTTACGCCGCAATAAATTTGACGAAGCTTGGGCTTTTCGATCTTACCGGTAGGATTTCTCGGAATGTCCGCAAATATGATCTTTCTGGGTCTCTTATATCTGGGCATTGCCTGACAGAAATCATTGATCTCTTCTTCGGTGACCACCATATTGGGCTTAAGTTCGATAATGGCTGCCGCGATCTCACCCAGACGCTGGTCGGGAAGACCGATGACCGCAACATCATGTATAGCCTCATGATTTCTTATGAAGTTTTCTATCTCAACGGGATAGAGGTTCTCACCGCCGCTTATGATGACATCTTTCTTACGATCGACGAGCATTATAAAGCCGTCCTCGTCTTCTACCGCCATATCGCCGGTATAAAGCCAGCCGTCCTTTAAAACTTCTTCGGTAGCCTTTCTGTCATGATAATAACACTTCATGACGCCGGGTCCCTTAAGGATAAGCTCACCGACTTTACCTCTTTCGACATCATTCCCGTTATCGTCCACGATCCTGGTCTGCCAGCCGTAGCCTGCCTTACCGATCGCACCGACCTTATCGATGTTTTCGATACCGAGGTGAACGGCACCGGGTCCGATCGATTCGGAAAGACCGTAGTTTGTATCGTAATCGTGATTGGGGAATACTTCCTTCCATCTCTTGATAAGGCTCGGAGGAACGGGCTGTGCGCCTATGTGCATAAGCCTCCACTGCTTAAGCTCGTAATCTTCAAGCTTTATCTCACCGCGCTCGATCGCTTCCAATATATCCTGAGCCCACGGTACGAGCAGCCACACGATCGTACATTTTTCCTGAGATACCGCATCAAATATGTATTTGGGCTTTGTACCCTTTAAGAGCACAGCCTTGCCACCCACAAGGAAGCTTCCGAACCAGTGCATCTTGGCACCGGTATGATAAAGCGGCGGGATACATAAGAACACATCGTCTTTTGTCTGGCCGTGATGTGCCTGTTCAACCCTGCACGAGTGCATAAGGCTTCTGTGCGCATGAAGGATGGCCTTCGGGAAACCTGTCGTACCCGATGAAAAATAGATGGCTGCATCATCATCGTCAGTAAGTTTTATATCGGGTGAAACGCTTGAACAGTTTGCGGTAAGGGAATTATAATCCTCCGCAAACGAAGGACAGCTGTCACCTACGTAGAATAAAAGCCTGTTCTTCGAGATCTTCTCCGCGATCTCCTCGATACGACCTATAAATTCGGGTCCGAACACCAAGATGTCCACATCTGCAAGTTTAAGACAATATTCGATCTCATCGGGGGCATATCTGAAATTGAGCGGTACGGCAAGCGCGCCGGTCTTTAAGATACCGAAATATATCGGAAGCCATTCAAGGCAGTTCATAAGAAGGATCGCAACCTTGTCTCCTTTTGTGACGCCTCTTGAAAGAAGCATATTCGCAAAACGGTTTGCCTTTTCGTTAAATACGCTCCATGTGATCTCTCTTCTGTAATGTGTGGTCGGATTGGGCTCCATGAGCTCATATTCCTTCCATGTGACACGTCTTACCTCTTTAACTTCGGGATTTATCTCCACGAGGCAGACGTCATTGCCGTATTTTGCGGCATTCTGCTCAAGTATTTCTGTAATGGGCATTATCTCTCTCCTTATAAAAGCATTCGTTTATTCTTTCAGCGCCTTAAAATGCTTTTTCGCTTTAACGCTTTTATCCAATAAAGTATGATAAATCCTGTGCCTTAAAATGTCAAGGTTGAGAATTAAGTGTTCGATCATCCGGTTTTTGTGTAGTATAGTATTAAATAACTTAAACTCGGAGGCTTTTATGATCCAGGATATAGAACCCAAGATCTATCACAATGAATATAAGCCGGTGCCGGCAAAAGACGATGACTATGTGTTTGTGTTTGACGGTCCCACAACGCTTGTAAAGATCGAAGACGGAACGATCACATGCCCGAAAGTATCGGATCTTCCGGCAAAAGAACGCGACAAGCTTCAATATCTTTTCAACATCGACGGAAAGAATGATTATCTGTATACCGGAAATAAGACCGTTGAGATCCCGGGGTTTTCCTACGAGCGGGTCTCGTCATTTCGGCGTAACAAGCCCAAGCTTATGAGCTATGCGGGCTCGACCGCCTACCACCTTAATGTCTGGTACACAAACAACAGATTCTGCGGAAGATGCGGTCATAAGACGGAAGTTTACGACAAAGAACGCGCGCTGAAATGCCCCGATTGCGGCAACATCATATATCCGCGCATTTCTCCCGCCGTCATCATAGGGATCACAAACGGTGACAAGATAATAATGACCCGATACGCCGACCGTGAATACAAGGGCCGTTCTCTTGTGGCGGGTTTCTGCGAGATCGGTGAAGATCTTGAAGCTACGGTAAGGCGTGAAGTCATGGAAGAAGTGGGGCTTAAGGTCAAAAATATACGCTATTACAAAAGCCAGCCCTGGGGCTTTGACAGCGGACTTTTGATGGGATTTTTCTGCGACCTTGACGGAAGCGATGAGATAACGCTCGAAGAAGACGAACTTGCGATCGCCGAATGGGTCGACCGAAGCGAGATAACCGACGAGCACCGGTATCTAAGCCTTACGGAAGAAATGATAATGACTTTCAGAAACGGGGAAGAAGGACGTAACCTATAACGATACTTTTATTATTCGAGCTTTTTATATTACTCGACAAGCTTCTTTATACTCTCCCAGTCGGGGCATCTTGTAAAATTGTTGTTCGGCAATGCGGTGCCTTTGTTCCAGGGACGGTCATAGACCATTACCTTAAGATCCGGAAGGTGATCGAAAAACTTAAAAGCATGCGGAGAATCCTCGACCGCATAATCAAACTTCATCTTATAGTAATCATCAAGTTTAAGGTTATATTCACCGCCCTTTATAAAGTTATTGCGTCCGTACTTATCAAGGCAGTAAAGTTTTGCACGCTCAAGCCCGTGATCGTCAAGCCACTTGCGTGACGGATCAAACGAGGAAAACGGCCGTCCGGTGATTATCGAAACATTAAAGCCTCTATCGATCCACTCATTTACGACTTCTGAAGCTTTATAAGTCTCTTCATAGGCTAAAAGAACTTCAGGCCGATGACCTTCGATCATCAGCCTTTCATATTGTTCGTCCGTAAGCGAAAAAGCTTCTTTTAAGTTAAAGAACAGCACTTTCTCGTACGGAACGTCTTTATCAAAAAGATCTTTGGCTATCTTTGTAAAATACCTCGCCGTCTCACAGAGACAGTCGTCAAAATCCACATAGATATTCATAACATCACTCCGATCGGATACTATATTAATAGTATTTGTGAGAGTCAAAATAATCAAGTGCGGATTCAACTTTACCCTCTTTTGAATAGACAGGCCTCTCCGCATCCACATCGCAGGCAATAAGTACGATCGCATCATCCGAAAGCAACGGCCTTACCGCTTCCTCATATTTTTCAAAGTGCGGATCGGTCTCGGATCGGTCTTTTTCGTGATAGTATCCGTCCTCGTCTATATCAAACATTTCCCATGAGTCGTGACCGGTCATTAACGTAAGCTGTTCTCCGCTCTCATCAAGACTGTACAAACAGTAATTGTAGAAGTCTTCACCCTGGTAGGCTTCCACAGAGGCTTCCAGAAGATACTTTTCCCCTTCATATTCTGTAAGATACAGCACTCCGTTTCCCGCATGCACCATGGATATATCTCTCGATCTGAATATACAGTCGTCGGAACTTCCGCTGTATACGGCGACATTCGCCCACGTCACTTTAAGGGTCCTATCGGGATCTTCCGTCTCCGACTCGTCAAAATAAGCCATTTCAAGAGCTATACGGTCATCGATGCCATCATGGGTTATATCGGCTTTGGTCTCATACAATGTGTGATATTCGGCCATAACGGGTAGCGGCTCAACCTGAGGCGACACGATCACATCATCGCCGGATGCATTTTGGTCCGCTTTGTCTTCCGGTTCGGTCACGAAACAGTAATTTGCATCACCTTTATGATCTTCCCCTTCAAAATACGCTTGGATCACGTATAACCGTCCATTTTTTAAGGGTTTTAACATAACTTCATCCGTTATGTCAGTACCTTCTTTATATTCCGCCTTACCGTTTTTTACCTCTTCAAGATCGTATTCGGTCATGATCACCTTATAAGGCTCAATACTGAAAGAAAGCATGTACGGATAGGGATGCGCATCATCGCCTTCGATGATCCTTACGTGATCGATAAATTTTTCGGCTTCGGGCGAAAACGGTGCGATCGCATCCACAACGATTCCGGTCCAGTCATCGCCTTTAACTCTTTGACTCCAGCTGTATCCCAGGATCGTGGTTTCAAAACCCGCATGAAACTGACTCGAAAGCATATCGGCCATAAAAAGCGTCGGCACGTCGGAATCTACTTTTACCGGTTCGCCGAGATTCACGACCGAAGAAGCATCATCCTGCGGTCTTTTTAAAAAGAATATGAGCATAAGAACACAGGCGGTAAGACCCGCAATAATGATCCAGAATGCGGGCTTTTTGTAATTAAGTATCGATCTTACCCTTCCTTTTACGCCTGTTTCGCCAAAAGCAAGCGGGCAGGCTGCGATCTTCGCTCTTTTAAAACTTAGATCAAGCAAGGCCTCCGAATACCCTGCCACCGCTTCTTTGTCCATATCCTTAATGACCTTTTCGTCACAGGCTGCCTCTATATCGCGGCAGAGCAATATATATGATATCCAGCATAACGGATTGAACCAGTATACGGTCAAAAGAAGGAACCCGAGCGGTTTCCAGAAATGATCGTGACGCTTTAAGTGCGCATGCTCATGCTTTAACACATAATCAAGGGTTTCGCCGTCAACTCCGGACGGTATGTAGATTACAGGCTTTACGATCCCGAGTATGAACGGTGTTTTGATATCATCGCATGCCCTTACTCCGTCATTTACCGGTATGGAGGCCGCAACCGTTCTTTTAAGCCTTAAATAGCTTATGAGCGCATACACGATCATGGCAAAGATCCCCATAAGCCATACGATCGCCGCTAACTTTATGTATACTTGAAGCGGATTTACACTGTCTTCCACTGCGGGTGTGAAATTCTTTAAGATCACAGGATTTACTGTATTGTTTATGGCCGGTACACCCGTGTTGACAGCCGGAGTTTTTGAAAGAATAATGTCCCTTGGAACAGGCTCATCGTTCGGTATAAGGCTTATCATGCTTTCAAACGAAAACGGGAAAACAAGTCTTAATGCCACGAGCGCCCAGAGGATACACGTAAGCCACTTCGGCGCTTTCTTAAGAAGCATTCTGAAAAGGATAACCGCAAGCATCATATAACTTGCCGTAATGCACATGTTGAATATCTTTATAAAAACCGCACTCATCGCTTATCCCCCCTTTCTGTACCCGTCTATCATTTTCTTTATCTCCTCCGCTTCCTCGGAAGTAATATCCTTTCCCGACATAAATGCCGCTATAAATGCGGGAAGCGAGCCGTTATACGAGTCGTCGATTATCTGCTTGCTCTTTGCGGAATAAAAAGCCTCTCGGGATACCAATGACGATACGACTCCGTCTTCGTTCTTAAGAAGACCTTTTTCGCAAAGCTTTCTCAATACCGTATAGGTCGTAGGTTTTTTCCATCCGAGTTCTTTTTCGCATATCTTTACAAGGTCGCCCGAGCCTATGGGTTCGTGCTCCCATACAATATCCGCAAAACGTTCCTGAACCGCACCGAGTTCAATGTCGTACATCTTTTTCCTCCTTTGGTTTATCCT
>JAEEMP010000130.1 GCA_016283275.1 Lachnospiraceae bacterium
TAAGTATCATGGATATCCGGCCATTTCTCTATCCGGCTTACTTCCCTCACATCGTCGTTTTGATCATCATATTCATAGATCGTAAATCCCGGAATGTAATCTTTTTCCTTTTTATCTTCCTTATACTTATCTTTCTTCTTTTCCGCCTTGCGCCTGCGATTTCGTTTTGCTTCACGTTCGGCCTTTTTCCGGTCTCTTTCTTCCCTGCTCTTTAAGCGTATTCCGAAGACCCTGATCGTCAGTCCGTTTTTATCCTGAGTATCATAAACCGCACTCACAATGCTTAAGAGCCATGATGCTCCGGTAGCAGCTCGAAACGGCGCCTCATCGGTTTCCTTCGATGAAAATGCCTTATATCTTACAGGTACAAATAAGACAAGACAAAGTACCAGCAGCAAAAGGCCTATGATGGAAAGAACCGTTATCCCGATTATCTTTAAAACAAGCAAAAATACAGCCAAAATCGCAACTCCCGGTATATGTTCTAAAAGCGGTGCATGTAATCGGCCTTAAGTCCCTCATACTTGCCGCATCTTTCATAATGCTCGGTAACCATGCGTTCCACGAGCTTATATGCTTTTCTCCTGCTCTCGGCAAGACCTATGATATTATGGTCCAAGTGTCTGTACCTGCGGGATTTGAACATAGCTGCATGGACTATATCGAACACATCATCCTTCGACTCGGACATCATGATCACATACATCTCCGCCATTCCGACACCGTAACGGAGTTTCCTTTTTATCTTCTTTATATCCCTGTCGGTCTTTTCAGTCAGATACAATCCTTCCGCGTATTTGATCATGACTCACACAGCCTCTCCGAATGCAACACACTATGAGTAATTATAGCATATGACTTACCCGTTTTGTAGTCATTTATATCCGAATTAATGATTTTGGTTGACAATAATTTATTATATTTTTATACTTTAGTTAATAATGGAGGTAATACCATGGAGCTTGTAGCAACAGTAGCACTACAGCCCGGCATGGAGGTCGCCGAGGACGCGACCGATTATAAGGGGAATCTGCTTGTTAAAAAAGATACAGTTCTCGATAAGCTGACCATTCAGAAGCTTGTGGTCAGCCCGATTCAGTGCATCCAGATAAAGGAACCCGAAGACTATGTTCTTACTTACTTTGAGAAGATAAAGGTAAGCAAAGTCTTCAAACAGTTCGAAGATCTTTATCACGCCAATTTCACGGCATACAAGGTTGCACTCGACTCTTTCATTTATAAGAAAGTCCCGCCTAACAACAACGATTTTCTTGACATAGTAAACAATATATTCACTCCGTTTGAACGAAGGAGCACGACTATCCTTGATATGCTTACGGTACTTAAGGTGCCCGATGTCGACCTTCTGTATGCTCACGGTCTTAATGTGGCACTTATATGCCGCTATACCGGCAAATGGTTCGGACTTGACGATGAAGAGTTAAAGACTCTTATCCTGTGCGGATTCTATTATGATATAGGCAAGTTCAAGCTTCCCAAGGATCTGATATTTAAACCCGGCAAGCTCACGGATGAAGAACTCAACCTTATGAGGACACACCCTGTCCACAGTTATAATCTTATACAGAATCTTTCTTCGCTTGATATAAACGTTAAGCTCGCTGCTCTGATGCATCATGAGAGGTGTGACGGAAAGGGTTATCCCCAGAAGCTGACCGCTGACAGGATAAATAAGTTTGCCAAGATAATCTCAATAATTGATGCCTATGATGCCATGACTTCCTACAGAGCATACAGGGATCCGTTATGTCCTTTCAAGGTTATCGAGATATTTGAGCACGACGGACTTGACCGGTATGATGTGGCATACTATCTTACATTCCTTGAGCGGATCGTTGAGGAATACATAGGCAAGGAAGTAGTGTTAAACGACGGGACCGAATGCTCCATAGTTCTTATAAACAAGCAGAAGCTTTCCAGACCCATGGTGCGTGCGGGCAACAATTATATAGATCTTTCAAGGGAAAAGGACCTGTTTATCGAAAAACTTGTATAGTCATCAATTAAAATATTCATCAAAAACCGTGCGTGCTATGGGAACCGCTGTTTCCCCGCCGGAACCGCCCTCTTCGACTATGACCGTTACCGCGATCTCGGGATCATCATAGGGAGCAAATCCAGTGAACCACGCATGGCTTTTTGTTTTATCCTCCGAAAATTCGGCCGAACCCGTTTTGCCTGCGGCTTCATATCCTTTTGTTCCATTGAGCCTTGAACCCGTGCCGTTAACGACAACTTCACGCATCAGTTCCCGTAAAGACTTTGCGTTTTCTTTTTCAATAAGGCGTCCGTACTGCGAACTGTCATATGACTTTACCGTACTTCCGTTTATGTTCTTTATTCCCGATATAACATAGGGTTTCATGAGGACTCCGTCATTTGCTATAGCAGATGTTATCATGGCCATGTGTATAGGTGTTATCTGTGTCTTTCCCTGTCCTATTCCTGCCTGTATGAGTTCTGCGTATTTGGTATCTTCATTCATATCCACAAAGCTGTTCTTATAGCTGTACGGACATGGGATGCTTCGGTTAAACAGCAGTTCGGAGCATGTTTTCCCGAAACTCTTCTTATCAAGAGTTGAGCTTATGTTTGCAAAAGAAGAATTGCATGATCTTGCAAAACTCGATACAAAGTCAAGCTCTCCGTGGTCACTGCCATGATAACAGTTAATGGTGACGTCCCTTGAACTGAAA
>JAEEMP010000014.1 GCA_016283275.1 Lachnospiraceae bacterium
ACCGGAATCCTCTTCAATGATCGGGATCGATAGATTGACACTGTAAAAGTATAAGATAAGCCTCACACCCAAAAGGACGATACAGCTTAATGTCTTGGACCATAAAGGTATATAAGTACAGCAAACGATGATAACAAGGATCAATAAAAGAAGCTGCTGAACACCCGACGACCAGCCAAAAAACGTGACCTGTTCAAAAAGCCACGGAAACCAGATCACCAAAATGAACACAAGGATCTTTCTCGATCTTACGTTATAGGAAAAATACATCAAAGAAATAAACAGCACAAGAAACAGTACGGAATAAAATCTTGCAGGCATGGAACCGTACATTATACCTATAACAAATTCCGCAACTGAAATGATGATAGACAAAAGTAAGGAGCACCTGACAACTTTCAGCAATTTGTCCGGCTCGTTTTTAAAGGACGTCTCCTTATAAAACAACTGTAAAAGCTTGCTCACTCATTCCTCCAAATAAAATTGTCCCCTGTGAATCTCCACAATCATAATATTATCATGAATTTTCAAATAAATAAAGCCTAAAAGAACGGCCCCTCCGCCAAAATGACAGAGGGGCTTATAAAGATCATGTCTTTAATCGTTTAAAATGAATGACTTCATGCGAACATTGCCGTCGCCTTTGTAAGTGAAGTAAAGTGCATATACGCCATCGGGGATGGATACATCCATTGTGTGGCGCTCCCACTTTGAAGATGAGTCAAAGCGAGGTGATACCGCGATCGGATCGCCGTCCAATGATGTCCTGAACTCGATGTTGCCGTGGAAGTATCCGCGAAGGTCAAAGCTTATGGACTTAAGACCCTTAAGTTCGAAATACTTAAATCCTACGGTCGTATTGTCGGTTATGTTGTCGATATAACCATTTAAGCGGTCGCCATCGCGTCCGTCCTGTACGACTCTGGGCTGTGACTCTCCGCCGACATACATGCTCTCATGATCGTTGAACATGTTGCATACGATGTATGCGGGATATTCGCCGTGACCCTTTAAAGGTCCGCCGTTAAGACCTGCGGAAGTAAGCTCTGCCTGAATGATGTGGCCATCTTCCGTAAAGTTGATCTTTTCTGCACATACCTGTCGCGAGAACCATGTTCCGTTTGTCTGTCTGTGGTAGAAAATATACCATTCGCCGTTGATCTCAACGATACTTCCGTGATTGTTGGCGCCGTATGCGGTGGGCTTGTCGGCCGGCTTGTACGAATCGATACCGATATCGGCATTGGATACGATAACTCCGCCATACTTGTACTCGCCGTCGATCGTATCGCTCATTGCATAGCAAAGTTCGTGCATCGGTGAGGATGAATATACAAAGTAGTACTTTCCGTTTCTTTCTCTTATGGAAGGAGCTTCAAAGAAAGCATGGCCTTCAAAGCCCGTGCCCTTTTCGTATACATCGCCGGGTGCGACGAATCTGGGTGCTTTCTTGACCGTCATCATATCCTTGTCGAGAACAGTAAGCATCGCACCGTGTCTTGATGCATCGTTGTGACCCGCAAAACCGGTAAACAAGTAGGTCTCGTCGCCGATGGTCATTACGCCGGGATCGAACTGAGGCTCGTCGCCTTCTTTTTCACCGAGCTTGGTGCCGTCCGGATAATGTACATAGCCTAAGAACTTGTACTCTCCCGCGGGCTCGTCGCATACACATACGGAAACTACGTTTACACGGTCAAGCACATAGTAAAGATAATATCTTCCGTCGGGTCCTACGGTAACATCGGGTGCGTAGAGACACATCTCATTGTTGCCGTTATAAGGATCTGCGTCACGCTTGTAGATAACGCCTTCGTATCTCCAATCGGCAAGATTGTCGACCGGTGCCGACCATCCCACATAATCGCCCAAGCAGAATACCTGACCCTTTGAGAAGTCATGCGAACCGTATACATATACTCTGTCGCCGAATACGTAAGGCTCTCCGTCGGGTACGTACTCCCATGAAGGAAGGTAAGGATTAAATGCCTGACGCTTTCCACCCATAAATGCGGTCATAAACTCGGTAAAAGGATTATCGTTTACAACAGGCTTGCTGCCAAACGACGTAAATACCATTTCATCTCTGTGCGCAACCGTGAAAGGATGCCAAACGGGAAGCGGCTCTCCGTCGCGTCCGATACCGTTGGGATCGCCTGTCTTTATAAAGTTTGCAAAGTAATCGCATATCTGTCTTGCAAGATCGTAATGTCTGCCCACGAAAGGCCTCCATGAACCCGCAAGTGTTTCAAAGAAGAACCAAAGATCTACCGAATGGAAGGTTCCGGGATGATCTTCGCCGGGAATATCCGTATCGAATCTGTAATAATAGCAGGGAAGATCGTCATTTCTTGAGAAAGCTCCCTTTACGGTATATTCTATGGAACTGAACTTTCCGTATCCCAAAGGAGTACGAACATTAGCTTCGGGGAAAGTAAGGAACTTGTCGGCCTTATCACCGAATATATCCTTAACGATCTCCTTGTATTCGTTTTCATCCTTGGCATTGACGGATGACGGGAACTCGTCTGCCGTATTACCGGACATCATCGGAACTCTTAAAGATCTACCGTCAAGCATTAAGCTGTAAGGATCGTCGGTCAAGAATACGCCGTCTATGCAGGGGGCAAAGAAACCTGCTTTGTTCCTGAACTCCGCATATTTGTCCCTTATCGTCTCTGCATCTATCTTACGTGCTTCTTCAAGGGTCTTAACGCCCAAAAATTCAAAGAAACTTTCACCCTTTTTCTCAACATCGGAAAGAGTAAGAGGCTGAAGTATGGCATCTCTTCTCATGAAAGGATTTCTGATCATACCGCTCATGATAAGGGCGCCCTTTATAACGCCTTCGTTTTCTTTGCATGCGAGCTGGTTCATAACACTGCCGCCGCCTGCAGACTGTCCGGCGATAGTGATCTTCTCGGGATCGCCGCCGAATGCTGCGATGTTTCTCTTAACCCAGAAAAGACCCGCCTGCTGGTCAAGCGTACCGAAGTTTGCACACTTGCCGGGGCCGCCTTCTTTTGTGATCTCGGGATGAGCTATGAAGCCGAAAGCTCCGAGACGATAATTGACGGATACGACAACGATGCCTCTCTTTGCAAGGTTCTCGCCGTTAAACTCCATCTCATTTGTGTAACCCCACTGAAATCCGCCGCCAAAATACCATACAAGAACGGGAAGCCTGTCTGTGTCCGCATTGGCAGGTGTCCAGATATTTAAGTAAAGACAATCCTCACCAATGGGTACCTCAGTATCAACGTGCCATTCCTTGTCATAGATGCCGCCGCCGATACCGGGTGTATCCTGCATGGGAATGGGACCGAATGTAAAGCAGTCTCTGACTCCTTCCCAGCTTGCAGCCGGCTTGGGTGCTTTCCATCTGTTCTCTCCTACAGGAGGAGCAGCAAACGGAATGCCCTTAAATGACGTGATCCTTGTGTTGTTGCCGGGAAGTCCGCGGACTAAACCGGTTTCTGTTTTTACTACCTTTAACATGTTTAAAACCCCCAAAAAATAATTATATTTGCATTGATAAGAGTACTTTAAAATATATCCGATATCTTATCAATTAATGCTTATTTTGTTGCTAAACGCAACGAAAGTTTTCGAAAATTCTTACTGTTCTCAAAAACACCGCTATTTAAGGAAACCGTTTACGATCTGCTCTTCGGCTTCGGCTTCCGAAAGTCCCAAAGTCATTAGCTTTATAAGCTGTTCGCCCGCTATCTTTCCGATCGCAGCCTCATGTATAAGACTTGCATCGACGTTGGCGGCAGTAAGTTCCGGAATCGCAGTCACGACGGCGCGATCCATGATAATGGCATCACACTCGGAATGACCGCTGCATTCGTTGTTTCCGATGATACGCGAGATAAATTCCTGCTTTGAATCTTCCTTTGCGACCGATCTTGAGATAACGTTCGTGCTTGAACCCACACCGTTTAAGTCGACCTTAAATTCGGTCTTTGCATACTGTGACCCGTGTGTCATTATCTTTTCTTTTACGATAAAGGTCGCATTTTCTCCCACCACTCCTTCGGTCTTACGCACCGTTGAATCGATGCCCTTTATCTGGGTCGTCTCCATTTCAAGATAAGCGCCCTCTTCAAGATACACGATCGTTGTGGGGTTCATAACGTTAGACCCTCTGCCGTCACCGGTCCCGACATGCTTTTCTATGTATTTGACCTTGGAATCCTTGGCAAGATGAAATGTATGTATGCCGTCATGAGCCGACTCCTGATCGCCGCAGTTATGGATTCCGCAGCCCGCAACTATGGTCACATCCGCTCCTTCGCCGATATAAAAATCGTTGTAGACAAGATCCTTTAATCCTGATTCGCTTATGATGACGGGGATATGGACGCTTTCGTTCTTTGTGCCGGGCTTTATGATTATATCAATGCCGGGTTTGTCTTCTTTTGTGACTATATCGATGTTGGCCGTCGTGTTCCTGCCTGCTGCGGCACCGTTTTTTCTGATATTGTATGCACCTTCCGGAACTCCGTGTATATCGGCCACTTCGGCAAGAAGGTTTTCTTCGAATGTTGTCATTTAAATATTCTCCTCCAGTCTGTTGCAGACACCGCTGTCAACGCCGTCAAGAAGTTCACCGTAGATCTCATCCCTTGCGCCTTCCTTTATCAGTCTGCCTTCTTTTAACACGATGATCCTGTCCGCCGTATTAAGGATCCTCTCCTGATGCGAGATAATGACTATCGTACCTTTAACGGTCTCGCGCATATGCTCAAATACCTTGATGAGCGAATTAAAACTCCAAAGATCGATCCCCGCTTCGGGTTCGTCAAAGATCGAAAGTTTTGTGCCTCTTGCAAGAATCATTGCGATCTCGATCCTTTTAAGCTCTCCGCCCGATAAAGAAGCGTTCACCTCACGGTTTATATAGTCTCTTGCGCAAAGCCCGACGGAAGAAAGGATATTGCATTCTTCGTTAAAGCTTGCATTCTTGCCCATGGAAAGCTTTAGCAGGTCCTTGACCGTAAGACCCTTAAACTTTACGGGCGTCTGAAACGCAAAACTTATGCCCTTCTTTGCACGCTCGGTTATGTTAAGATCGGTTATGTCCTCTCCGTCCAGGATGATCTGTCCGCTCGTAGGCTTTATGATACCGGCGATCACTTTGGCAAGAGTCGATTTGCCGCCGCCGTTCGGTCCGGTGATCGCCACAAACCCGCCGTCGATCTTAAGATTTATATCCTTAAGTATCTCTTTATTGTCTTCAACGTCGTAACTGATGTTTTTAAGTTCAAGCATATATTTGCCCTTTCTTTTAATACTTACGAAAAACATTATAAAAGGCAGAGGTCTATTTTTCAAACCTCTGCCTCAATAAATTTATTTAAATTTTTTATGCATTGAACATAAGCTTCTCGGAATTGAAAGCCTTTGCTACCACAAATGTAAGGATAATTCCGCATGCAAGGGTGCCCAATACGCTTGCAAGGAAGTTCACGCTCGTAAGTTCGAGATTGCAAAGATCGCTTATCGCAAGAGCGCTTCCGTATACGGGGATAAAATAAGAGCCTATCGAATTTGTACCGCCCGTTCTGAACATTGTCATCATACCGAGGATGATGATAACGATATAGATAGGTGATATTGCGGAACTTGCCGCTCTGGTGTTGGGGCTTAAAGTTGCTATAAGTCCGATGACACCCACGTAGAAGTATACAAGAACGACCATGATCGCTACAAGCTGAAGCATCTGTCCGACGGTGAAAGAAATGTTACCGGCACCCATATTGCCTGCGCCGCCCGTTATGTTTGGAATACTCAATATCATTGCAACACAGTATACTACAGCTGAAATGATCGAAAGGATCGCCATGGCGATAAGTTTTCCCGCTACGATCTCGCTTCTTTTAACGGGGGAGATAAGCATGCTTGACAAAGTTCCGCGTTCTTTTTCTCCTGCTATCGCATCAACTCCGACGCTCATAACACCGGCAAAGAGCATCATTACGACCATATAAGGAAGCATCATTGCCAAGAACTCCATGTTGGCCTTTTCTTCCTTGCAGATGACCTGGCTGTCCACATTGAAAGCGTTTAACATCGAAAGGTCGCCGTAACGGCTGTCAAGAAGCGTTGTTTTGTATGTGTCCACAACTTCGCTTCCGAAGTTTGAATAGGAAGCCGAAGAATAATTCTCGGTACTGTTATAGTATATCTTCATTGAAGGAAGCGAATCTCCGCCTGCCACATAGGAATCGGCAACCGTTCCGAAATCTTTGTCGAGATATACGATAAGATCCGAATCGCCGTTTAAGATGCCGTCCTCGATCTCGGCTTTTTTGCTGTTGTATTCGTCTTCGGTCACAAATGTGATATCCGCATTTTTGCCCATTTCACTGCTGCTTATTATATCCTTAAGCTCATCGGTGGGGTTTACGACCGTTATCACCGCATTGTGCTCTTCGATGTCCTTTGACATGGAGCCTATGAGCTGGCCCATGATCGAATAGATTGCCACTACGATGATGACCGGCAGGATATATAAGCTGAAGATCATCTTCCTGTCGGAAAATATCCTGAAAAGTTCTTTTTTTGCAATGAGGATCGTCTTATTCATTACTTTTCCTCCTTCTCATCGGTGTTTTCCATATAAAGCTTAAAGAACGCCTCCTCGATGTCGGGAGTCTTTGTTTCTTCAAGTATTTCGGGTATGGTGCCCTCTATTACTTTTTTGCCGCCGATTATCATACCGATACGGTCGCAGAGCTTCTCGGCTTCACTCATGATATGAGTTGAAACGATGACCGTCTTCCCGTCGGCACGGAGTTTCTTAAGATAATCAAGAACACCCTTCGCCGTTACGATATCAAGACCCGATGTGGGCTCGTCAAAGATCACGACTTCAGGGTCGTTTACAAGGCTTACCGCGATAGAAGCCTTCTGCTTCATACCGGTAGAAAGTTCCTGGATCTTCTTATCCTTGAAATCGTTGATGTTGAAGGCTGCAAAAAGCTCTTCCTTCCTCTTTGCGATCTCTTCATCGCTCATATCCTTAAGCTTTCCGAAGAAGTTGAAAAGATAATCGGTCGAGAAATGTTCGTCAAGTTTGATCTCGTTTGTAAGAAAACATATCGAATCTCTTACTTTCTGAGCATCTTTTACGGTATCATAACCGCATACCTTTATATCGCCCTTGGTGGGTTTTAATAAAGTTGCGACACAGCGGAGCGTCGTTGTTTTACCTGCACCGTTCGGTCCCAATAACCCGAAGATCTCGCCCGGCTTTGCCGTTAACGAAAGATCGTTGACAGCGATCTTGACGTCTTTGTTCGTCTTAAGCTCACGCTTTTTCTTTGCACTAAGTTTGTAGATCTTAGTGAGATTGTTGATTTCGATCATTTGTACACTCTCCTAACCTGCTATTGATATATATGTATTGATAAAAAGCAATACTCCCACGATAATGAACGCCCACATTCCGTAGCTTTTGAAGAAGTCCCATCTGCTGCCCGGGTTTTTTACTTCGTTTGTGATCTTGATCTTCTTTCTGAAAGCTATCAAAAGTCCGATCCCCGCCAAAGCGGTTCCGAATACCAGCATTTCCATAAGCACCATGGCTATAAGAAGCTTGGGATTACCGGGAGCTCTGTTCATGATCTCTATAAGTACCACCGACGAGATCGTATTGATGATCATATGATACGAGATCGTGATAAGGATATTTCCTGTCTCCGCATATACGTAAGCAAATACCCAGCCCAAGAACATCGCAAAGAAAAACTGCTGGAAATTTGCATGGAATATGCCAAAGAACAATCCCGATGCGAAGATTGCAAGTGCCTTGCTGTATCCCGACAACCTGTCAACCACAAACTTTCTGAATACAAGTTCCTCCGCCACCGGCGCACCTATGCAGACCACAAGGATCCTTAATATGATATTTCCTCCGCCTATGGCATTCATTGCCATGTTGACGAATTCACCGGTAACAAGGAAATTGATCATCGTACCGATAAGGCTTCCCGCGATACCCACGCCATAGGCAATGCATAAACCCGTAAAATATTTTCCGACTCCGAATTTTGTTTTACCGAAATCAAATTTCGGGACTTTGTGAAGGCAAAGCCAGAACAATATGACCAGCAGGACCTGATTGATCAGAAATGTTGCGACCAGTGTAAGATTCTCTCTGCCGAAAAGTTCAAGCTTATCGGTATGACCTTTAAGTATCAGCCCCAAAGCTATCTGGATTGCCAGATTTATAAACGATGCTATCGCAAATCTTATGCCGAACGAATTGACCGACTTAAAACGTGCTTTTTTGTCATTATCCGCATCGATATCCGAAGCGTATTGTTCGTTTACCGTATCCGATTGTATATAAATTTCCTGATCTGATCGATTATTGTTATTTTCTTCCATATTTCCTCCGCACATTAAGAAAAAGATTAATATAAAAATGATTATTTGTCAGCAATTTTAATAAAATATTAGGAAATTCATTCCCAGAACAATTCATCGAGAGTTTTATTTAGCGCCCTGCAGATCGCGATGCACAGGTTTATGGTCGGATTGTAGTCTCCTTTCTCGATGGCATTTATGGTCTGTCTGGACACCCCGACTTTTTTGGCCAGCTCATCCTGAGAAAGATCCATTCCGGCCCTCGCAGCTTTAAGCTTTAAGTTCTTCATGATTCTTCCTCCCTCTTATCCTTTAAGCGTTTGATAAGCGTCATTGCCAGCACGAACAAGAGCATGAAGACCACTACAAATGACATTGCCCTGAATGTAAGTATGCCGTTGACCACCATCTGACCGGTCCTTAAATATCTGATGCCTACCATAAGTTCGAAAAGGGAAATAAGTGCGAATACGATCACAAATCTGATCGGGTTCTCGTTCATCGCAAAATACGAATCATTCCAGATATTGACGGCGATAAGTGCAAGTCCTCCGAGCACAAATATCATGAAATAAGTTAACGACCTTTCGATCGGAAGCGATATGCCTGCCATTTCCAGAACGAACATGACAAGTACTGCCAGACCCATCGTATAAAAGCCTGCTCTGTATGCCTTACCTCTTGCGATCTGCTGTCTTTCATCGTACTTTGACTGGGCATCATCACCGTTTTTGGTAAGAGCCAGGATTATGATAAGAGATCCGATTCCGATCATTATTCCAAGGCCTATTCCGATAGCCGTATAATTGGCATTCGCTTTTTCGACATTTATACGATAATCGACCTTATAACTTCCATCCTTTACAATTTCGCTAAAATCCACCCCGTCACCGGATACTTCAAGATCATGAGACTTGCAATATGCCGTATACGTATCATTGTCCGTGATAAATGTAAGCTCTGCTTCATATTTTCCGCTTTTAAGATTTTGGGGGATCGTATCACAGCTCATCATCTGGGCTGTTCCCACAAAAACCGTCTCACCGTCGGGATCTTTTATACACATGCCGGTTATGAATGCAGGTTCCTCATCCTGCCACCAGTCAAGATTAAACTTATATACATCATCTTCATCGGCCTTTAACTCAAAGTCATAAGTTGCTTCTGCCGGTACAGCCACACCGTTTTCGATCAAAACATTTGCGGTGTAACTGTTTTCTTTTGAATTACCGTATATTAATATCGGTAAAAGTATAAGTGAAAAAAATATGATACCTGCACCAAGTACGATCGCATTTCTTTTTTTCATTTCATTCTCCTTTTTTGATCCGGGTACGGAAACCTTTTTGTTTTTCTTTCTGAAAACAAGATAGCATTTGTTTTACACTTTGTCAACTATATTTTACATATTATTTTATAAATATTACATTTTGTCGGTTTTAGGACCCGGCCCATACATGCATCTGCCCGCCATACAATGAGCTTTTTCATGCGTTTTGAGCGCAAAAAAAGGCCCCGAATTACTCGGAGCCCTGAATTGCAAAAACTGTTAATTTGTAAATTTGACCGCGGTACCATAAGCGATGACTTCGGCTGCGCCCTGCATTACCTGAGATGAACCGTAACGGACACCCACGATTGCATCGGCGCCCATTGCTTCCGCTTCATCGACCATACGCTTTGTGGCAAGCTGTCTTGCTTCATTTAACATTTCGGTGTAGCCCACTATCTCGCCGCCGACCAGTGTCTTCATGCCTGCCATGAAATCTCTTCCTATATTTTTTGTCTGAACGATGGTACCCTTTACGATACCGAGTGCTTCATATTCTTTACCGGGAATAATATCAATACTTACCAGCTTCATCCATTTCTCCTCCTTTGATCTCTTTAAGTCTTTGGATCATTACGACCAATACCGCTATCACTACCACAGCAGGGATGATCAGAAATGCCGCAAACAGACCGATCGGCATCGGATCCTGTATATTCGCCCATATCATTAAACCGGCAAAGATCAGCACAAATAATATGACTATAACTCCCGCCAGGATCGCGCCTGTCTTTCTGACAGCGACGTCGTTTTTCTTAACATCCATGAACCGGACACCTCCTTTTTCAAGATCAACCATCTTGTTAAGGTACTCAGAGGCTTTGATATCACAAAAATCGCGTTCATCCGAAGATAAAAGTCCGCACATGGTGATCATATGATCGATATCGTGTTTTCGCCGGCTCAAAGAAGTACTGTGTTCTTCCATACATTCTTTAATACTCACTTTGCCTTCTTCAAGCCTTCTGATGTCTTCGCAGGAAACATCCAGCATCCTTAAGAGTTTTATCTTATTTAAGATCTCAACATCTTTAAGAGTGTACTCTCTGTATCCGTTCTCCGGATTCCTGTCGGGACTTACCAGCCCCTCATCCTCATAAAAACGGATATTCTTTTTTGTGATGCCCACAAGTTCCTCTACCTGATTGATCTTCATCTTAACTCCGTTAAAAGTTATTTGGATTGGCCTATCCTGCGTTGACAATAAACCTTCCACAAAGCGGAAGGTCAAGCATTATTTGAAATTTTTTTAAAAAAATTTTTTATAAGGTAAAAGAACGCTCTCACATCCTTACAAAAGTGCCGTATTATTTGCGGGTTTTGAAAGTTTGAGTTCTTTACCCTTCTTTACAAAGATAACAAGTTCGTTAAGCGCTATATCGATATGATGATATCCCTTTTCCATATTTACGGTCTTATAATCCTTATCCGACTTTAAGACATAAGCCGTCATATCCTCGGGAAGGTACACATATCTGCCCGTTGCATTGGCTTCATATACGGGTACGATCATGTAATCATCGCCAAGCATCAGCTGATCGTCCACATCAAGACATGCCCTGTCGTCGGGATATGCAAGAGCAAGCGGCGTAAACATGAGTTTACTGTTTTCGATACAGTCGTTATAGATACGATAAAGTTCGGGTATAAGCGCATAGCGTAAGTTGAGCATATTGCGGAAAGAATCTATATCCTTGAAATTATATATCTCCTGATCGCGGCAGCCCAAAGCGCAATGGTTTCTGAAAAGCGGGGTAAACATTGAAATCTGCATAAATCTCATGAGCAAAGGTTCACTTACGTTGAATGCAAATCCGCCCGTATCCGCACCGACATACAGAAATCCGTTCATGTTAAGACCCGGAAGCTGGCTTAAGATAAGCTTGATATGCGAATAGTACGAACTGTTGTCGCCGGTCCAGATACCGGAATATCTGTGCTGTCCCACATAAGACGATCTTGAAAAGAAAAGGATCTCCTTATCCGGAGCGATCTCCTTAAATTCCTTGGAAATACCTTCAACCATATTAAATGCATAAAGGTTATGGACCCTGTCGTGGCGTACTTTCTTACCGTCGATCTCATGATAAAAGCTCTTATAATCTTCGGCATTATTGGCAAGACCGCTTGCCGTATCAAGATAATCCCAGAGTTCCGAAAGATTTAACGTCTCTGTCTTGTCCTTAAGAGTTGCAAGCTTATCCGCAGCGGCTTTTATGCTTTTCGATGAATAGAAAATAGCGGGCTCATTCATATCGTTCCAGAAGCCGTCGATCCCGACATCCGTAAAAAGCTTGTACTTTTGGCCGAACCACTTCTTGACTTCGGGCTTAAAGAAATCCGGAAGATGTGCAAGCCCCGGCCATACGGCAACAGGAAAATCGTTTCCTTCTTCATCCTTACAAAAATAATTATTCTCTACGCCTTCATCGTACACAAAATAACCTTTCAGACGCTTTACCGCGGGGTCTATTGCCGGCACAAGATGAATGTGCTCTTCTTTCATCTTTTTCACAAAATCCTCAAAATAATGATAACGTTCGGGATTTATCGTAAATACGGCATAATCCTGCATGTAATCGATATCCATATATACGGAATCCAAAGGAAGGTTCAGCCTTTTATGCTCTTCTACAACCTTTAAAATGTCTTCCGTGCACTTATATCCCCAGCGGCTCTGGCCGTATCCGAAGCCCCAAAGCGGAGCCTTATAGCTTTTACCGATGATCTTTCTAAACTCTGTGATAATGGAAAGCGCGGAATCACCCTCAACAACATACAAAGTATAATCCGGTTCCTCGACCGAAACTTTCATGACATCCTTGTCGGTAAAGCCTATATCAAACGTCGTCTTAGCCGGATAATCCACGAAAAGTCCCAATTTCAGACCCTTAAATCTGTTCAGCAGCACAAAGTTATGAGACCCGTACAAAGAATACTGGTTTTCATCATGATGTACCTGATCGGTATTGTTCGATACATAGATAAACCCTCTTTTGTTCATCCCGTGAAGGCTTTCGCCAAGCCCGTATATACTGTCGTCGGGAAGAAGGTCGATCGTAAAAGAACTCTTATCTTCACTGAATTTAAGAAGCGGATTCATGATCGAAAAATCAGCCGGAGCAATTTCTTCGATGACCGCTTTTGTCCTTATGGGGTTTCCGAATACAAATTTAGATACCATTTTTGTCTCCTCTTTCTTTAATATTCTATCTTAAGATCCGAGAATATGGCAGGCGTGTCGGAATCATCGATCTCGGTCTGCGCATACAAACCTATGAGCACTCCGGTAAATCCGCCTGCGACTTCCGTTGAAAGATATCTTGACTGGTTTTTGCCAAGATCGTATTCTTTACCGCCTACGGTCGCGCTAAATCCGTATTGAAGCTTCTCAAACACGATATCAACCCTGATCTCTCCTTCTTCCGGGATATCAAATTCATCGGTCACAACGGATAGATCTCCAATCGATACATGCTTAAATAATTTGCGTCCGCCAAGTGTCTTCTTTACGCCTATATCCATATGATGCTGGTTGTCCATATAAAGAGTCACTCCGGCCTCATTGTCACCGCATTTTTCGATAGTAACGGACATTTTTCCTTCGAGTTGTTTCTGCCTTATACCCATGAAGGTCGGATAAGCAAGATCGTCGTCAAGTTTATCCTTTACGCCGAAAAGATATACTCTATCGTCCTGCCATAAGTACTTTTTGTCACGGGGATATCTTATATATATCCATTCCCTGCCGGGACGAGTGTTTTTAAAAGTGGTGACCGGATCTTTCTTTTGCACCAGATCGTCGGGTAATCTTTCGGTATCGATCGTAAGAGTCGTGGTACCCTTATAACCCGCATATACTTCATCGCCTGCGATCGTGACCGGTACAAGACAGGTCTCTCTTCCTATGTTGTGGTACAAAAGCCACTTGCCGATCTGACGAAATCCCAGATGTACCATCCAGATATTTCCGTTATTGTCTTCCACAAGGTCTCCGTGACCGCAGCCCTGAAGCTCATAGCCTCCTAAGTTTCTGTTTGTAAGTATCGGATTGTTCTTAACTGCCGTAAAAGGACCGTAAATATTGTCGGAATAAGCCATTACGACCATATGACCGTATTCGGTGCCGCCTTCCGCAGCCATAAGATAGTATGTATCTTTAAACTTATATAAATGCGGACTTTCAAGAAATCTTCCGCCGGTCCCGTGCCATACGGTCACAACCTCGCTTAACACTTTACCGGTCTCGATATCTATCTCACACTGCGTAACTCCGCTGTCACCCTTTGCATCGGTGCCGTTACTCATGAAATAGCATTTGCCGTCCTCAAAATACAGAGAAGGATCTATTCCGTCTCTTTCAACCCATACGGGATCGGACCACTCTCCGTATATATCATCCGTCCACACATAGAAGTTGCCCTTTGCTATATTGGTCGTGACCATGTAAAATCTTCCGTTATTGACTCTTATCGTGGGTGCGTATATGCCGTCGGAATTGCTCGCATCTTCAAGCGGAAGCTGTGATTTTCTCGTAAGAACGTGACCGATCTGAGTCCAATTTATAAGATCTTCCGATTCGAACAGCGGAACTCCCGGAAAATATTGAAAACTCGATGTCACCAAATAATACTTATCCCCGTATTTACATACACTGGGATCGGGATAGAAGCCCGTGATTACCGGATTTTGATACCTCATAAAAATACCTCCTAAAATTTAGCCCTTAAGGCTTTATAACCACTCCATTAAAAATGATTATACATGGTAAAGTCATTCAAAACCATACAATATTTACAGAAAAGTTTCGTTTCGATATAATACTCGTTGACTGTAATACGTTTTGAAAGGATTATCATGGCTTTTGACGGAATAACTGTTGCCGCTTTGGTAAAAGAACTCAAAGAAAAGACCGACGGTACCAGAATATATAAGATCGCACAACCGGAAAAGGATGAACTTTTACTCACGATAAAAGGGAATTCCACGCAGTTTCGAATTCTTCTTTCGGCGGATGCTACGCTTCCGTTGGTTTACATAACAAATGATAACAAGCCGTCTCCTCAGACGGCTCCCAATTTCTGCATGCTCCTTCGAAAGCATCTTACAAACGCAAAGATCCTCGATGTTACCCAGCCCGGGCTTGAAAGAGTCATAAGATTCGATCTTGAACATCTTGACGAGATGGGCGATCTTAAAAGGAAATCTTTGATAATTGAATTGATGGGCAAGTATTCAAACATCATTTTTACCGATGAAGACGATAACATCATAGATTCTGTCAAGCATATAAGCCATAATATAAGCTCCGTAAGGGAGGTTTTGCCGGGCAGAAAGTGGTTTATACCGGGCACCGACGAAAAGCTTGATGCCCTGTCTTCCGACAAGGAACAATTTGTATCAAAGATTATGAATGCCCATCTTCCGGCCGCCAAGGCGATCTACGGTTCTTATACGGGGTTCTCTCCCATAATGGCCGGCGAGATCTGTCACCGTGCGGGGATCGATGCCGAAAGTTCCACATCCTCGCTTGAAACCGGTAAGATTTTGGATCTTTGGAAAGCATTTGAAGGTCTTGCGGCCGATATAAGATCGGGCTTATTTGCTCCCGAGATCGTACTTGACAAAAACATCCCCGTAGAATACGGTGTTTTTCCTTTATCTATTTATGAAGATCTTGATAAAAGAACCTACGATGACGTCTCTTCGATGCTCATCGATTATTATAAGGAAAAGAGCATCGTGGTCCGTATCCGTCAAAAATCAACGGATCTAAGAAAGATTGTGACCACCGCGCTTGAAAGAAACATAAAAAAACTGGATCTTCAGCAAAAACAGCTTAAGGATACCGAAAAGCGCGATAAGTATAAGGTTTACGGCGAACTTATTAACACCTACGGCTATAATGTTCCCGAAGGCGCAAAGTCATTTGAATGCGACAACTACTATACGGGAGAAAAGATCACGATCCCGCTCGATCCCACCCTGTCAGCCAAAGACAATGCCAAAAAATACTTCGACAGATACGGAAAGCTTAAACGTACAGCAGAAAACTTAACGAGCATAATCGAAGACGTGGAGGCCGAGGTCGAACATCTTAGATCGGTACTGACCGCCCTTGATATAGCGGTCCTTGAAGACGATCTTTCAGAGATCCGTGAAGAGCTTGTAAATACCGGCTATATCAGGTTCAAAGCCACAGGGAAAAAGAAAAAAACTGTTTCCGAGCCGCTTCACTATATAAGTTCGGACGGCTTTGACATATATGTCGGGAAAAACAATCTTCAGAACGATCATCTTACTTTTGAGTTTGCAAACGGCAATGACTGGTGGTTCCATGCAAAGAAAATGCCGGGCAGCCACGTGATACTCAAGACCGACGGAAAAGAGGTACCCGACAGAACATTTGAGGAGGCCGCAAAACTTGCTGCCCACTATTCTTCGGGAAGATCTTCCGAAAAGGTTGAGATCGACTATACGATCAAAAAGAACATAAAAAAGCCTGCCAATGCAAAACCCGGCTTTGTGGTCTATTATACAAACTATTCAATGGTAATGGACACCGACATTTCAGGCATACAAAAAGCATAAGAATACCCTCATTACTTTAGGTAATGAGGGTATATTTCATTTAACGGATAATACCGATACAAATTTACTTATACAAACTGGAATACACAGAATGCGGCATATGTGCAAAGAAGAAGTATTCCCTGCCAGCGCGAAAGCTTGCCCTTTATCAGCGCGGGTACCGTAAGCACAGCCATTACAAACAGCATTAGGGGAGTCTCGACCACCAAAGACGTATAATACTCTTTTCCGCCTATCGTCATCATGCCAAACTGCTCGGGATTGATCTTAAACGGCCCCAAAGCTATCGACAATCCGGATACGAGCACTATGTTGAACAGGTTGGCTCCGCAGATATTTCCGAGCGATAACGCTCCGTGTCCCTTGGCAAGCGAAGTGATCGCCGTTACAAGTTCCGGAAGCGATGTGCCGAGTGCCACAAATGTAAGGGCTATGACCGTTTCGGGCACGCCTAAACCGGCAGCTATCGCGGTACCGTGATCTACAAGAAGGTTTGCTCCGAATGCTATACATGTTGCACCCACAACAAGCATTACAAGTATGAGCCAGAAAGGACGAACCTTTTCTTCTTTTTCATTTTCTTCCGAAGGTTCATCTTCAGTTTTTGCCCCGGGCTTAATAGCCTGTCTTATAAGGATCACCATATAGGCCACAAACATAATAAGAAGTATGATTCCGAGAGGTCTTTCAAATGAACCCGAGATGTATGCCGTTCCTGCATAAATGATCGCTGCGGCAAAGAAAAAAATCACGGGAACTGTCAGGGATTTCTTTTCGACCTTTGAAGGTTTGATGGCAACCGTAAGGGCCGCTATGAGCGCCGTATTGCAGATCACGGAACCCACGGCATTGCCGTATGCCATTGCGCCGTGTCCCTGAACGGCACTGGTCGCACTTACCATAACCTCGGGAAGTGTTGTTCCGATAGATACTACCGTCGCACCGATCAAAAGATCGGGCACCTTGAATTTCTTGGCTATTCCCGTTGCACCGTCCACAAACCAGTCTCCGCCTTTGATAAGGAGCACAAGTCCCAGAATAAACCACAATACATGCACCAGCATAATAAAATCCTCCGATTGTTTTTTATAAAGTATTCGGGTCTTCACATAAAAAACGAGACCGGCACCGCAATTAAGCGATACCGGTCTCGTCACTTAGCATTTCTAAGTCCGTGCCCCGGCCTTTCGGCGTGATGACGAAGCACGAAACGTCCAAAGACGCTGACTACTCCCCAAATATCTTTGATAATAGTATCAAATAATATTTTTCAAGTCAATATTATAAGGTAACGGTGATATCCTTATCGTATACCTTTATTGTATATTCGCCTTTAAGGAATACTCTTCTTCCGTCCTCAAGGACCGTCGTTAATGAGTAAGCGGATACCGGTAAAGAAACCTTCTTAGTCTCACCCTTTTTAAGAGATACTCTCTTAAAGCCGCAAAGGCTCTTGATGGGCTGGTTTGAAGGATCGAGAGCATCTTTATATGCAGCGTTCTTACCGTTTTCGATCTTCTCCGAAGGCTTTTTATCCACGTATGCAAGTACAACCTCGTCACCGTCAAGATCGCCTGTATTTGTAACTTCGACACTTACTTCGATCGCGGTCTTCTGAAGATCGAAATAATCTGCTTCGGCTTCGGGCACGAAACCTGTTGCCTTCGCATCTGATTCTGCCTTAAATGTTGTATAGCTTAAACCGTAACCGAAAGGATAAAGCGTAGTGCCCTTAAAATATCTGTAAGTACGGTTCTTCATCGAATAATCGGTAAATTCGGGCTGTTCTCCGTCCTTATAGAATGTTACGGGAAGCTTACCGGAAGGATTTACCTTACCGAAGAGAACATCTGCAAGTGCCTCTCCACCGTGTCCGCCCGAATACCAGCAGTCCACGATCGCATCTGCCTCGGTATTCAACTCTTCAAGATCTATGGCCGAGCCCGCATTGAGTACCACAATGAGCTTTTTATTGTTTTCTTTTACTGCCTTGAGTACATTTTTGTAAAGACCGATCTGCGCTTCGGGAAGTTTTAATGAAACCTTGTCGCCCGATGCAAACATGTTTCCGGTATCGCCCTCTTCGCCTTCGATCGTGGCATCAAGTCCGAGACAAAGTATCGTAATATCCGAATTCTTGGTAACGCTGATCGCTTCGGCCATACGATCGTCTGCCTTTGCAAGATTTGATAATCTGTCCTTGAAAAGATGACAACCCTCACTGTAAAGAACACGGCTCTTTGTAAAGTGCTTGATCCCTTCAAGGTTTGTAACATATTCCGAAGCCGTTCCGAAATAATTGCCTTCGAGTACGGTACGGAGATTGGCTGTGGGACCCACAACGCCGATCGTCTTGTATTCACCTTCCTTAAGAGGAAGCACACCGTTATTCTTAAGAAGTACTATGGATTCCTGCGAAGCTTTAAGCGAAAGCTCGTTATGCTCCGGTGTATCGTTCTCAAGATAAGAGATCGCATCGTATTTTGCCGTTTTAGCCTTTGCATCTTCATCGGATCTTGGTAAGATACCGAGCTTCATCCTGGTGGCCATAAGCCTTGTGCAAGCTTTTCTCATATCCTCTTCGGTAATGAGTTTTTCCTTAAGCGCCGCAAGTATGCAAAGATATGTGTTGCCGCAGTTTAAGTCGCAGCCGTTGTTAAGTGCGAGGGCAGCGGATTCTGCGGGAGAATTTGTGATCTTATGATTCTCGTGGAAATCTCTTATGGCCCAGCAGTCACTTACAAAATGACCCTTAAAGCCCCACTTTCCGCGAAGGATCTCTTTCATTAACGTGGGAGAACCGCAGCAGGGCTCACCGTTCGTGCGGTTGTAAGCGCCCATTACGGACTCGACCTTTCCTTCTTTTACCGCCTTCTCAAAAGCGGGAAGGTATGTCTCTTCCATGTCTTTCTTGCTTGCAACGGCATTGAAGTGATGTCTTTCGCCTTCGGGACCGGAATGTACCGCAAAATGCTTGGCGCAGGCCGCAACCTTGAGCGTATCGCACTCGGGATAATTATCAAGGCCCTGAAGACCCTTTATAAAAGCAAGTCCAAGACGCGCGGTAAGGTAAGGATCCTCGCCGTAAGTCTCGTGTCCTCTTCCCCATCTGGCATCACGGAAAATATTGATGTTGGGTGACCACATTGTAAGACCCTTGTAGATGTCACGGTCTCCTTCAGCGGACTGTGCATTGTACTTGGCTCTTGCCTCCGTAGAGATCACGTCTGCGATCTTGAATAAAAGATCGTCGTCAAACATAGCCGCAAGACCGATAGCCTGCGGAAATACCGTAGCGGTACCTGCTCTTGCCACACCGTGAAGCGCCTCATTCCACCAGTTGTAGGCGGGTATATTGAGTCTTTCGATGGCTTCCGCATCATACTTAAGTTCTTTGGCAACTTCTTCGATCTTCATCTTTGACACAAGTTCTTCTGCGTCTTTTAACAAATTGCTCATACTGCCCTCCGTTTGGGTTAATATAAAGGTCTGCCCTTTTCATCGGGAATAAGGGTTTTCCTGTAGAAATAGGAATTTATTACATCACGCCATTCCTTGGAATGCCAAACCTGATGCTCGAAGCGTTCTTTGATGCGATCAAAGGAATCGTCGCTTACAAGACCCTTTAATTCAAGCCAGAGTGCGTTCATCTTCTCCACATCCTCGGCACCTTCGTAATGTGTGTCGTAAACATGCTGTATTATCGTCTTCCCGCTCTTAAGCCTATAGTCATAAGGCATACGATGGAAGAAAAGCATAAGCTCATCCGGAGTGGTCTCGGGCATTTCGTACATTGTCTTTAACGGCTCCCTGTAAAGAGTCGAGTAACCCGTACCCGTTGAATTTCTCTCAACACCGATGAATTCATGATCCGCTTTATGATATGTGCCCCATACGGAATACTCATAGCCGTCGGGATCGGGCCCGTAATGGTATGCGGGACTGCACATCCAGCCGATACCCAAAGGCGCATTGTACTTTTCATACGCGGGCCAAGACATCATAAGTATGGTCTTAATATTCGATACCACCTTCTGATCGTCGTTAAATGTAAGCTTTATCCATTCTTCCGCGATCTCTTCCGACGATAGATCGGGGTTAAAACAAAGTCTTCCGAATCCGTAGAGATTGGCTGCCGCAAGATCGTGGCCCGTCCAGTTAAAGTCATTTCCGGTATTTGTGACTGCACACATACCCGCAAGCGGTCTTGAATATGTCTTTCCGCTTACGATATCCTTAACGGTCGAACCTTCTCCCTTTGCATAAGTATCAAAGGAAAGAACTTCCTTAAACCACGGGATCAGGTAGCATACATGACGCTGCTGGCCCGTATATTCCTGAGCGATCTGAAACTCTATCATCTGATTTGTGGATCCCATATCTCCGAATAACGGAGTTACAGGCTCCCGAACCTGGAAATCCATCGGTCCGTTCTTTATCTGGAGTACCACATTGTCCAGAAACTCTCCGTCAAGATCGTGGAAATAGTCATATGCCGCTCTTGCACGATCAGTCTTAGTATCTCTCCAGTCCTGTTTGCAATTATATACAAAACATCTCCAGATTATGATACCGCCATAAGGTTTTATCGCTTTTGCGAGCATATTGGCACCGTCCGCCTGAGTGCGTCCGTAAGTAAAAGGCCCGGGACGTCCTTCGGAATCGGCTTTAACGAGAAATCCCGCAAAATCCGGAATGTTCTCATATATATATGCCATCTTCTTCTGCCACCATGCCATTACCTTTTCATCGAAAGGATCGGCGCTTTTTACCGTTTCGTCCTCGATCGGTGCGGCATAATTTAACGAAAGATACAATTTTACTCCGTAAGATGCAAAAAGATCGGAAAGTTCTTTGACCTTACCGATAAATCTTTCATTTATAAGATCGCAAGCTGCGCCTTTTACATTAACGTTGTTGATCACAACTCCGTTATAGCCGAGTGATGCCACGGCTCTTACGTAATCTTTGGTACGTTCGTTGATGACGATATCGTTATCAACGAAAAAGAACGAGTCGCCCGAATAACCTCTCTCGATCGAGCCGTCCATATTGTCCCAATGGTTGAGCATTCTGAGCGGATTCTTGGGTATCTCGGTTATGGGATCCTTAAGATCCGCCTTAAGCCTTATAAGATTTACGAGCCTGAATACCGCATAAACAAGTGCGGCATCCGTATTCGTAAATATCGTGTATACACCGTTTTCAAGAGCGATCCTGTATCCCTCATCAGAAAGCGCGGGGACTTTTGAGCATGAAGCCATTATCTTAAGTCCCGAAAGTGCTTTTGATGTTTTAAGCTCATTTAATGCATTGATCACTCTTTTCGACGCTTCATCATAACCGTTTAATTCAACGGATGCGCCGTTATCTTCAACTTTATCGTCAAGCCATAGCTTTGAGTACATATTTGTGTAAGACCTCCCTCACTGCGCCGTCGCCCTTTGAAAGTTCCTCATATATCGAAAGAACTCTTTCTCCGAGACCGTCGGCAAATAAGTCATTTGCAAATATCTCCTGTTTTGAAAGAATTTCACGTGCGGACAGCCCCTTTAATTCGGGAAGCTTGGGATCGGGGCTCAATTCAAATGCATTGCCCTTATCGTCAACGCCTTTAAGATAACGAAGCCATCCGGCAAGCACGAGCGGTACAAGGATAAGACTGTCGGTCGAAAGGTCTTCCCGTTGTCTGTATGCTTTGATGGTCTCTCCGAATCTTATCGGAAGCTTCTGCGACGTATCACATGCTATCCTCTGCGGTGTATCGGGCATAAAAGGATTCGGAAGACGCTTTGTAAGTACGGCGTTTAAAAAGTCCTCGGGTTTAAGAACGCCGGGATTTACCACAACCTTCATACCTTCCTTCTGACCGAGTGTATATACAAGATTTCTAAGATCCTCATCGTCCATCTCATCGTGAATGGTGGTGTATCCCAAAAGACAGCCGTAGATCGCCAAAGCCGTATGAAGAGGGTTTAAACACGTACAGACCTTCATCTTTTCAACCTTATCGACGGTTTCCCTGTCGGTATAGATAACTCCGACCTTATCAAGAGGGATGCGGCCGTTGGGAAACTTATCTTCTATTACAAGATATTCGGTCTCCTCGGCATTTACAAAAGGTGCCACGTAAGTATTCTTGCTCGTTACAACCTGTGCAAGATCTTCGATCCCGTCTTTTAAAAGTGCCTTTGATACACTCTCGTCCGGTCTTGGCGTGATCTTATCGATCATCGACCAGGGGAAAGAAACCTTTGAAGGGTCAGTTACGTATTCAAGGAAACCTTCTTTTGCCTTACCGTTATCCGTCCAGCCCTTTGCGAACGTATAGATCGCATCATAGAGCTTATCGCCGTTATGCGAACAGTTATCCATGGAAACAAAAGCAACGGGATAAGCACCCGAAACAAAACGATGATGCAATAATCCCGCAACCTTCCCTATATAGCCCGATGAAAGATCGGGGCCCGCCTCGATATCCTTAACGGTCTGGGGAAGAAGCTCTCCGTCGGGAGTTTTTACGACATAACCCTTTTCGGTTATCGTAAAACTGACCATTTTAAGAGAATCTTTTTCGAAAACATCTTCAACCTTTTTAAATTCCGCTTCGTTGTTTCTGTCTAATATAAGTGAATTCACTATGCTTCCGATCACCTTCTTTTCGGTGGTGCCGTCGGCTTTAAGTGTTACAAGTATGGAAAGATCGTCATGAGGACGATACATTTTTTCAACTATTTCGTAGTCAAAGCCTTCACAGACAGAAAGACCCGTCTTCATAAGACCGGCCTCAAGAAGTCTGTCGCATAGATTGCCCTGGAAAGCTCTGAATATATTACCCGCTCCGAAATGTATCCATTCGGGGTTTTCGATCGTAGCCTTTTTTACCTCGTTTCTGTCAAAAGAAGGAAGTATATAGCCCTTTTCTTCAAAGGATCCCTTATCGAGTATACCTGTTTTGGTTAACAGCATGATTTCTCTATTGCCTCCCACAATCCGTTAAGATAAGCCGCTCCCAAAGCTCTGTCATATAAACCGTATCCGGGCATCGCAACTTCGTCCCAGATCATACGGCCGTGATCCGGCCTTATGGGGCCGTTAAAATCTATATCATGCAAAGCTTTCATGATCTCATACATATCAAAACTTCCGTCCGAAGAAAGATGGGCGGATTCTTCGAAATCATCGTCGGAGTTGAATTTTAAGTTTCTTACATGAGCAAAATGAAGTCTTCCCTTGAGTGCTCTTATCATACCCGGAAGATCGTTCGCCCTGTTCGTACCGTATGAACCCGAGCAGAAAGTAACACCGTTGTGCGGGTTATCGACCATCTTCATCATTCTCATGATATTTTCAAGATTGATTATGATCCTGGGCAGCCCGAATACGGACCATGCGGGATCGTCGGGATGAATGGCCATATTGATATCGTATTTATCGCATACCGGCATGATCCTCTCAAGGAAATACTTAAGATTGGCAAAAAGCTTCTCTTCATCGACATCCTTATACATCTCGAAGAGTTCCTTGATCTTTTCCATTCTTTCCGGTTCCCAGCCCGGAAGGATCGCACCGTTTGCATCCTTTGAAAGCGAAGCAAACATATCCTCGGGGTTAATCTTATCTATTGCAGCCTGTGAATATGCAAGAACAGTGGAACCGTCGGGACGCTTACGTGCAAGTTCGGTCCTTGTCCAGTCAAAAACAGGCATGAAGTTATAACATACAAGATGAATATCTTCTTCACCGAGGTTCTTAAGTGTCTCGATGTAATTGTCAATATACTGCTCTCTGTCGGGAGTCCCGACCTTAATGGCATCATGTATGTTAACGGATTCTATACCCGCAATATGAAGACCGGCTGCTTCGACTTCTTCTTTAAGTGCGTGTATTCTTTCTCTTGACCATGCTTCACCGGGTTCTGTGTCGTAAAGTGTCGTTATTACGCCTTTGACTCCGGGTACCTGTCTTATCTGATTAAGCGTTACGGTATCAAAACCTGTACCGAACCATCTTAATGTCATTTCCATGTTCTAATCCATCCTTTTATCATCAATTATCCGTTTTTACCAATATTCACACACTAAAAATATAAGTAAATTATTATTTTCGTTCAAATTAAAAGTTGCTAATGTGTGTTCAATTCTTGCTTACGAAACCCTTTTACGCAAAATCGGGCGGGGGATCAAAACCCCTACCCGATCCTGCTGAAAATTAGTTTTTATGGGTGAATAATTAATCAAGATTGTCTGAAGAGTATGTAGCATCCCATGCTGCAGCTCTTTCATCCATGATTGCCTGTCCGCCTGCTGCAAGGTATTCTGACATACCCTGATCCCATACGGAATCGAAATCAGCAACGGAAGCAACTACTGCCTTGTCGTATGTCTGATCTCTCTTACCTGCAAGGTCTGTTCCCTCTGTTTCAGCTGCGATATCGCCAACCGAAGGAGTGGGAGGAATCTGAGCGTCCTTGGATGCAACTGCGATAGCGGTCTTAACATCTTCAGGATCAACATCTGAATATGAATATGCAAGTGAAAGGGTTGTAAGTTCGGGAGTAGCAAGTCTTAAACCGTTACAGTTGATGGTCATATCGATGTTCTTACCGGAGTTCTGATACCAGTCATGATGAGCATCATCGGGAGCCTGTAATACGATAGCGCCTGAAGCTGCGTCAACGGTATGAAGAACGCCTTCGTCACCGATCTGGAGGTACTGAACCGTCTCTGCCTGGCTCATGAACTCAAGGTAGCAAAGAGAAGCTATGGGCTCATCATTTGTAGCAGGGAAGAATACCTTACGGTCGCCGGTATTGGAGTAGCTGTACTTATTGTATCCGCCGTTCTTGTCTTCGAAGCAGTTAACTGCAACGAATTTAGCCTGAGGGCCGTACTGAGCTGCAAGTGTAGCGTTGATGGAATCCTTGCCGTTTCTGAAAGGATAATCGTAGTTGTGTGTGAATGCTCCTACGAAACCTGCCTTGATCATATCATCTTCTGTTGTGTCATCGCTTCCGCTGTGCTCTGCGAAGTCATGCCAGATGAGACCGTCGTTGTACCACTTGTTAAGAAGTCTTACGGCTTCCTTTGTGCCGTTTTCGGTGAACTTTCTGTCATCGTAACCGTTTACATAGTATTCCTTGTCTGTGATGGCGGGATCCATAAAGGATTCGATAAGAGTTGCTGCTCTCCAGCCTACATCATAAGAGATAGAGTAGGGAACCATCTTGGAAGCGTCAGCGCCGAGAAGTGTTTCTGCATTGTCTTTGAAAGCTACGAGCATTGCTTCGAACTCAGCCTTTGTGGTGGGCTCTTTGAGTCCTAAAGTATCAAGCCAGTCCTTACGAACGAATGTGTTGATACGGCAGATCTCGTTTCTCTTTCCTTCGATTGCCCAAAGAGTTCCTGCATTGGGATCAAGATCCTGGTAGATAACCGAATCGCCGAGCCAGTCAAACATGCTGGGAACAAGGTCCTTGTTTGCTTCAAGGATGGGAGCAAGGTCAAGAACACCGCCCATGTTCGCATATGTCTGGATCTGTCCGTAGTTGTAGGTATAGCAGATATCGGGTGCATTCTGAGCTGCAAGAAGGTTACCGATATCATCGCCTTCTGTCCAACGTGCTACGGTTACAAATTCAACTTCTACATTGTAACGATCGAGCATCTGCTGCTGGATCCACTGTGTCCATGCATTGTTGCCTGCTTCTGTACCACCGTCAACGTTACGGTCGTAAAGCTCTACGGTGATATGTCTGGTATCAACGAATTTACCGTCCAGCATTCCGCGCTCATCGGGACCTGCGGGTTGTGCATCATCGGTGGATGCAACGGTTGAATCGCTGACAACCGGGGTATTATCCGTACTTGTCTGTGTGCTGGCTGTATCGCCGCCGCATGCTGCAAGGCTTAATACCATTGCTGCTGCAAGTACTGCCGAAAAAAGTTTCTTTTTCATTTTTTTCCTCCTTTAAAAATGAATATATGAATTTACGTCGACACACCATGTGCCATACGTTTATTCCTTGACCGCGCCCATGGTCACACCTGCGATAAAGTAACGCTGTAACCACGGATAGATAAGTAATATCGGAACAGTTGCGAACATTACCGTTGCGGATTTAAGCGAATCCTTAAGTCCGGGCTGCATAAATCCTTCCTGAGCCGCAACTTCGACCGCATTCGTGTTGTTTAAGATGTTATAAAGGAGCAGCTGCAACGGGAAATACTGCTTGTTGACCTTGATATACATAAGGGCATCTCCGTATCCGTTCCAACGGCCTACCGCATAAAACAGCGCCAAAGAAGCAAATACAGGCTTTGAAAGCGGAACATATATCTTTATCAGTATCTGGAAGAAGCTTGCCCCGTCTATTTCCGCGGACTCCCTTAAAGAATCGGGTATTCCGTAGAAGAAGCTTCGCATTATTATCATGTTATAGATACTGAGACAGCTCGGTATTATAAGTACCAGCGGGTTTTCAAGGAGCTTAAGGTCGTTCATCAAAAGGTAGTTCGGTATCGTACCTGCGTTGAAGAACATCGTGATCGTGATAAATATATTGATCGCACGGCGTCCCTTGAGTCCCGGGAAGATGAGCGGATATGCGCAAAGTGCTGTCATCGTGAGCGAAAGGATCGTACATACGAACGTAAGTAAAGCAGTCCACACAAATGCCCTCTGGTATTTGGGATCGCTCAAAACCGTTTGGTATGCTTCAAGATTAAATCCCTTGGGCCATAAGAAAACATCGTGTCTTATAAGATATTCCGTTCCGGACAGAGACTTGGCTGCCAGATTTACCATCGGTACCACGCATATGATGCTGATGATCACGCATATCAGTACGAATATCCAGTCGCCGATCTTTGAGCTTGCAGATCTGATCTTCATTACCAAATCCCCCTTTCGCCGAGTTTTCGAGATATCGTATTCGCAGTAAGCAAAAAGAACAATCCGACAACCGACTGGAACAGTCCGACCGCGGTCGTAAGCGAGATCTTAAGCTGCTGGATACCGTTTTTGTAAACGAATGTTGAAATAACTTCGCATGCTTCGATAACGAGGTTGTTTTTCATAGCCCAGGGTCTTTCGAATCCGCCGCCCATGATGTATCCGAGGTTCATGATAAGCAGTACGACTATCGTGGGCTTGATGCCGGGAAGTGTGATATGCCACATCTTTTTAAATCTTCCGGCACCGTCAACCGAGGCAGCCTCATATAGTTCCGTATTGATACCTGCTATGGCTGCAAGATATATGATCGAGCCCCATCCGAAGCTTTGCCATACTCCTGCTCCGATGTATGTCCCTACCCAGTGGGAAGGTATCGACAGGAATGAAAATTCCTCACCGCCGAGACGAGTGATTATGTTGTTTACAAGACCGTCCGATGTTGCAAAAAGTGTTGTTACAAGGTTTGCAATGATGACCCATGAAAGGAAGTGGGGCATGTAAGCTATGGTCTGAACGACCTTTTTAAACTTCGAAAACCTGAGTTCGTTTAAGATAAGGGCAAAAATGATCGGAGCCGGGAATCCCATTACAAGATCCATAAGATTCAGCTTTACCGTATTACGAAGCGCCCTTAAGAAGTCCGGATTTTTAAATGCCATCTTAAAGTATTTGAAATAATCCGTCTGACCCTTGACGTTTGCCCAGGGCATATCCCTAAGAGGCATATTCAGCTTATATTCCTTAAATGCGAGAATGATATACCGCATGGGAACATACTTGAATATCAAAAGATAAACAAGCGGCAAAAGCAAAAGTGCGTATAACTGCCAGTATCGTTTTATATATGTTTTGTTGAATTTGGTCTTTGGAGCAACAACCTTAGTTTTATTAACTTTCTCCTTCGCCATTGTATGTCTCCTCTATTTGAAATATTCGGGAAATTCTTCTTTTATCTTCGACTCGTCAAGCCTGTATCTTAAAAGATGCTTCTCTACAAGTGCAACGGCCGTTTCTTTATCATGACTTAATATCGCGTTATACATCGCATGATGGTCGGCCACTATCTTCATATCCTTTACCGCCTCGACCGAAAGTGTCCTTACCCGGTCGAAATGTATCATGATCGTGGATCTGATCTCATAGACGATATCTTTATGAGCCGCGGTATATATAAGTTTGTGGAACTCGTTGTCGAGTTCCAGTATCTTGTCTGCGGCTTCCCTTACAAGGTAAAAATCCTGAAGCGACAGATTTTCCTCTATCTTTTCAAGTACATCGGGGTCTGCACTCTCACATGCCACCTTTATGACCGCGCAATCCAGAACTCTTCTTAAAAACCTTGCCTCCTCGACCATCTTCGGATCGATGAGCGAAACATATGATCCTCTCTGCGGATAGATCTCAATGATCGAAGCCTTTGAAAGATCGATGATAGCCTCTCTTACAGGCGTCCTCGAAATACCGAGCTGTGAAGAGATATCATTTTCCGAGATCAGGGAACCCGGCACAAGATCGAGCGATATGATGTTGTCCTTTAATACTCTGAATGCAAAATCCCTGGCGGTCTCTCCCGCCAAACGTTCCGTGTCCTTCATGTTCCCCTCTGATCACATCTGTAGCTTAGCCTTTTACTTACGGTTTTGTGAAAACTGCTTGAAAAACCATTCTTGTAGACTTGTATACAAGTGTATCTGTGTATAAATTTACCACTCATTCTTTGATTTGTAAATAGATTTTTGTATATTTTTTAGTATCGTTTTAATATTCAGTTAATAAATCCGCTATTTATGCCCAATTTGACTGCAAAACAAAGCGTATTGCCTGCTTCCTGCTAAAGCAAAAAAACAGATGGTCTTTACGACCACCTGTCTTCTTTAAAATATGTTTTTATAATTGTCCCGGACGCCCGGATATCATTTAACGTCTTCGCTCTTTATCACGGTCAGCGTATACTCTCCTCTTTCATACCCGTAACCGTCGCCCGCATCTTCATACATCTCATACTCACAGGGCGTATCCGAAAAGACTTTGTAAGTAACGTTTTTCTTAAGTTCATCCGTTGAGAGGGCAAACTCTGTCATCGGAATGATGCTCTTGTCTTTTACGAACAACGGTATCCTGTCGATCGGCGCTTCGACGGTTATCGTTTCGCCGCCCTCATATTTCTTTCCGCTATAAAAATCGTACCAGTCGGTCCCGCCCGGTAAGTAGACGCTTCTTGCGTTCTTTGCGTCGAGCATCTTATTTCCCGGCAAAAAGTACATGGGGTTTATTACGGGGCAGACCATAAGGCTTTCTCCGAACATATACTGATCCGTTATATCCCATATATTCTTATCATCCGGAAAAGCAAAAGAAAGATTCTTTATGAGCGATGCATCCTTAAGCCATACTTTTCCCGCTTCCGAATAAATGTAAGGCATAAGCTCGTAACGGAGATGATCCGTCTTAACCATTGCATCGTAAAACATATCGCCCTTATCTCCGAATGCCCAGAGCTCTCTGTCGCAGTCGGTCCCGTGGCACCTAAACATCGGTAAAAAGCAAGCCCATTCAAACCATCTTGTATAAAGTTCCTTATATCCGTTATCGTGTAACGGATCTTCAAAATCTCCG